>JAGCGK010000193.1 GCA_017649645.1 Clostridiales bacterium | reverse complement strand
TTTTGACTTAAGAGCATCAGCGAAGTTACTTACGATATTCGACTTTTTAAACGGCTCGTTATTTATTGAGATGAGACCGAGGCTGCTGGCTTCAAAACGCTCGTTTACGTTGATGCCGACTGTTACGCTCTTGACGCTGGACGCCTCAGCCTTGATCTTTTTTATGTCATTCTTCATCTCAGAGAAGAAAGACTCAGTATAGATGGCATTAACATATTCACGCAGGTCTATAAGTCCCTGTGACTTGATAGGGGCATTCTTAAGGCATTCCTGCATGGCTTCGACGCATTCGATATAATCGTTGATCTCATCCATTTTATGAAGGAGATCCCAAAGTCCCATGCGCTCGGTGGAGCCACGTTTCATTGTCTTAAAGTCCTTGATGTACTGGATCTTGTCGAGAAGCTCCATCATTTTTTTTCGAAGATCAGGAAGATTAAGGATATCGACAAAGACTTTCTGTCGGTATTTTGAGACCTCAGGGTCAGTAGTAAGCCTTGAAAGGATGCTCATGATAAGAGCTTCCTCCTTCGGAGCACCTGCAAGTTTCTGGCACAATACGTCCAAAGCCAGATCATGGCACGAAAGGCCGGATAACTGCCTGTAGGTTACTTCCTCCTGCCTCGGATATAAGATACTGATCGGCTTGTTAATATCTACTGCCATGTCATCAACTCCTTATGAATTTATACTTTTACTGTTACGCAGTCCTCACTGCCGAATTCCCTGATATATGAAAGAATACTCTCCTCAGACGGCGCAGAAAACTCAACGCCTTCAGAAATGCTCTCCTCATAGTATCCGTCAAGGATGATTACCATACACTTTAATCCGTATGGTTTGGCATACATGATCGTAGAACAGGATTCACACATATAGATATCCATATCCTTAATGTAAGTCATGATAGCCTCGGCAGGTATCGAACTTGGTATTTCAAATACTTCGGCTTTCTCTCCGAAATCATACTCCATGAGATCACGAGGATGCTTTTTCAATATGATACTCGTATATCTCTCTGCGAAAAACTTTTGCAGACGTTCCTGATACGGAGCAGTATTATGCACACAGTCTACCAACGGCAATGTAAGAAATATTGTCTGATACTTTGAAAAATCTATCTCAGCTATCTGAGGATATGTCCGTTCGATAAGTGTCTTTAATAGTTCCTGATCTGTTCCTTCTTCTTCATATAACTGCCTGATCTCTCTATATATATTCGCGGGCATCTTATCTGGTCTCGAACTAAATTTCAGGCAATACTTCTCATGAGCAAAATAATACCAACCCGGGCAGCTATATCCCATGTGTGACAATATAAAGCCCTGCCAGTGGTAGACCGACTTAAGGTTCTTGGGTTTTATCCACTTCTTTCGCTCCGAATAATCTCCGACTCCGTCTTCAAGGATTACGATATCTTTTTCCTTGCTCAACGCGATGCATGCACCTGATACGATTCCGACGCCGGTCAACACGACGATCCTATCGTAATCATCAATGTTAACATACTGGTTCAGCATCTTCTTGCAGTATTGTCTTCTCTTTCCGATAATCAGGTGACCCAACATTCCCAAAAATACTTTAAGCTTTTCCTTGGTAGGGAGTGTATTAAAATTCTTATCGTCCTTAATTACGTTTTTGAATATACCTGATGCCTCACAATAAGAATGCATATATTCACCTTTTCTGTCATTAGGCAAACACAACGCATCCCATTCCAGATCGTTTCCGCCATGGCAATAGTACCAGATAAACTGATAAAGATTGTGAGGATCATAAACTATGATCAAGCCCTTTTTGCTATCGTTCACTTACTGTTCTTACCTCGTTTTTTTAAATGTTAACATATTACTCTCTCTAATTCGAAGAACGTTCAATATCGGATAATACCTGTACGATCTTTCTGGCACCTTGGCCATCAACAAGTTTTCGCATTGTTTCGGCCATGGATTTCCGCAACTGATAATCATCAGATACGTGATATATTTTTTCCAGCAACAGATTTGCACGATCTTCCCGCTTTTCATTTCTGAGATCACCTGCAAATACAGCAAGTCCCCTCTTATCAAATGAATCCGCACCTAATATCTGATTATCCGCCATAACAAAGGTGATCAGCGGGATACCGCATGCACAGACCTCATATAAAGTTGAACCGGAAGCTGAAAGAATAATATCCATACTACTGATCAAAGCTCTCATATCTCTTACATTTTCATGAATGATAACATTCGCCTTATCTTCAGAAGCGGAATATATCTCTTTCTTATCCGAATTCATCGCACCGATCAGAAAATGGAAATTGAACTTCTTATCATCATCCGAACTTAAAGCTTTTACCATATCGATCGCCAGATGCATCGGATCAGCGCCACCTGTAGAGATCAACACATCTTTTACTTCCGGTGATGTTATCTTGTTCGGAACATTATAAAAATCCGATCTGAGAGGCACATAATCGGTTCCGATCATTAATTTCGGCTCATCAATGCCCGCTTTTTCATATAGATTTTGATACTTTTCTGCATCCGCATAGGCATTATAGTTTATAACGACATCAACCTTAAACGGATGTTCAATAAGATCATCAACATATACCAATATCCCACATCGTTTTTGAAGAAAAGACATATAATCATCGGTAACAAAATACGAATCAACAATTATGAGATCAGGGGTGATTTCCTTAGGCCAAAAGGCTTCTTCATCATCAGGATTTCTGTAATCTGATCCGAGCACCATGCTCTCATATCCTCTGTCTGATATGATCTTAGCCGGGCTCTTATCCGCAAGAATGAAAAGCACATTGTAATCCCCTGAAAAAGCGTCTGCGATCGAGAGACAACGCATGATGTGGCCCATACCTATTTCCGGGTTTGCATCTGCTCGAAAAACAATACTTTTCATATCAGCACCATTCATTCTTTCCATATCGATCAATTCGAATAATCATACTCGAACTGATGAAAGACCTCTTCAAAACCGCACTTTTCGAAACACTTCAAAGAAGCTGTATTTTCCTTTTTTACCTGACCTATCAATTTCTTGACTTCAGGATGATCTTCACGGATCTTTTTCTTTGCCATATCGAGCATAAGCACTCCGTATCCCAATCCGCGGGCATCAGGAGATATGCTGTAACTGATCAAAGCCTCATCTTTATCCATCGAGAATCTGATCTGCCCTATCGGCTTTCCGTTTTTCAAGAAGATATATTGCTGCTGATCAGGATCAGACAGGAGTTTGGAAAACCATCTCTCATGATCTTCATAAGGGATCTTTTCCGTATGGAAAGCATTTTTCCTTGTTATCGGCTCATTAGCCCAGTTAAACAGCAGATCAATATCATCGGGTTTTACTGTCCTTAATTCAAATCCGCTCTCTTTTTTCTCGGTGATAATGTCTTTAATGTCATCTGTCAAAAGAGGCTCTCCTCTTTTGATGTGCCTACAGCATCCGGTGCCCAGGATCTCACTATAGTACTTAGGAGAGATTCCGTTGCTCGGTCTTATGACACGAATATTATCCTCCGAAAATAATTCTCCTTCCTTTATATCCTTTACAGCAAATATACTTCTCCTGAAAACCTTGGAAGCAGTTTCTTTTTCTGACAGATCGTATGTCGGCCCCTGCGATATCTTTTTGGCAGCCTTGATGTCATCTATCATTGAAGCGAAATCCTTGATGCTCATGCTGAACTCACTGTCAACGCTTGATACATCATCCAGTTTGATGTGTTTTTCAACTACACTCGCACCCAGGGAAACACCCACAACAGCGCCTATGCTTCCCATGCTGTGGTCAGATAATCCTACCAAAGTTCCAAATCTCTTCTTCATATCAGGAATGTTTCCCAAATGCATATCATCCCAGTTGGCAGGATACTCACTGCAACACTTAAGAAGTACTATTTGATCATTACCCATTCTGCGGCATGCATTTACGGAATCCTGTATCTCTTCGATACTTCCCATTCCACATGAAATGATCATAGGTTTTCCTTTTGAAGCTGTGTATTCTATCAAAGGAATATCAACCATTTCAAAGCTGGCAATCTTATATGCTTCAATACCTATCGATTCAAGAAAATCAACAGCGTCATTGTCAAACGGTGTAGACAAGAAATCAATTCCGCATCTTTCACATTCTGCTTTTATCTGAGCCTGCCATTCGTAAGGTGTTCCTGCTTCTTTGTACAACTCATAAAGATTGTATCCGTCCCACAGTCCGCCTTTGATGCGGAAAGGTTCTTCATCACAATCTATGGTAATCGAATCAGCTGTATATGTCTGGATCTTCAAGCAATCAGCGCCGGCTAAGGCAGCCTGCCTTACGATTTCCAAAGCATTATCAAGACTTCCTCCGTGATTAGCACTCATCTCGGCAATCACGTATACGCCACCGTTATTAACCTTTTCGAATAAATGAAACATACTCTTAAGCCCCGTCCGGTTATTTTATATTTCTCTTGAAAACAGGATCTACTTTTCCTCCAATAAGGATTCCCTCCAAACTATCATGGTCGATCGCTTTCCTTATCAAGAAAAACGCTTTGTCAGTCGCATCAAGATATGCCTGAGCCTCTTTTTCCGTATGTGATGAATTCAAAAAATAAATAGCAAAGATCAATATTCCGCTTTGAAGCATTGTCTGTGAATAAACGGATTGAATATCAAGATAAGAAAGTGATCCGTGACCTTCAAAAGCTACTCCGCAATGTGCAGGAAGACCGCTTACCGAGAGAACATCATTAAGATCATACTTGTCGATCCTTTCTTGGATTCCGTCACGCATCATTGTTCCGATCTTTGTTATATGATCATAAAATCCCGGGCGTGACAAAATATCGAGAGTAGCAAGAGCAGCTGCCATAGCGATGCTGTCTCCGCCAAAAGTAGTTGAGATGAAAACGCCTTTTTCTATCTGTTCAAGAAGATCCTTACGACCTGCAACGGCAGATATCGGATAACCGTTACCAAGTCCTTTACCGAATGCAACTAGATCAGGAGATACTCCAAACATCTCCTGTGCTCCTCCCAATGCATAATGGAAACCTGACACTACCTCATCAAATATTAAGATCGCTCCGTACTTATGAGCAAGTTCCTTAACACCTTCAAGATAACCTTCCTTAGGTCCGTTACTTTGGATCGGCTCAAGAATAACAGCTGCAACTTCATTAGCCTTAAGCTTGTTTTCCAAATCTTCAAGATCGTTATAAGTAAAGTTGATCGTCAATTCACAAACTGCCTTCGGAACTCCTTTATTATTTGTGGAAGCACCTATAGACCAATCATGCATTCCGTGATATCCGGACATCAGGACTATATCACGTCCCGTATATGCTCTCGCGAGTCTGATCGCTGCAGTAGTTGCATCTCCACCGTTCTTAACGAACCTGACCATTTCTGCACAAGGAATGATCTCGCAAAGTCTTTCTGCCAATCTGACCTCGAGTTCCGATTGAAGAGTACCGCTTGCAAACTTGTTTACCTGATCTATTACAGCCTTATTAACAGCAGGTTCATTGTATCCGACTGTAACCGGTCCAAGTGCACATATGAAATCGATAAACTTGTTACCGTCAACATCAAAAATATAACAGCCTTCACCATGATCCATATATGAAGGAGCCATACCTTTGCAAAAATATCTGTATGATTTACTGTAAGTCTGAGCAGCAAGCGGAGAGACCTTAAGTTCTCTCTCCAAAAGCTCATCTGATTTTTCAAACAGCATTATTATCTTTTCCTCCGTTTAATTCTTTTCAACAATGTGATCATTCTTGATCGATTTTTCCAAGCCTTCATTGCGAGTATACATCCGATTGATAGCTTTGATCTCGGGATGATCATTCAAGAACGCCAGTATCTCACGATATCCGAATTCTTCAGTATGAAGTTCCCCAATAAAATGCTCATAGATACGGGAAACCAGTTCAAAATCTTCAGGCTCATCAACTGTCCACCTGTGGTCACCGAAATATCCGACAGGTGATTCAAAGTTCTGAGTTTTAAATATTTCCGGGTGTCTTACGATATACTGTGTTACATGCTCTCTTTCAAAAGAGTGCTCAGCTTCTTTCCAAGACTTCTCCAAAGCCGAGAACTTAATGATCTCCAAGTCAAGTCCGTCAGCAAAAGATTCGCTCGTCATTCCGCAATAATCAACGTCACTTTGAAGATTCTCTATTGCCAGATCCAAAAGTTCGGCATCAAAACACGGACAATCTGCAGTTAATCTGATTACGTACTCAGGACGTAATAGCTTAGCCGTCTGATAGAATCTGTCGAGAACATCATCTTCGGAACCGATTCCTACTCTGACACCGATACTTGAACAAAGACTAAGTATAGGAAGATTGTTTTTCTCGATCGAAGTAACGACCATTACTTCATCAACTTTCTTACTTAAACTTACTCGTTCGATCATGCGCTGAAGTGCAGGTTTACCGCACAAATCCTTAAGCACTTTATTCGGCAATCTTGTCGAACCGCATCTAGCCTGAATCATTGCCAAGTATTTCATTTAATCACCCCTTCACCCAAAGACTAGGTATAACCAGATCAGCTGAAATACCTGAAAACTGTCTGTCAATCTCTTCATATAGACTTTCAGGTATGTCTTTTTCAAAAGATGCTACATCCTCTTTAAGCTGTTCCAAGGATCTGATACCGAAAACAAGATGATTAATCTCTTTTTCCCTCTTAACATATCCCATCGCAAGTTCTATACGAGAATATCCGGTCTCTTCACAAAACTTATCAAGTTTTGCCAGGATAGGTTTTGCTTTGATAAGATGTTCCGGGATTTCATCATCTTTAAGACGGATAAGACCTTTGACAAACACAGTTCTTACATCGATATCAAAACCTTTTTCACTTCCTGTTTTAAACACGCCTGACTCTTTCATCCTGTGATCAAAGATGCTGTACGGCGCTTGAATGCAATTAATATTGGGATTGATAAAACAAGCCATTGCTTCATCAGGATAATATACCGATACACCGACTTTTTTTGCCAGGCCTTCCTTCTGCATTACGCTTATGGCCTCCAAAAGTTCCGGTTGAAAAGCATATCTGGAACTGTGGAAATAGTATGCATCCACATAATCGGTATTAAGTGTTTTAAGCGATCTTTGAAGATTATCCCTGATTACATCAACATAATCCTCTGCCTTGCTATCATCGAGAATGTTAGGAAGATGTTTTGTGCTGATAAAGAGTTTATCTCTGCCGATCGTTTTTCGAGATAAAAAATCACCTACAATATTCTCAGCATCTCCATAAGCCGTCGCAGTATCAATTGCATCGATACCGTTTTGAGTAGCATAATCCAAACAGTTTATACAATACTCGGGATCTTTCTTAGGTGTATTAAACACACCGTAATCCAAACCAAACTGAACAGTTCCTAAACAAAGCTTCATGTTTATTATCTCTTGTAATTTTCTACTACTTTTTTCACAGCATGAATTACATCCTCAACATCCTCATCTGTCATCCTAGGATAAAGCGGAATGCTCATTATGCCTTTGTAAATCTCTTCTGCATTAGGGCAAAGACCCTTCTCATATCCCATGTGCTGATAGAACGGGAACCAGTATACTGGAATGTAATGGATCTGGCACTGGACATTCTCAGCTGACATGGCATCAAAGAACTGTCTTCTCGTGCAGGTAAGTTTATCCAGATCCAAACGGATAATATAAAGGTGTCGACAAGTGTCAGACTGTGGAATCTCCTTCTGGATAATGATACCTTCAAGATCTTTAAAAGCTTCATTATATCTTTTAACTATCTCTTTACGCCTTGCTGCAAATGAATCCAGTTTTTTCAGCTGACTCAAAAGAAGTGCTGCCTGGAAATCAGTTATACGGTAGTTAAATCCCAAACTGATCTGCTCGTAATACCAAATACCCTCATGCGGAGCACCTTCCATCAAGCTCTCATCGTGAGTGATACCGTGAATGTGAGCGAGAACAAGTCTCTTGTAAAGCTCGTCATCGTTTGTTGTGATCGCACCGCCTTCACCACCGGTAATCGTCTTAACCGGATGGAAAGAAAACGTCGTCATATCAGCCAAGGATCCGATCTTCTTACCATTGTATGAAGTAGCAAGAGAATGAGCAGCATCCTCGATAAGGATCAGATTAAACTCATCACAGATCTTACGGATCTCATCATACTCAACTGCTTGACCTGTAAAATCGACAGCCACGATAGCCTTTGTCTTATCGGTAATCTTCTCTCTGATACTCTTTGGGTCTATATTGTATGTTTCAGGATTAATATCGGCAAAAACCGGCCTTGCTCCGCAGTACAAAGCACAGTTGGCAGATGCTGCAAATGTAATAGGTGTAGTGATGACCTCATCACCGGGACCAATGCCTGCTGCTATACATGCACAGTGAAGAGCTGCTGTTCCATTACTTAACGCAACCGCATATTTTGCTCCGGTATATTCTGCTAATCTTTTTTCAAATTCAGAAACCTTAGGACCACAGGTTATGTAATTCGACCTGAGCGTGTCAGAGACTGCCTGAACGTCATCCTCTTCGATCCACTGACGACCGTAGAATATCTTCTCTTTTCTTACCGGCTCTCCGCCGTTAATAGCCAACTTTTCCATCTCATGACCCCTCTTAATGATTCCGATTATCACTTTGCCGATTTCAATCCATCCCTGCTATGAGGCATAGTCATCCATTCAAAAACATCAATGATTATCAAAAATTATAATATTTATATTATAATATTGCAAATCACTTACTGCCAAGCATTTCCTTGATCGTCTTTCTCTTTACGAGTGCGATAATCGCAAAAATAAGAAGCATTGCCGAATAGATAATATATCGAATTACTTCATGGGATTCTGTCATATAGAAAACTGCAGCCAGGAGCAAAGCCCAAGCAATAAAAGCGGCCGAATACAAGAGAGAATAAAGTCTTTTTATGCAAAGATCAGCACCGATCTTATTAAGGATAAAGAGGATAAAGTAAGCAAAGACCGTTGTAAAGCCTGCAGCTATAGCACCAAACTTCGGAATGAAAATGGCGTTCAATATGAGATTTATGATCGCTGAAACCGAAACCATTACTGAAAGAACACCGGTCTTTTTATGGAACAGGAGCACTTCCGTAAACATTCCGTACAATACCATCATGCAGGCACTCAGTATAAACGGAGGTATGTACTCCGAATGGCGATATGAACTCGGAAGGAACATCAGGACAAGCTTTCCGAACATAATTACCAAAGTAGCCAGGAATGCGAACAAGATCAGGTACCATTTCTGCAATGTTTTGATTCCCGTGTAATCTTTCTTATCGAGTTTTCGATAAAGCCAAGCCTGACGAACAGGCATAACGGCGGCATTTACGGCGATCATTGCATAACCTAGATAAAAAACAACTGAATATGCCGAGGTTACTTCTTCTCCACAATAATTGGTAACCATTATATTGTCACACTGCTGCATTATCATGTAGGAGATCGACATAAAGATCGATGGCACCGATATCTTCAAAGCGTACTTCCAGTATTTGGTAATAACCGGTTTTCCAGGGCATTTGATAATGTCGATGTATGAAAGAACCGCTATTATTCCAAGACCTGCTACACTACCAATGATCCTCGCTTCGTACGATATATCAGGAAGAACGATGACCGTTATGAGAGATATTGCCAATTGAAGGATATTCGGCAACGAAAGAAGCAGCATTTTCTTCTTGTAATCATTTTCCATGTTCGCTGAATACATTCGATAGTTGATCACAAAAAATGTATAAGAATGGATCGCTGCCATTATGACTTCAAACGCCGAGAAACGGTGCAGTATAAACACACTGATCATCAAAGTAACTACAGTAACAGATAAAGCAATTATCGAAGATAATACCAGTACGCTTTTTCGAAAAGCAATAATGTCATCTTTTATGTCTATGTAGGCATTATTCAGTGATTCAAAAAGATTGGTTCCTATCAGGACCGCGAAAACCGAAACAAACGAATAATAGGTTACATATCTTCCGTAATCTTTCTCAGACATCAATCTCGTAAAGAGAAAAACGCCCAAAAGGACCATGATCTGACCCAGACCCGATGCGAATACGTAAAGAAACGATGATTTTACAAATGGATTTACGTGCTTTTTTCCCATATCTAAACGCCGAAAACTCCTTATCTGTACTTGGCGGAGAAATACTCTCCAAAACTGTAAGGATTATCCTCAGTATCCTTCGGAAGGGAATCAGCGATCTTACAGAGTTTATCGTAATCCATGGTAAGTTTATCGTCTTTACTGTATGCCAGGATAAGTCTTAAAGGATCGACATCCTTCTCACTGCAGCATCTGTAAACATCCTTGAGATAACTGGAATGAAAACCTGCAAATCCGCACATATAATCCAGCGGATTAACAAGACCTTCATTAACAATATTTCTTAAGCCTGCGAAGCCGTATTCCAGTACTCGAGGAATATCAAATCCTGTACTGTAACCTCTTCTCTCAAGGACCATGATGACCTGCTCTAACGAAGCATTACCGAGGCTTCTTCCTATACCCTGGAATGAACAGTCAATAAAGTCTATGCCTTTGCTGACACAAAACACCGTATTCTCGACAGCAAGTCCAAGATTATTGTGGCCGTGAAAACCGAGTTTTACATCAGACATTTCTCTGGTCGCACTTATATATCCTCCGATATCTTCAGCGCTCATACTGCCTGCAGAATCTACGATATAGACCGTGTCAGCTCCGCAACGATGGACATCATCGGCAGCCTTTGCAAAAGTAACAGGATCAACCGAATATGTCTTCATAAAATTCACGAACACTTCAAGGCCTTCTGACCTGCAAGCATCGATATACGGTTTGGCTTTTTCGTAATCTTTTACCGCAACACCGATCCTTATAAAATCCATATGATGATTTTTTGCTTTGGTAATATCATCAAGACCAGCTATACCCGGAATACAGAAAAAGCCCAACTTTGAATCTCCTGCAACTTCTCTTCCCGCTTCCATATATTCTTCATCTGTCTGAAGAGCATAGCCGTGTTCAGAGGAACTGGCGTTTAATCCCTGGCCGTGTCCTATCTCGATATATTCAATACCGATCTTACGGGATCTTTGAACAAGATCTCGGACATCTTTACAACTGAATCTGAAGTCGATCGCATAACTTCCGTCTCGAATTGTTGTATCAAGAATCTTCACCTTATCATCCCTCCATCATCTTTCTCGTGATATATGCAATATATTTCATATCCTCAGTATCATATCTTTGATCAATCGGCAGAAACACAGCATTGTCTCTCATATTCAGTTCGAATTCATTTCCGTTTTCCGAAACATATTTTCCTGACCACAAAGTCGGAACATATATCTTCTCTTCGACCAGTTTTTTCTTAAGATCATTTCCACCCTTCTTCAACAAAAGAGGAAACATATATGCAGGGTAATGATCAGAGATATCAAGTTCATTAACATCATCAAAAGATTTCTTCAGAAAAGCAAAGTTCTCTTTCCTTCTGTCATAAACCGAATCATAATCAACATTTTCAAGGATTGCTATAGACAGTTTTGACATGCCTTTATAACTGGAATCAAGATATTTATCAACTTCCTTCTTTTCGACATAAGCGCTGTTGGTACCCTCCTCGTATGTTTTCAAAAGATACGATGCATAAGAATTGGAGTAAGATGGAGCTTCATCAGATCTTATACGTGAACTTATCAGATAAGCTCCGTCAGGCACGCCGAAAAACTTCTTAGCGGAATAGATGTTATAGATATTGTCTTTAAGAACAGGCTTAGCAAAAAACGCATGGGCTCTGTCAAGAATGACCTGGGCGAAGGAAAATCCTATTGCGATATCTTCGATACATTTTCCCAAAACTCCGAAATAGTCAACCAGGACAACCAAACTTCCGGCTTCATCCGGAATATCCTTCGGCTTCATCTCTTCGTCTATGTGATAAAAAACCACATCGATACCGGTTCTAAGTATAGCTTCTGTTGTTGAAGGACAATAATAACAAGGCAAAAACAATTTGGATGCCTTTGTCTCTTTGATGATAAATTCCAATCCTGCTTTGACCGAATTAAATCTGCTGAGCAGCGATTCATACTCAGAAAAGTACTCCTTGCCTGAATTCAATTCCAAAGGCAAGAATCCTCCGTATTCCTCTTTTCTTCTCATCATGTTATCAAACTCAAAGCTCATCAGACTCTTTATAATCCTTTACAACAAACTGCGGTGCTCTGTTAAGAGAAATGTATATCCTTCCGACATACTCACCCAAAACACCCAAGAAAAAGAATACAATACCAAAGAAGAAGACCATGACAGCCATAATAGAACTGTATCCTGCACTGATCGAAGGATCAATGATCTTACGAACAACAATGAATATACCAAATAAAAATCCGAGAATAGAAACCAATATTCCAAGCTTGGACATTAATCTCAGCGGCTCAACCGAAAATGATGTAAATCCGTTGAGCCACAGCTCGAGCATCTTTCTGAAATTGTATCCTGATTTGCCTGATAGTCTTTCTCTGTGAGATACATCAACATTACAAGCATTTTGAGTTGCACGAAGCATAAGTCCGCCCAAATACGGGTATGTATTAGGATATTGGATCATCTGGTCAACGATGAATCTTTTTACAACCCAATAAGTTGTAAGTTCAAGATCCTTAGGTTTGGAAATAAGCCATGTGGACATTCCTTCATTCATGAATGTTCCCATGCGTCTGAAAAGAGATCTTTTCTCTCTTGTAGCATATCGGGCTTCTACAAGATCATATCCTTCCTGAATCTTAGCGAAAAGCTTAGGAAATTCACAAAACGGCGTCTGTCCGTCATCGTCACCGCATACAACATAGTCACCTGTAGCGTGATTAAGAGCAGCCATTACAGCAGAAGGCTGACCGAAATTTCTGGCAAGATTGATCCCCTTTATGTGTTTTTCTTTTGCAACAATATCCAAGATGGCGCCATAAGTAGTTCCGTCAGGTGAACCATCATTTACAAGCACGATCTCATAGTCATAGGAACTCAATTCCTGAGTCATGACTGTCTTGATCTCCTCTACTACAGTCCCGATAGTATTAGTCGAGTTGTAGCATGGTATAACAAAACTAATCTTCTCTCTTTTATTATCAGCCATTATCTATATACCACCTTGACAGTATTAAGTATCTTGTTCGCCTCTTCGATAACCCTTTCCTTATTGTCAGAACCAATAATGAAATGTCCCGGTCTCAATCGGCCGTATTTCGGTTTCTTAAGTTCATCTCCCACCTTGAAGTTAAGCTGATAATCAAGGAGCATAGGATGATTCTTTAAGAAATCCTCTCCCTTTACATTATCTACTATTCCTTCTCCAAAGTCGAAGAATCTCATAACTACATATTTTGAACTGTTGAATACTTTATTCTTAACTGCATCTTCATCAACAGGCTCACCCAAAGCTTCCTTGATAAGATAACCGCAATTATCGATCTCGGAAACGAACGGCACTATCTTACCGGACAGATTGCTTCCGCCTCCCCGTGCACCTGCTTCAACAATATAGAACTGACCATCATGATATCTGTATTCCGAATGCGTAAGACCCATAGGAAGACCGGTAGATTCAATAAACTGCTTATTGGTCTTACGCAAAAGATCGTAGTCAAATTCATCCGAAAGATAAGAGTAACTCTGCATCATTGAGATATTCGGATTATGAGGATACATTTCCTTGACCGAGATACAAAGAGGATAATGATGACCGTTTATAACAAGGCCGTCTATGGTAAATTCGCGTCCTTCGATATACTCTTCTGCCATGAACAGTTTAGCTCTGTTTGACCAGCCTAATGTTTCCTGGTACTTTTCGAAAAGCTGTTCCTTACTTGTAATGGTAAACACTCCACGGCTTGATTGACTGTCGATAGGCTTAATTATCATTTTGCCGTGTTTTTCGAGAAGAGGTAATGCCTCCTCAGGGGTTGAACACAGTATAAAATCAGGTACCGGTATTCCATGTTCCTTGCAGAATTTTCTCTGAAGAGACTTATCCGTGAAAAGATCTGCTTTATCGGTTCCAATGCCCCTAAGTCCCAACTTCTCATTAAGATAAGCTACCGTAGGCACCGCAATATCACTTTGGTCTGTAATGACCGCATCAGGTCTGTGTTTTAAAGCGATCTTAAGATTGGTCTCCTTATCCAAAACGTCTGCAACTTCACCGACATCCGCATACGGAAATGCAGGCGAGTTTTCATAAAGGTTGGAACAGATAACATAGTGTCCCATACTCTTAGCTTTTTTGATCAGTTCAATCTGCCAGTCACCGCCGCAGACTACCATTATCTTTGCCATATCAAACCTCGTTTGTTCTTATTCTTCATCAACAGTTTCAGGAACAAAGATCTTCCAGATATCGTATCCGTCAACCGTATCGACATATCCAAGTTCTGCATCAGGATTGTAATACTTTCTTACATATGCCAATTTAATGTCAATAAAATTAGTATCTACAACGAAGACACTGTTATCAGTCAATGCAGAAAATGGATTATCCGGATCAATTCCGTGCTGCTGAAGTGCATACTTCTCTCCCGGGTGATGCAACGCAACACTTCCAAAATACACATACTGATCTTTGAACATTCCCTCTTCAGGTCTAATCCAAGGATCATAATTGAAATAAAATGTCTGCATCGCTGTATAAAGGTCAACGTAGTAATAGTGAGAGTCATCTGACTTTATGTAATTCAAGATGTTAGGAAGCGGTTTACGATCCGCAGATCTGAATCTGTACTTGTTTTTATCAAAGTCTCCGGATGCCAACATCGTATTATTGAATAGTTCACGGTATTCCTCATCAGACATACTTAATTGACTACTGTCCGGAATAAAAAGAGGCAAGTGAACACATATCATTATCAACGTAACCACAGTCGCAATAAGCTCTGTGTAAGGTATCTTTTTTCCAAAGGCATCGATCACCTTTTTGCTGAGAGAATTTTGATTGTCGGATTCAAACGTAGCCAAGATAAGCATTTCTGCGCATATGATCGTACTAAACTCAACTCTGTATGCAGTGCGTCCCGTGTATATAAAACATACCAACAATAAAACAGTCGAAAGCAAAACCAGGAAAGGCCATAAAAGTCTCTTACCGTTCAAAGCAGCGACTATGATCATGGCATAAAGGCATAACGTACACCAATACCACATCGTACCTCTCATCACCCAGTCGCCAATAGAAAAAATGACGGAATTTGTAAGATCATCCGATACTGCAATATTAATGGAACCAACTTTTTCCAAATCCTCATTAGGATAGATGGATTGATCCACGAATTCCCAGCTGTTTAACATATAGTAGTCAGTTTCGTCATATCCCAACTCTGTATATGTATCGCTGACTGCGTCATAACTCGGCACCCAAATATCCGTAATGTGAGATCTGTATGGTTGGAAATCAGAAAAGGTCTTATATTCAGGATTTCTATTCTTAAGCCAATCTCCGAATCTTAACAAACCAAACAACATTCCAACGAGAACTACACATAAAGAAAAGCCGATAACTATTTTCTTTATTGTTTCCTTCGATAACCCTTTCGAATCTTTAAGACTTGCATACGCATTGTAAAGAAAAACCAAACCTAAAAAAATCAGTGATATGTATATGGAAGCAAATCTCAAAAGAGATCCCGAAACCGTAATCAAAGTGCCGATGATTATGTATACCGGTTTTCTTTTGGGAGCGTCAAAGATTCCGTAAAGGACCAATACTCCGCCCGCCATACCGGCTACAGCAGCTATTTTCGTAAATTGCACAAGAACATAAATGTCATCAGAACCCGCAAGCAGGAATAATACACTTAATAGTATTCCGGCAATATTCATGTTTTTCTTGAGAAGGATATAAATGATCGCGGTTACTGAAATGAAAGCCAATACTTCCATGAACAGGAAATAGAAACTCACAGTTGGTATCAGCTGATAGAAAAACTTTAAAAAGAAACCCAGAATCGGGTTGGAAAAAAGCATATACGGGTCATATCCATTTCCGAAAGCTCCCGAAAGCAAAGCATCCTGCATATGATCATCGGATACTTCGTATTTAATATCCATAGTCAGGAACCTGATTAGAAATGAAAAGAAGTTAATGGTAAGCGCAGTTAATAGCGGTCTTTTCTTAAAAAACTCCAAGAAAGCACTCTTACTATTAGGCTTAATTGCGTTCATGCTGTTTTCTGCGCTACTCATTTATTCTCCACCGAACCATACATTTTTCTATAGTACTCCTTGTACTCGCCATTTATGATCTTTTCCCACCATTCGCGATTATCGATATACCAATCTATAGTTTTTTCTATTCCATCTTCAAATCTCACACTCGGTAACCAACCAAGTTCCTTATGGATCTTTTCAGGATCGATGGCATATCGAAGATCGTGACCTTTTCTGTCCGTTACGTAGGTGATCAGATCTTCGGACTTTCCCAACTTCTTAAGGATAAGCTTGACTATGTCGATATTTCTCATCTCATTATGTCCGCCGATGTTGTAGACTTCACCTATCATTCCGTCACGGATTATGAGATCCACCGCAGCGCAGTGATCATCAACATAAAGCCAATCCCTGACGTTCAATCCCTGACCGTAAACAGGCAGAGGTCTATCAGCCGTAGCATTAGCTATCATGAGAGGAATCAATTTCTCAGGAAACTGATAAGGTCCGTAATTATTTGAACATCTGGATATCGTAACCGGCAGATTGTATGTTCTGTAATATGCGAGAACCAAAAGATCTGCAGATGCTTTACTGCTGCTATATGGTGACGACGTATGAATCGGAGTTTCTTCGGTAAACATAAGATCCGGACGATCCAAAGGAAGGTCACCATAAACCTCATCAGTACTTATCTGATGAAATCTGATATTTCCATATTCCCTGCATGCATCCATAAGAACGCAGGTTCCCATAATGTTTGTTCTCAAAAAAACATCCGGATCAGTTATCGATCTGTCTACATGGGTCTCAGCAGCAAAATTGACAACAACATCCGGCTTTTTTTCTTCAAACAGTCCATAAATACCTTCTCTATCGCAAATATCCATTTTGACAAACTCAAATCTGTTATCATCCATTACACTCTCAAGTGTGGAAAGATTGCCCGCATATGTGAGTTTATCAACGCAGATGATAGAGATATCCTGATATTCTCTCAACATATAAAAAACAAAATTGGCACCTATAAAACCGGCACCACCTGTTACCAACATCCTCATAATTGATTTCCCTCGTAGTGAATTCTTCCTTGAGCAACTGTCTTTAAGTGTTCGCCATAAGGACTCTTTCCGTACTTTTCAGACACTTCCAAAAGTTTTTCTCTGTCTATCCACCTGTTGATGTATGCGATTTCCTCCAAAGAAGCTATCATGATACCTTGTCTGTTTTCGATGATCCTGACAAAGTCAGCAGCATCAATAAGACTATCCATTGTACCTGCATCTATCCAGGCAAAACCACGTCCGAAAATCTTTACATGGAGTTTTTCTTCATCAAGATACATCTGATTAAGAGTTGTTATCTCCAATTCACCTCTCGCGGAACGCTCGACTTTACGGGCCCTGTCAGAAACACCTGACGGGAAAAAGTACAATCCGGTTACTGCATAGTTACTTTCAGGTTTTGTAGGTTTTTCTACAAGACGCACAGGTTTTCCTGCTTCATCTATGGTTACGACACCAAACCTCTCAGGGTCCTGAACATAATATCCGAAAATAGTCGCTACTTTATCTTCTTCAGCAAGTCTTACAGCTTCTTTCAGTATTCCTCTGAAACCGCTTCCGTAGAAGATATTGTCACCCAATATCATTGCACAGGAGTCATCGCCAATAAATTTTTCCCCAATGATAAAAGCCTCTGCAAGACCATTCGGATCTTTCTGGATCTCATACGAAAGAGAAATACCAAATCGAGATCCGTCTCCCAAAAGACTTTTGAATCTGTCAATATCGTGTGGGGTACTTATTATCAATATCTCTTTGATCCCTGCCAGCATTAAAGTGGACAGCGGATAGTAGATCATAGGTTTATCATAAACAGGAAGAAGCTGTTTACTGGTAACAGTCGTCAACGGATAAAGACGTGTTCCTTCTCCTCCTGCCAAAACAATCCCCTTCATAATCGACCTCCTATAAAATATATTTTATTATACACTAATAAAAATATTATAAAAGATTGATTACTCTTAGGGTCTTACCTGCCAGAAAAAGAAAGAGGTAATTCTAATCCGTTTTCCTCCAAAAGTTTTTTGTCCCTTAAAATTTCATCCTTACTTCCAACCTTGACGATACATCCGCGGTTTAACAAAGCCACTTTGTCGCATATATCATAGATGAGATCAAGGTCGTGTGAAGCTACTATCTTCGTAGCCTCAATTTCCATTATTGCATTAATAACGGTGCGCCTGTTATGAGGATCCAGAGATGATGTAGGCTCATCGAAAAGGATCACCTTCGGTTTCATCATGAGGATGGTAGCTATTGCCGCCATCTTCTTCTCTCCGCCTGAGATCTTGTGATTATATCGATCCTTAAGATGGCTTATCTCCAATTGTTCCAATATCTCATCTGCCTTTTTGACGGCGTCGTCTTTTGCCATTCCGTAGTTCACAGGTCCAAAGATCATATCCTCTATAACCTTTGGCATAAACATCTGATCATCGGATTCCTGGATAACGTAGCCGATATCCTTACGTATCTCAGGCATATTTTTCTTAATGACTTCAAGTCCGTTAAACATTATCGAACCTTTAAAAGCCGTAAGTCCGGTAAGCGATCTGAAAAGGCTGCTCTTACCTGCTCCGTTCGCTCCGATAAGGCCTAACGAATCTCCTTCGGAGATAACAAGATCAACACCGTCGAGTGCCTTGATCCCGCCTTCATATTCAACTGTCAGACCCCTGATGTCTATCATCTTTACCTCACGAACAATGAACCGACCAAAGCCGGAACGTTAAATAATCTCATAAGAACGCAAGCCGCGATAAGTATCGGGATCCAAAGCCACGACAACTTCGAAAATACCCTGTCACAGTAATAAAATTCACCGTTAAATCCGCGCAGCATCATGCTTCCGTAATTACGGTCTGCTTTATTCATGCTCCTTATGATGAGCTGCCCCAGAAAAGATCCCCAAGACTTAAACGCTATACCGTTTTGCCCCGGTGCCCTCAAAGAATAGCTCTCCGTCATGGTCGCGACCTCATCCAAAAACATAGAAACGTATCTATATGTCAACAGAAGTAACGACACAATGATCTTAGGCATATGGATCTTACGAAGGCTCTTACAAAGGTCGTCTATAGGCGTCGTCGCCACAAGAAGGAACGACGCCATCAGACTGAATACACCTTTAAGCATCAGCGTCACCATGGACACGATGCCGTAACTTACTTTAAAGCTCCCTATCGAAAACATGATCCCACGATCCAAAAAAGGATTTACTATGCCAACCAAAAGTACGATCGGAAGCACCACCTTTAGTTTTCGAAAACAAGTGCTTACAGAAATCCCGCTTAACATATAACCCAAAAGAGGCACCAGTATCATCGCGAACAAGCCGACGATGTCGTACTTATTAAATGATGCTACCGTCGCGATATAGACGATGGTCAAAAGAAGCTTGGATAGTGGGCTCAGGTCATGGACCGGAGATTCAAGCTTACTTAAGTCCTCGACAGAACGTATCTCGGAAGATGCCTCTCTTGCTCTGTTCATTTCTAACCCTATCAGGTCGTCTTCTTATTCTTCTTGCGGAAGAAACCGCCTGCAAAACAGATGCCGATCGCTATAACAGCAACGATCGCAGAACCTACAACACCTGAAACTGTTGTTCCGAGAGGATTCTCGCTGTCTGAAGAGAAAGCATAATCAGGAAGGAATGATGTCTTCTCCTGTATGGATCCTGCCGTGTCGGCTACTTTACTTGATGTTCCGTAATCTTCTTCATCAAGTCCCATGTTTGTTCTGCTCTCACTGTATTCGGTGTTACCGAACAAAGCCCACTCGAGTCCGTCAGGATTGCCGCTTGCAAGAAGCGAGAAACCACCGCCGATAACAACGACGCAGGCAAGAAGAACTGCGATAGTGACTTTAAGTGAACTCTTCTTGTTCTCTTCTTTCTCAGTACCCTTGATAAGATCAGGAGATGTGGAGTGAACAAATACGAGAACTGCAGAAGTTGCAAGACCTTCAACAAGACCTATTGCAAGATGGATAGGCTGCATAAGCATAACGAAAGACTTAAAAGGAAGTTCCGTGATGCCTGATAAAGATGTCTCAAGGACAACCGAGAATGCGCCCATCTGTAATGTGATAATACAACCTAATACCGATGCAAGAATAAGCTTAACTTTTGTATTTATCTTGGTCTTCATGATAGGTCTATAGATAAGGAAGTATCCCACGAAGCACCCGTAAAACGCCATATTCCATATATTCGAACCTAAGGCCATCAATCCGCCGTCCGCGAAGAACAGACATTGGATAAGAAGCACCGTGATCATTGAAAGGAAGCCTGCGTAAGGTCCCAAAAGTGCTGTAAGGAGCATGCCACCGCAGATATGTCCGGATGAACCTGTTCCCGGGATAGTGTAGTTGATCATCTGTCCCGCAAATACGAGAGCCGACATAACAGCCATAGTAGGCAATCTCTTGAACGTCGGTTCACTGGTAAGTTTCTCCTCTTTCTTCAATTTGTAGATCGATAATCCCGCAACCGCAGCGGAAGCGACATACATTGTTCCTGCTACTGCAGGTGACAACAAAGCATCAGCCATATGCATAATGCGTTACCTCCTGATTTCCTTTTTTATATCACTCATCGAAACGCCCTTTGTCATAGCAATCTTCGATAAATCATCATATTCGATCTTCTCGCGAACGACTCCGTAGCCTTCCGAGATCTTGACCCTGACATCACCGTACGGTGTATTCAAAGTCTCCGTTCTTCTGTCCAGGGTAAACCTGTTAACGGGCTTTTCTCTTACACCGATAGTGGATGTGTATTTAAAGATCGCACGAACGATCTCCTCTTCTTTTTCTTTGTCACAGATAACACTTAAAAGTGTTCCCGGACGGGATTTTTTCATATTCACCGGAACCGTGAAAACTTCTCTGGCGCCTGCATCAAAGAGTCTTTCCATCGCAAATCCGATCTCTTCACCCGTCATATCATCAACATTGGCATTAAGCTCAACTATGGAAGATTCCTGGGAATTCGTTTCTCCGAGCATCGCACGTACCACATTGGCACTTTCAAAATCCTTTTTTCCTGTTCCGTAGCCGATCCTGTCAACGATCATCATCGGCTGGACATCAAACTTGCTCGAAAAATACTTAAGGATGGCAGCTCCGGTCGGAGTACACATCTCTGACTTGATCTCACCGGCATATGTAGGAACGCCTTTAAGGATAAAAGCAGTCGCAGGAGCAGGAACCGGTAAGATTCCGTGTGAACATTTAACTGTTCCGCTGCCGACACAAACAGGTGAAGATATAACGTTTTTTACCTGAAGTTTATCGAGAAGATAGCAGAAAGCCGTAATATCCGCCACAGCATCCATAGTTCCGACCTCATGGAAGTGGATTTCCTCAATTGGTTTACCGTGAGCAGCACTTTCAGCCTCAGCGATGAACTTATAGATACCCATGATATCCTGTGTAACATTGTTACAAACCTTCATATGATCGCACACGATGTGCTCAATGTCATGAAGAGACGTATGATGGTGATGATGTCCTTCATGATCATGATGATGGTGCTCATGTTCATGTTCATGTTCGTGTTCATGATGGTGTTCGTGGTGATGATCGTGCATTTCTTCACTCTCTTCAACGCCATCAACGGTAACTCTCATATGAGTTCCGACTATTCCGCACTTGGTATCAGAAAATATCTCATATTTTACATGAGTGATCCCGAGAGAATTGAGTTCTTCAACGATCTTTTCCTTATCATCAAAAAGATCTATAAGAGAAGCTGAGAGCATATCCCCCGCTGCACCCATGGAACAATCAAAATACAGTGTCCTCATTTCTTAACCTCCATATGATTTATCATGCTGGCGAGATATCCCGCACCGAATCCATTGTCTATGTTTACGACAGATACACCGCTGGCACATGAATTCAGCATTGAAAGAAGTGCCGAGATACCGCCAAACGATGCTCCGTAACCAACACTTGTCGGAACAGCGATAACAGGACAGTCTGAAAGACCTCCTACTACACTTGCAAGTGCTCCTTCCATTCCGGCAACCGCAATTATCACTGAAGCACCCATAATCGAATCCATATTCGAAAGAAGTCTGTGAAGTCCTGCTACACCCACATCATATAGACGAACAACTATATTTCCGTGAGCTTCCGCAGTCAATGCCGCTTCTTCTGCAACAGGAATATCGGATGTTCCTCCTGTTGCTACTACGATCTTACCAATGCCGTCCGCTTCAGGCATTTTGCCGACTATGCCGATACGCGCATCTTCATAATAATTCATATCGATACTTGTCGATATTTTCTCGTATTTTTCTTTATCAAGACGGGTGATAAGTATCGTCTTGATATCATTACCTATCATGGTGTCGAGAATACCTTTTATCTGAGAAGAGGTCTTTCCTGCTCCGTAAACAACCTCAGGAGCGCCCTGTCTTATAGCTCTGTGAAGATCCACCTTTGCAAATCCTATATCTTCAAACGGCTGCTTTTTGATAGCAAGAAGAGCATCGTCAACACTGACGTTGCCGTCCTTTACATCCTCTAATATCTTTCTGATATCGCTGTTCATCTTCTCACCCTCTGTTTTTTTCAAATAAAAAACACGCAATCTTTCCTACAGGAAAGAATGCATGCCTCCATAGCACACTTATTAATTCAAAATAAAAAGAACTTCAGTTCTGTAAATGGGACCTCATGATCCCGACATCGGAATCATTTTACAATATTAATATATAAATAACAACGAGTCAGTTTCCCGTTATCTTATCTCTGATCTTAAGAATTCCGATTATAAGAAAACCCAAAAGGATCGATACGAGGACTATGCCAAAAAAGATTACCATTCCGATCGGAAGTCCCCAGTTAAGAAAGCCGTACCAGTCATTGGTGTCAGGCCACTCACCTTTACCGTTTATGCCGATATTCAAAAGATATACCGCTCCGTACAAAAATGCCGGAATACCCGCAAAAAGGCGTTCTTTGATGCTGATCTTTGTCTTGTTGAAGATAACGAATTCTATTAATTCCGCAAGCGGTATAAGAAGATGAAATCCGAGGTTCGCTCCGCTATACATCGGAACATCCTTATATACGGGTCTTAGGAAAAATAAGACCACTGAAAAAGTTATCATTACGGCTACTGTAGAAACAAACTTAAGAATATCCACTGCTTTAGTATCCTTGCCTTTTATCGCTACTATCGCCCACAACGCGGAAGTTACGCCTGCAAAGATGTTGGAAAGTACGGTGAAATACTTAAGACTGGTAAGTCCCGGCGAAGAAAGGAAACTTTCTGAGCCGAGGAACATGTATCCCCATACCAATAATACTGATAATGCCAAAATGAAATTAATAACGATCCTTATCTTCTGTTTCATATCAGTCACCTAAGATTATTGTTTTCAGTTCCTGTGCAGACGATATGATCCTGTCTGCTCCGTTTCTTATAAGCACTTCTTTGTCCTTATATCCCCATCCTACACTAATATGATCTGTTTTTGCATTATCTGCTGTTAAGATATCAACATCCGAATCACCGACTATTAATGTTTTTTCTCTGCTTATACCA
This sequence comes from Clostridiales bacterium, assembly GCA_017649645.1. Lineage (GTDB taxonomy): Bacteria > Bacillota > Clostridia > Saccharofermentanales > Saccharofermentanaceae > Saccharofermentans. The sequence goes on along the minus strand of JAGCGK010000193.1, from coordinate 22,829 downwards.
AAAGTTTTGAGCATGTTATTGATGATCGCAGGATCCGGTTTATGAGGAAGTCCTTCCACATGCCCCTGAACTATATCGATGGTATCAGGGAAACAGTGCTCACAGAGTTTTCGAGCAGCAGCATCAGACTTGTTTGTTGCAACCGCAATCTTGATACCATGCGCTTTGAGGTCCAAAAAAAGTTCAGGGATCCCGGGGTAAGGATCGGTGTTCTCGGTGCAGTGCAAATTATAGTATTCCCTGTAATCAGAAAGGATCTTTTCCTCGTCAGCTTCAGGATGATCTATGATGCTTTTCTTAACGAGATTTCTGGCACCGTTTCCGACGCGAGATCTCATGATATCCCTTGTGACAGGACTAATGCCGGACTTCGAGAGCGCATGATTAAACGCGATCGTAAGCTCGCCGAGTGTATCAAGTATCGTGCCGTCCAGGTCAAAGATTACAAGTTCGTATTTCATCTTAATGTTCCATCTTCCAGATCTCGCATGAATAAGGCTTCAGGACTGAACCGCCTCCGAAATCATGAACAGTATCCGTAAGAAGTTCCTGAGCCTGACCGCAGCCGGCATCAAAGTGAGCGGTATATTCGTAGTTACCTGCATTGATCGCGACAAGTATCCTCTCATTGCCGTCATTTCTCTCGAAAACGCACTGATGATTTGTAAGTAGAACGGATCTGAAAGAACCGTAATTCAGGGCACTATGCTCCTTCTTGATCTTCGAAAGCTTAGAGATATGAGTCGTAAGATCATTCCACAAAGGCTTATCATAACTTAAGCGCAAAGAAGGATCTCCCTCTTCTTTTCTTCCCGTGGCGCCCCACTCGGAACCGTAATAAACACAAGGAAATCCCGGCATCGTGAAAGAAAGCGTATAGATCAAAGGCAGATGGTTCTGATCGTTAAGATTAGAAGCGATCCTTGTTACGTCATGATTATCAACAAAACTCATCAGGTGAAGACCTTTAAACCAGCTCCAGTTCTCAGGTCCGAACTGCTGGATCAAAGTGTTTATGATCTCGAACATATTCATGCAGTTGAACGAACTGAAAAGTCCTTTGTAGCAGGCATAGTTCGTACACGAATGAAGCATCTCGCCATTGACCCACTGCTTATAATCGCCGTGCAAAAGTTCGCCGAGCAGAAGGAACTCCGGCTTAAGTTCATCCGTGAACCTTCTAAGTCTTTTCAGAAAATCCCTGTCGAGACAGTATGCGACATCAAGTCTCAATCCGTCGATATCAAAATAGTCTGTCCAATACTTAACCTTATCCAGGATATGATCTATAACTTCCCCGTTTCGAAGATTCAGTTTAACAAGATCGAAGTTACCTTCCCAGCCTTCGTACCAGAATCCGTCGTTATAGTTTGAATTACCTTCGAAGGATAAGTGGAACCAATCTTTGTAAGGTGAATCCCATTTTTTCTCCTGAACATCTTTGAAAGCCCAAAAACCGCGTCCAACATGATTAAAGACGCCGTCTAAAACGACTTTGATGCCGTTTTTGTGAAGTTCGTCGACAACCTTTTTGAAGTCTTCGTTTGTTCCAAGACGTTTATCTATAAGGCCATAATCTCTCGTATTATACCCGTGAGTATCAGATTCAAATACAGGTGAAAAGTATATCGCGTTAATACCGAGTTTTTTAAGATGCGGGATCCAGTCGATTACCTTAAGGATCCTGGATTTCAGTATTCCGTCATTTTCGAACGGAGCTCCGCAAAAACCAAGCGGATAGATCTGATAGAAAACAGATGATTCATACCACATAAAAAATCCCCCCAGGCTTTAGATTATACACCTAGGGGAATTTCCATAAAATGCGCAAATATTTTATAATCCGCGATTCTTCAGATCACTTACGAGCTGGACATAGAATTCTCTGACATCGAAACCCGAGAGATTCTCACGATTAAGGTCGATCATGTCTCCGTGAGATATTCCCCTTCGTCCGCGGCAGGTAAGGAACTGATAATTCTCACCCCATCTGAACGAAGGCTCGCCAACTAGTCCGTCGTTAGGACCGTCAAAGTACTTAACAAGATGGAAGCTCATGTTAAGAGGAAAAGCTCCGCTTATAGCATGACGCATTCCGGAACCGACGCTCTGAGTATAGATACCATGAGCCTTATAATCGAACTTATCAGTATCTTCCGATATCTCCCTGCATCTTGTAGCCGTGAGATCTCCGACAGCCTCCAAAAAATCAGGAGACTTATCTCCGAGACCTCTAAGAGTAGCATTGTAAGCCGCTGCTACAGCATTCTTACTCTTCTCAGGAGCTTTGTTAAGGATATATTCAGCAAATTCACATCCTCTGTGAGGAGTGTTGATAGTAGTGATCGAAGCTACGTATTTTGCAATATCCGTATGAGCGATAGCATATTTCATATCAAGTCCGCCCTTGGAGTGTGCTATGATGTTTACTTTCTCAGCGCCGCTTTCCTTGATGACTTCCCTGAGTCTTTCAGCAAGTTTCTCGGCACTTTTAGCTACCGTCTCCGCTGACTCGTGATTACCGTAATATATCGTTGCTCCGTTCTTTTTAAGCTCTGCAGGAACTCTTCCCCAATAATTAAAACGCTTAAAATCTCTGAAGAAGATACCGTGTATCATGAAAAGCGGATACTTGGTCTTACATATCTGCTCATCATGACGCTGAGCATCAAGCTTGATCTTTTTCGTCTCGAAAAAGTATTCGTTCAAGCAGATATAAAGGATGATGCCCAAAGCGATCAAATGCAAAACAGGTATCATACCAACAAGGACACCCACGATCCTTACCTTGGCACCAAGCTGTCTCGATGACAGATAGACCATTATGATTCCGGTCCAGAAAATGATATTCTCTACTACGATTACCGCAACAGGATATACCCAATAGTTTACGAAAGTCTCTTCGATACCGTTGACAATAAGCATTCCGAGAAAGATTCCCGCACAGATCACGGTCGTGATCAAAAAGATTATCAGCAAGGTGCATCCCGTTCCCAAAGTACGCAGTCTCGGACCTATCGATGCCTTAACTTTTTTATTCGAATCCATAGTGTTTTCCCCCAATCCAAGTTATATTATAGCACCTATTGCAAGATTAATATCTTCATGTCACTTTGATGCTCTTACAGCAAAGATATAATACTCACCAACAGGCCTGCATGGATATTTCGAAGCAAAGAACTCAATATCAGCATCTTCATCTTTTGCAACAACATAGCTGATATCATCATGAGTCGAAACAACGTATTCAATGGTATCGGAATTATTCGGATACGGATGTGCATAGACCTTATAATCTGCCCATACTTCCAGATCAAAATAACTCTCAACTACAAGAACCGCTTCATCATCTTTCAGAAGATCTTTAAGTGCCATATTAAGCTCGTCAATCTCTTCTTCAGGTTCATCAACCCTGCTTAACACAGAGTTTGACATGATACAGCCAAGATCACCGTTCTTGATCGATGAAACCATATCAGCAGTTCTGTCCGGAAATCCCAAGGAACCGTAAAACGCAATGTAAACTACAAGTGTCAGTATCGTAGCCGGAACAACTGATATCGATACAGGAGTTAAGTTGATCTTCTTTCTTCTGTTAACACAGAATGCCAGCAATACAAATGTCATAACGAATATCGTCTCAAGGTGATATCTCTCCTCAGGATATCCTACGACAACGTACATACAGGACTTAAGGAAATAAAAGAGTAGAACGATCAGCATCATGCGTGAATTTTTGAATGTTGCCGTCTTATCCTTAATGGATTTGAATAGCCAGAAACAGCAGAACAGGAAGCAAATGAATCCTGCTATCGAACAGATGATAAGACCGAAGATAATGAGAGTCTTAGTAGTAAGAAGCGATGTAAACCATAGGCCCGGATCAGAGAATAGTGTCTGAGCCTTTTCACCCGGAAGATCGACTCTGGTCGGCAGCGCATACTTAACAAGGAAAAGCGTTCCGGAGTTATCAGTGATCCATATCTTATGAAATCTCACCAACGAGTAGATTACCCATGGAGAAACCGATACAAGTATTCCTGCGCAGTAAAGGATAACATCTCTTATCTTTTTTCGGCTGATAAAAAGAAGGACAAGCAAGCAATAAGCGGTAAGCGGCAGATTATCAAATCTCGTGACAACCGCAAGGCCTATTACAAGACCAAGAACCGGAGCTCTTGTTACTTTATCTTCTTCACTGGTAAATAACGTATAGAAGTAGCTCAATATGATAACTATAAACAACAACGAAACAGGTATCGTTCTTCCGCCGCACACTTCGTCAAGATAAAACGGAGAAGTAGCCATTACAACAAAAGCAATTATTCCGCTATAAGTATTTCCGGTGATCCTCTTACTGAGTCTCATAGTAAGAAACATTGTAAAGATCATAGCGTATACATCGATAAATACGCCCGAATAACGACCTAAACCGGTAAGCTTATCAACTACAAAGATACACAAAGGGTAAAAATACGGGAAAGAGCAGTTGTATATTGAATCCACTACATATTGTCTGATAATCCCCGTATTGCCGTAATCTCCGAATGTCGTTTTCGAGATATCGTAATACATGGCAGAATCCGGAGAGAATACGCCTACAGTAAAGATCAGATATATCGAGAAGAATAAAAGACCAAAGGATGCAAGCGCAACAAACAACTTGGAATTCTTACTTTTCAATCCGTCTGCAAAGGCAAGTCCTGTTATGACCACAACAGCTATAGCTAATATCGAGAGAGTTATAACATTATCAGCTAATTTCTCACTGATTATCGATAATACAAGATAGACTATTCCAACACATGCTAAAACGACAGTATATTTCCTTTTTAAGACGATCTTGTAGTCCTTGGAAATGATGCTCTCGATCTGGATGAAGAAAAGAAGATTAAGAGCTATAAAACCCAATAATCCGAGTATCGTAAAAGAGGAAATATTTATATACAAAGATGCGAAGATCACGGTTATCACAATTGAAAACCATCCGCATTTGATGTTACCGGTTACAGATCTTACCTTATCTAACATTATTACTCCTTGATTATCCTTTTAGACTCTTATTAGACGAACCGAATCATAATTTAAAAAGTTTACTCGATAGTATTCCATACTTTCGGCCTGTCATCGTCAACTATATCCTTTCTCTTCTTGATCCAGACGATCAAAAGGACTGTTCCGCCAACTGCCAATACAACACCGAAGATAAGAAGGAACGGCTTGGCACTTGCATTATTAACAAGATAGTAAGGCACGAGCATTTCTTCGCTTTCTTCTCTCGTGAAGTCACAACTTACGAGATACTTAACTGCTGCTTCATACATATCGTCACTCATCTTCTGAGCATAGCCGTCAATATGAACCTTCTCTGTCGGAGCCTTGGAACGGTTACAGAACCAGTCGATCGTATCATCTGTGATCGAATCAAGAGTAACCTCATCATTTTTCTCAGCTCTGAATACAACGACATTTACAAACTCACTCGGATGTTTATTACTGTCAAATTGAGGAACAGCATAGTAATTAACTTTACCGTTGTCCCCTGTTTCAACAACGCATACACCCCAGCTTCTGTCTATGTCTCCTACAACATGAGTGCGATTTCCGATATCAGAAAAATCGCAATCAGGATCGTTGATATCTATGGTATTTGCATCACCTTTCAGATACGATATTCCAACTCCCAAAAGTAACACCGCACAGATAAGCATTACTATAGCACCATATAAAAGACCGGCTTTCTTTTTTCCGGCCAAAAAGAACCAAAACATAAAAACCCCCGATTATCAGTCTTCAAAGCACTCCATCAATCTTGTAAGATCAACCACAAGATCATCAAGTTTGCTGTCATCTAACTTTGAAAACAATTTATCTGTCTTCTTTGAAGTCATTTCATAATTCTTCTCAAAATATTTCTTTGCTTTAGGAGCAAGTTCAACTTCAAGAGCTCTTCCGTCTGTTCTTGATTGTCTTACTTTGAGATATTTCTTATCCTCCAATTGAGATACTATCTTCTTAACATTCTGTCTTGTTGTTCCGACAAACTCAGCTATGGAATTAAGATTCTTTTCACCTTCATCCATCTTGGAGATCATCAACAACAAAAACCATTGCTTATAAGTAATATCATCGTGAATCGAATCACCAAACTGTGAGAATTTATTTGACAGAAGTGAAATTGATCCGATAATGTACTCTTCCTTTTCAATCCTACCCATAAGCCCCTCCTTTACAAAATACGCAACAAATTGCTCTTTTCAATTATATGCATATTATTGCATAATTACAACACTTATATATCAGCGCTTTTCTCGGGTTTGGGGATCTTTTACTCTTTTTATGTATTCACTAAGCTCTTTCTCGTCAACTTCTTTTTCGGGCATAAATAAGATGAGGTCTTTATCAATGACAAAGACATCCATTATTCCCTTAAGATAGACTTGAGCTATGTGATTTGCGCATGTTCTGCAGTCGAAAAGATCTCTTATGAAGTATGCCTTCTCGATACCGATCTCATCCGGCTCATGCATATATTTTTGAAGATATTCGTGTATTATCTTCGCGCACGATTTGCGCGTTAAGACAGAATCTTTTTTCTCATCGTTTCTGTCGATTTCCAGAAGGTTTAAAAGATCGATTACTTTGGTCATACAGGTGTGATCTTAACGAGGTAACTTGCGCATCCTTTTATGGAAGAAAGTCTGATCCTCTTCTCACATGTGTTCCACATCTCTTTAGTCTTGAGATCCTTGATCTGATATTCATCAGAATTGAGAAGTTCCGAAGGAATATTCATCTTGCCGGCGATCTCATCAAAAGTGATGCAGATATCATCACTTCGATCTTCCGTATCAAGGTTAAAGAATCCGACCGCGATAGAACCGTCACTAAGCGGCTTAACAAGCACATCTATTCTCTTATTGTCTTTTATATAATCCTTGGAAGGATCCGACGTATTGATGGTGGTGAATATTCTTTTTGCCTGAATGCCCAGTGCATCCTGGTTAAGAGCAATATATTCCTCGTTGGCGATTATGTTATATATCTCGTCACCCTTGGTTACGCGCCTTAGATCCAGGCCGAGCATCAGAGGCGAATTGAGCATACACCACATAGCCATGTGGGATTCATTCATCGTCTGATCCAAGCCGTTCATTCCGATAACCATCATATCAGGATCGTTCCAGCCTTTATCAAGACCTGCGAACTCGTCCATGATAACTGCTTTGTTATACTGCGTCGTGATATTTGTCGTGTAGTCGCTTTCCCATGCGCATGTGCCGTAATCTCCCTCTGCAGAGCCAACAGCGAAGGTTATATCGTTAAGTATTCTCCATGAATTACCTACTTTATAGGCCCAGTTCTGAGGATTTGTCTTACCCCACTCGCATACGGAAAGGATAACATCATTATCCTTGTCGATCTCTTCGAATGCTTCCATCATGGCTGTGTAGGAGCTCAAGGTGTTTTCCTGACGTCTGTGATTCATGAGTTTAATGGTATTCTTTCCTGTCTTAAGCTGTACAGCAAAAGGAGAAGATACAGTAAAATCAGTAGTCGAAGCTGTCTCAGGAAGAAGATCGTCAAAGAACCTTCGACCGTTAACGTCTATCTGAAGCCATGCTCCGATACCTTCCTCTTTTCCTGTAGCGTAATCGATCTTAAGATCGACCGTCTTATCTTCACCGGATTCGATCTCTATAACGATCTCACTGCTCTTCATACCGACAGGACTATATTCAGGACCCGTTCCGTCAAGCGTCCCGAGGAATGTCACATAGGAATCCTTAACCTTAGCACACTCGCCTGTTATGGTAAGATCCTCTGCACTTATTTTATCGTCACCGATAAATACTGATTTGATGTTCGGGCCAAATGTAAATCTGGCATTCTCAGGATCAGCAAAAGTAGCATTATCGAAAATGTTATAGCAGTTATCAACCTTTATGAAGTCGATTCCCCAATCAAGGTACTGCTTGGCATAGACCTTCTCATATCCGTAAGTTCCGACTTCAGAACCGGCACAGAGCTTTTCTCCGATGTCATTATACATTCCGAACTTAAGTCCCTTGGAATGAAGGAAATCAGCTAACGCCTTAAATCCGCCCGGGAACTTTCCAGGCTCATTTGAAAGCTTTCCGTCAACACGATGCGGTACATAACAGCCGTCATCCAAAACAACATATTTATATCCGAGTTTATCAAGACCCAACTCTACAAGCTTTTCTGCCATCTGCTTTGTAAGTTCTTCGGTATTACCGCTTCCGAATGCATTCCAGCTGTTCCATCCCATAACAGGAAGCTTTCCGTTCTTCTTACAGGATAAGACTTTATTATTCGAAAAAGATTCAAAGCGCAGATCTTCTCTTGCAGGTATCGGTTTAGTCATGATATATCTCCTAGTTATCGCTTAAATGTATTTAACTAATTCGCTTCTTACGCCGTCCATTCTCGCATCCGAGATACCGAAGTTCATGCTCTTGTAACTCCAGGCAGCTCTTCCGATCCCGTATTTTCTGAAAACGGTATTGATTATCTTATACCACTTTACGATGTCCTCAGGATCAACAAAATCGATTACTCCATACTCACCGCAATACAAAGCGACATTACGCTCTTCGGCAACTTTTATAGCTTCTGCAAAGATCTTTTCAAAGTATGCTTCGCTCAACTTGTCATCAGGCGAGAATCCCGCAAAGCCTGTTGTTACCTGCTCGAGATTATCCCTTCCGGCTTTATCCATCTCTTCGTAGGAAGCATCGATGGATATCCTTAAGTTCTGGTCCATCGTAGGGATCCAGGAAGCAGCCTGATGAGTAAAGATCAACGGCTCGTAACAGTGAAAATTATAGATGATGTTCTCATCGTATGGCATAGCCAGATCCTTAACAGCTTCAACGCTGTTGTTATAGTATCCGCCAACAAGGATCTTAATAGTCGGTGCTATCTTACGGATCCTTCTGATACATTCAGTCGAGATGCGGTTCCATCCGTCGCAGAATGCCTTATCCGTCACTTCGTTAAGAAGTTCAAAAGCAAGGCTGTCTCCGATGCTACCAAACTTTTGGGCAAGCCTTTCCCAAAGCACATAGAATCTTTCCTGAAGAGCCTCATCATCGAAAAAGCCCTTTTCACCAAATCCGTCATAAAAGGAATAACCGCATGTCTTATGAAGATCGAGGATCATGTTAAGTCCCTGTTCTTTGCAGCAGTCAAGCACAAACCTGAGCCTGTCATAGCCCTCTTCAATCGGGTTTCCGTCGTCAGTCTCGATCAGTTCGTAGTCGATAGGAAGGCGGATATGATCTGCGCCCCAACTTCTGATCGTCTCGAAATCCTTCTTTGTGATAAAGGTATCATATCTTTCCTTTGTGTGATCGCACTGGGATAACCAGCCTCCGAGATTGATGCCTTTCTGGTAACCGTTCCAAGTTTTCATAATTTGCCCCCAAATAAATGATGTCTAGATTATAAACTTTTTATTCCGGTACGCAAAACAGAATTCCGAGAAAAATTACAGATTGAGACTTTGATTCTTAAATATCTTCATCATCTCATTGGTAAGGCTTATATCATAAGGCTGAAGCTCAATGTCTTCCCTTTTTACCCACTCGGCATATTTAAGTTCATTCTCGTCCATCTTGATCTTGTCATCACCGTCAACATAGCAGAAAAATCCCGCCAGAAGGTCAGAGACAACGCCCCACGGCTGAGATTTGTAATATCTGATGTTCCTTACATTAAGACCGACTTCTTCCATTACTTCTCTTCTGACCGTATCCTCAAGAGATTCACCGATCTCGACAAAACCTGCTACAAGAGCATTATGAGCAAAGCCTGTCTTGTATTTTGTAAGAAGGATCTTATCGTTATTTATGACACCGATGATGACTGCAGGATTGATCCTCGGATAGATCTTGTTCTTGCACGAAGGGCATACCATGGCGCGTTCCACTGTATCAAATTCAGTAGGATTACCGCAGCAGCCGCAGAATCTGCTCGATCTGTACCACTGATAAAGATGAAAACCCGTAAAGGCTTCAAACAATCTCTTGTTAGAAGAGAGTTTAAGTCTTCTGACTTCGCTCATAGGTTTGAACTCATAGTTTTGCGGGATAGTTTTCGATTCGAAGCAGATAAAAAAGCTTATGTCATCGACCAGGAACAGATACTGAAATTCCGTTCCTTCAGGAAATTCGCCCGCTTCCGGAAAAAGGATCTTCTCGTCTTCGTATCTTATGAGCAATGTGTTGTCTTTGAAAAACAACACTCTGTCAGTTCCCGCAGGGAGCTTATTCTTAAAACTGATGTCTATCCTTGACGGATATATATCCTGTATCATCTTAAACCGCTTTCTTTTCTTAGATGGCTTTGATTCCGGCCAGTATTTCATCCTGGATTACCGATCCAGATAACATGCTCAGGATGAAAACATTATCCTCTTTGACAATGCAATATAACGTAGTGTCGCTGGAATCGTCCACATAAAATTCCGTGTACATTGTAACACCATTTGCTTCAATCTTAGAGTCGCCATAGTATTTTTCAGCCTTAGCTTCAGCGTCATCCAATTTATAGATAAGTATCAATGCCAGATTATAATCATTCTCATAAAGAACCAATTCCAGATCAACATTGTTAGAAAGTTTTTGATCAGTCAAAGGAATATATTTGTCCGCATAAGGAATCTCAATTCCAAAGTATCCATTAGTATATACTCCGTCCTGAACGGTTCCGAAAACCTCATCAGAACAAGTCTTAAATCCTTCTTCTTTGGCATATGCCAAGAAAGATGTAGAATCAGACAACACAGGTTCCGGTTTAGGGGCGTTAGGCTTAAACGAACCTGAGATCGTTACACCGTTTATCTCGGCATTTACAGTGTAGAAATCCTCTTCAAACAGGCCATTGGAGTTTCCGTATTCTGCCGGAGATAATGTCAGCGTTTCCTCTCCGTTTGATGCGAAATAAACCGTAGTATTATAGATTGCGTTTCCGGAAGGAGCCACGACTTCAACGGCGATTTCTTCTCCGTCAACAGAAGGCTCGTCTCCGAACTTTAGAGTGATTACCGCATTCTTATTGGAATATCCGCCTATGATCTCAAAAGAGATGATATCCTCATAATCGATCTTCCTGATCGTGATACCATCTTCTATACCCAAATATTCCTCAACAACCTCCTGCGTGTTACTGACTAATAATTCGTCATCATATACCATCTCGAGCATGAGAGTCGTCGTTACAATTTCTTCAGGATCCTGTAAAGCTTCGATCCATTCATCTTTAAGCAGACCTTTAGTTCCGCCGATCCTTGTATCTGCAAAGCTGAATATCAGATCAGCTGTAGCATATTCATCACCAATGTATATGGAGCTGACCTCATAGGAAAATGTATCGTACCAGGAAGAAAGGACATCTAAATAATCATCTGATCCTTCAGGCTCTTCCATATTCACACTGTCAGGATCAAAATCAACGGATATGTCTTCAAATCCCGTAAGATCTCTTCTTAGAAGACCGGTTCCGATCTTCTCGGCAAGTTCGGTTACATCTGAATCCGTTATTTCCACCTTATCTTCGTCTTCATCTTCAGTTTTCGTTTGCAGAAAAGAACAACCGACTGATGAAACGGCAATAACAACTGACAATAATAACGAAATAAATAATTTGCTCTTTTTCATTTTCTCACTCCTGTAAGTTAGCTTCCGATAATATTATACTACTTTTGTTTTCGAGCAAAAAAAGACTGCTCCACATTAGTGAAGCAGTCTTGATAAGACTTGAGATTATTATGCCGGCTTCAAGCCTTCAAGGTATGTATCGATCATGTCAGCATCGTCGGATGTGAATGCAATGAACAATACGCAGTCATCCTTGGTCATAAGGTAGATCGGAGCACCATTATTATCTGCACGCATCATGGAAACACCGTTGATGTCGACATTTTCAGCTTCGCCCGTCAGTGACAGCATCTGGAATACCTGTGTTGTATCCGACTCAGCCTGGAGGATCATGATGATCGCCATGTTGATGTCACCGTTGGAACTTGTCGTGCTTCCCATGTACATAGAAGCAATCTCCACTCCTTTTGTGGTCTCGTTTGTATCGTCACCCATGAACATATCTCCTTCGAAGGTCATGAAGTTCTGATTGAACTCAACAGCAAATCCGAAGTATTCGTTAGTGTATTTGTCAGCTGCTGCATCATAGACGCCACGTGCTTCATCCGGTGGCGCCTTAAATGTTGAATCCAAACCGGAAATGATCTCATCATCGCCGCCATCATCAGTTGGAGTAGGCTCTGCAACAGGCTCTTCAAGAATGAAGGAGTAGAACGACATACTGCCTCCGATAACAGTCGTTACACTGTAATATCCTCTCTCGAACTCACCGCTTGTCGGGATTTCGATAGTATAAGTGTTCTCTGCTCCACTTTCAAATTCAAATGACTCGCTAAGGATCTCATTATCATCAGGATCAGTTACGGTGACTTCAACGGTCTTGCCGTCTGCAGCAGGAAGATAATCACATAATATAGTGATCTCAATATCCTCATTGGTATAGTATGCATCGATAGTAACGTTGAGAGCCATGGAATAATCTACGCTCTCGATATCGAAAGAAGCAGAAATGCTGTAGTAATCCGTTACTACGTCGATCGCATCCTCAACTATAAGCTTCTCATCGTCATCATCGTACTTCATGCTGAGCTCCAATGTCGTAGAGTCTGTGTCCTCTGCATCCGAGAGAGCTTCTTTCCAGCCTTCGACACTCTTATCTGATATATCCAGAGAATCAACATCTGCATAGATGATATTAAGAGATACCTTAGCCTCGTCATCATCGATCTCAACAGAATCTTCATCTACCTCATATGTGAAGGTATCGTGCCAAGCTTTCACTACTTCCCAGGTGTCTTCATTCATTTCGATATCGATCTGGAGATCGCCCGGATTGCCTGCGTCAGAGATATCGCACAGTGTCTCATAGTCACCCTTCAAAAGAGCCTTACCGAAATCCTCGGCAAGTGCGATAACGTCTTTCTCCTTAAAGTCTCCATCCTCATCTTTGTCCTTACCCTTGCTCTTACTCTTTGACCCTAAAGCCGAACAGCCGACTGCCGAGAAAGAGATAGCAGCTACAAGAATAAGCGCTGTCCAAAATTTTAACCTTTTCATTTTTCCCTCCTACGAAAAAACAAAATATCAATAATATTATACATTCAAGCATTCATCTTTGAAAACACAAAAGAATCAGTGATTATTCACTAACTTTTCGTATACTTTTCGAAAATCTACAACATATAATGAATAAAAAAGGGAGGGGACAAAATGCAGTACAGAAACGGTTTTTCGATCCTGGGATACGGATGCATGCGCTTTACGGGCAAGAACAATAAGATCGACTTTGACAAAGCAGAGTCGGAATTCATGCGTGCTTACGAACTCGGAGTCAACTACTTTGACACCGCATATATCTATCCGGGAAGCGAAGAGACACTGGGAAAGATCATCGAGAAAAACAACATCCGCGACAAGATCATCCTTACAACTAAGCTCCCTCAGTACTTTGTAAAGAACAGAGCCGGTCTTGACAAGTACCTCAACGAGGAGCTTCAAAGACTTCGCACCGATTATCTGGATAATTATCTTCTCCATCACATGACAGACTACGCGCAGTGGGAAAAGCTCGAAGCATTGGGCATCAAAGAGTGGATAGAAGAAAAGAAGAAAGCCGGAGTCATAAGGCACATCGGATTCTCATTTCACGGCAGCACGGAAATGTTCCTTAAGATCCTCAATGCTTACGACTGGGATCTTTGTCTTGTTCAGTACAATTACATGGACGAGGTCTCCCAGGCAGGAAAACTGGGCATTCAGGAAGCCCACAAAAGGGGCGTTCCGGTATTTATCATGGAGCCCCTTCGAGGAGGAAAGCTTGTCGACCTTCTTCCTGAAAAGGCTAAAAAACTCATCGCGGATGACCCTCACAAATGGTCAGCGGCTGAATGGGCGTTCAGATGGCTCTGGGATCAGGAAGAGATCACCTGCGTATTGTCGGGAATGAACTCCATCGAGATGGTCGAAGAAAACTGCCGCGTGGCTTCTCAGGCCGAGGCGCATTCCTTCGGAGATGAAGAAAGAGCGATGATCAACAAGATCAAGACCTACATAAACGAGAACACGAAGGTCAACTGCACAGGCTGCAGATACTGCATGCCATGTCCTAAGGGAGTCGAGATACCGACTATCTTCTCGTGCTACAACCATATGTATTCCGAGAGCAAATCCTCAGGAAGAAAAGAATACTTCCAGGCGATGGCATTAAGGCTCGAGCCGGCTGAAGCATCGCTATGCGTTAAGTGCGGCAAGTGCGAGCAGCACTGCCCTCAGAATATACCGATAAGAGAAAAACTCGTCGAAGCAGATAAGGCATTAAGACCTGTCCACTACAAAGTAATGGCTAATGTTGCAAAGCATTTCATGATCGGAAAGAAGAAGTCCAAGAAGGACTCATGAGTGTCGTATGACTTCAAATCTTTGCAGTTCAACGTCTTCAGAAGGAGCTATGCCCGCCTTGAGCTTAGCTATTTGAATCTGCTGAGATATACTCGTTATACCGTCAAGATCAGGGAGCAAAAGCCCCATCCTGTGGCCTTTTCTGACGATGACCCCGTATCTTTTGATGTCCAGTTCAGAGGGAGATGAGATATCTTCGATCTCACCTAATACATCAACATTGATCGTAAGGTCAGAAAGTTCGTCGGGCGTTACTTCGGGAAATCTCGGATCAGCTATTGCGGCTCTGATGGCATTTCTTATGATCTCCTCAGCTACGGAGCCTGTAGTCGGAGCGATGGTACCTATACAGCCTCGAAGGTCGTCGTTTTTGTGAAGGGAGACAAATGCTCCCGCCTGCCTCTCGATCATTTCCGGGCAGATGTCATCAGGGACATCGATCACCTTACGGGTGGTGATGTACGTCTCCAATGATTTTCGAGCAAGAGCAACATAAGGATCGTTAGTCATATCATCAGGATTGCGGGGAGCAATGGAATAAGAATACTCCGTAGCCCACACCGGTTATGTCTTCGTGAGAAACAAAAACAGGTTCAAAGCCCAGGCCGTCGATGATCCCCGACAGCATGATAAAGCCGTTGTGACCACATATGGCAGCTTTGTCGAGGAAATCAGAGTCAAACTCCATGAGCTTGGAAAGTTCGTTATTTGAGATCACATCGATGATCCTCTTATCGTACTCAACGCCCTCCTCGGCAAATCCGTACGGACCGTATTCCTGAAGTTTGTGAGAAAGGTCACCGCTGGCAATGACGACTACGCGGCGGTCAAGAGCATCGATCGCTTTTCTGATAGCCTGTCCGAACTTAAAGTGATCTTCGAAAGAAAGCCCCGAGATACCGATCCTGACTATCTTAGCCTCTTGATACTGAAGCTTGATAAATCTGAGAGGGACCATGACCCCGTGATCAAGATCATTGTTGACACCATCCGGATCTGTCGGGATATTAAGAGCTCTCGCTTCCTCAACGATCCTGCCGGCCAATTCGGAATCCATCTTCTCATTGAACCTTACCTGCGGAGCATTAAAACGGGCAAACGATCCCTTGGCGGAATCTCCCGTTGCTACGTAGAAGCGGTCATGATACATAGGAGAATGAGGGCTTATAAAGATGATCGTGTCAGGCGCGATCTCAGATATTTCCTTAGCTACGCGAGCGCAACCGACAACAGTATTGATGATCTGGATCTCGCTTCCGCCTCCGATCTCGGTAATAGCCATCGGCGGATGAGGAACAATATAAGCTCCTAGTATCGGCATAAGAATCCCCCCTTATGACTTGGGCGTACCGTCACTGTTAAACAATGGAAGCTGAGAAAGGAACTTGATGTCATCTCTCAAGGCTGCATCACCTTCTGCAAATACCGTGACCTTACCGGTAACGGTGCCTCCTGCAAGATTAACCAGTTCTTCCATAGCTTTCAGAGAACCTCCCGTGGAGATAACATCATCGATAAGAAGGATCCTCTTGCCCTTAATAAGTCCGGCATCATCTTCACCCAGATAGAGTTTCTGTACACCTTTGGTAGTGATGGACTGATCCTCAACATGGATCGGGTTAGGCATATAATTCTTATGGCCTTTACGTGCTACAAAATACTTCGTAGCGCCTGACTGACGGGCCATCTCATGAATGAGAGGGATTCCCTTCGCCTCAGCCGTAAACATATAATCGTAACTGTCCTCCGGAACAAGCTTAAGAAGTTCTCTGGCGCATGCAACCGTTACCTCCGCATCGCCAAAGCAGATAAAAGCTGCAATATAAAGATCGTCTGTTACCTTACAAAGCGGCAAGTCTCTCTTAAGACCTGCAATCTCAACCGGATATACCATAATAATTTTCCCTCTCGAAAAGGACCAAGTCCGTAATTTATCAATACAATTTTACGCCTTATACTGCAATATCACAAGGTCAGACTTGGATTTCAGTTGCTCCTCAGATCTTATCATCAGCATATATTCTCCGATGTAGAAATATATCAGCATCGTCTCCCAAAAAAGCACCAGCGGCGTAAAGAACGCAGGCTTAAAAATGTATCCGAGAATATAATATGTCCCAAACAAAACGCCGCATACGGCATAGATCCTTTGAATGGTCTTTCTCGAAAACAACAGCATAAGGCCAAGTGTTACGATAACGCCGGTAAAAAATGCGTAGGAAAAGACGTTATGACCTCGCGACGCAAGCGATTCAGGTCTTCCGAGCTGTACCGGAAACCATGCAAGACCAACTAAGAAAACAATAGTAACGTAATAAGCGATCTTCGTTAAGATGTTGAGTTTTGTCTTAGCTAAAATGATCCCCAGAATAACTGCATCGATCACGATACCGACAAAATAAACGGCTGCCGTCCACTTCTGAAGGCCGACATAAACGGAAACCGTATAACCCATGTAAAACGGAGAAGCAAGCCCCCTGATCCAAGCCGAAAAGATAGCGATCGATGATACGATAATGTAGATCGCAGTCGCTGTTATAAGTAAATCCTTCTTTGTCCTATTCTCGTCCATTTCTTTCACTTCCCTTTATGCAGGCGATATTATATCACAGAAAAAGACAGAGGGATCTCTCCCTCTGTCTTTTTGAGATGTGGACGTTATATCTACGGGTATTTACTTTTTAACACGGAATGCATCCATACCCGGGTAAACAGCTGAATCACCGAGCATTTCTTCAATCCTTAATAACTGATTATATTTAGCGACTCTCTCACTTCTGCTTGGAGCACCGGTCTTGATCTGACATGTGTTCAAAGCTACGGCCAGATCTGCGATAGTAGTATCTGCCGTCTCTCCCGAACGATGCGAGGAGATCGCTGTATAGCCTGCCTTATGCGCCATCTTAATAGCCTCCAAAGTCTCTGATACCGATCCGATCTGATTGAGTTTGATAAGGATCGAGTTGCCTGCACCGATACCGATACCCTTCGAAAGTCTCTCTGTATTTGTTACGAAAAGGTCATCTCCGACGAGCTGAACCTTGTTTCCGATCTTAGAGGTCATCCTCTGCCAGCCTTCCCAGTCCTCTTCATCAAGACCGTCCTCGATCGAGATGATAGGATACTTATCGATGAGGCTTTCCCAATGAGCTATAAGTTCATCAGATGTATATTCCTTGCCTGACTTAGGCTGCTTGTAAAAGCCTTTACCCTTCTCGCTCTTCCATTCTGATGAAGCTGCATCCATTGCAATCATGAAATCTTTGCCGGGTTCATATCCTGCTTTTCTAACAGCTTCGAGGATAGTCTCGATGGTCTCTTCATCAGATGAGAGATTCGGAGCAAAGCCGCCTTCGTCGCCGACTGATGTAGCAAGTCCCTTCTCCTTCAATATCTTAGCAAGTGCATGGAACACTTCAGCACACCATCTGAGAGCTTCCTTAAATGACGGAGCACCGACAGGCATGATCATGAACTCCTGTACATCTACTGTATTTGTTGCATGCGCACCGCCGTTAAGTATGTTCATCATCGGAACAGGTAATCTGTTGCCTGATACTCCGCCCAGGAAACGATAGAGCGGAATGCCGAGGGATTTAGCTGCAGCACGTGCTGTAGCAATAGATACTGCAAGGATTGCATTGGCGCCAAGATTTGACTTATCCTTTGTTCCGTCAGCCTTGATCATTGCATTATCAACTGCATATGTGTCGGAAGCATCAAGACCCTTGATTGCTTCGTTGATAGTTGTATTGATATTCTCTACAGCCTTTGTTACGCCTTTTCCGAGGTAACGGGACTTATCTCCGTCACGAAGCTCCAAAGCCTCAAACTCACCTGTCGATGCACCGCTTGGCGCTGTTCCGGAAGCGACCGTACCGTCACTTAAATAAACTTCTGCTTCAACTGTAGGATTTCCTCTGGAATCGAGGATCTCTCTTCCGATTACTTTTTCGAGTGTCATTTTCATAGATATAAACCATTCCTTTCCGAACAAGATAAAACCCTTCAAAGAAATCACTCAACGCGTTCCTTTGAAGGGAATTAAGTTGATCAAAACACGAGTTAGCATTTGCTAACCGATATGAATATACTCTAACTTTACGTTCAAAAGCGTATCACATGCTACATTTTCGTCTCATACTTAATAATTTGTTAGCCATAGCTAACTTCATAAAAGTTATATGGCAAAAAAACGAGCAATAGAAAACTGCCCTGCATCTGCAAGGCAGTTTCTGCTAAATTGGATAGATCTTATGCCAAAGCTGCACCAAGCTTTTTGCAGTTTTCGATTCCTTCATCATCAGGAGCATCATTGCACATTACACTTTCACAAGCAAGAAGGGCACCTGCAGTTCTGCATCTGTCTTCCCAGTCGCGCATCCATTGTCCGTCACCCCATCCGTATGAACCGAACAAAGCGATCTTTTTACCTGTAAGCGCACTCTCAAGAGCCGTAAACATAGGATCAAATTCAGATTCTTCAAGAACCTCTGCACCCATAGCAGGACAGCCGAAAGCAACAGCATCAAACTCTGCCATCTTGGAAGAATCAAATTCAGAAGCAGCCAGCTTTGTTGCTTCGGAACCTGCTCCCTTTACGCCCTCTTCAACGGCATTTGCCATTGCCTCTGTGTTTCCTGTTCCGCTCCAATATACAATTGCTACTTTACTCATATGTTCAAATAACCTTTCTTTTATTATTTACAGTTTGAAACTACCAATTGTTCCAAAGAACTGCCGTTTTTATATCTCTTCTCGAATTCCCTTGTACAAAGCCTGTACTTCTCGAAAAGTCTTTTAGCACGTTTTTCGTTGGAATATACTTTCCAGCAACCGACGCACTTCAGATTTCTGTTCGGATCTTCAATAAAACATCTGACATCTTTTGCGGGATATCCCAGAAAGAAACCTATTTCATGCGGGAATGATTCTCCCTTACGAAGTCTGTCCGCAAGTCTTGCAACGCAGCAATCCGCATTGGAGGTATCATATCCTCTTTCATTCAGCATTGCTTTTGCAATCGGACAGTTCAGATCTTTCTTCAGATCCTGAGGTCTGAAAACATATATCAGGATATTTCCTCTCATCGTTTTAACCGGAATAATACGAAGACCCTTACGTGATAACAAACGATTTAGTTTCCTGATATCAGGATAAGCATCCTGCCATGTATCACTTCCGAGATTGTACAGACTTCCCGTCTTGATCCCTGCAAGCGTAGGTGCACAATTCTTGACCAGCTGTTCGGCAGACATACTTCCTCCTCGTTTTCCTTCTAGTTAGCATACGCTAACCAATGAAGGTTATACCAAAATATAATCGGTTCGTCAAGTATGCTGATCCGGACAAAAAAGAAGACCCCTGAGGGTCTTACCTTTTCCAAAAAGGTTTCTTCTCATAGGGTTCTTCATTGTAATTTATGACCTTATATCCGGTTTCCTCAATCTTCGCTTCAATGCTCTTCTCATCGACGTTTCCATCGATAACAAAGCTCACTTCTCCGCTTTTGTATGAAGCCTTTATCTTTTTTGCTTCAGGATAGGAATTTCTTATCTTATCCTTTATGTGCGACTCACACATTGTGCAGGCCATTCCGTCGATCTTCATTGTAACAAGCAGCATTACATTTTTCTCCTTGTGTTAGCATATGCTAACATTATGTCACTGTTCCTTCGGTTTGTCATCACCCATGACGGCCAGTCCTTCCGCGCTGTCATAATAATAGTAGATACTGAATTTCCCGAGAGAGTCTCCTTCATTCTTATATGCCTTATGATCCTTTTTAAGGTAATCATCATCGATCACTTTCAGGAAAGATTTCGGATAGCTTAAGTACATGTACGTTATCTCATAACTGTTTTCATCGACGAGTGCGTATTCGTACACACTGCTCATTCCGTCAACAGCAACATATGCAGGATGATAATAGTTTTCCTTATCCAGCTTTATGCTTGTCGTATATTCCTCACCTTTGTATTCAGTGGTGTACTCTATTGAAGAGAGCCTTTCTACTTCTGATCTAAAGTCATCTTCCGAGTATTTGGCATTTAAGATAATGTAAGCATCCGTATCCAGAAGACCATAGTGGAAATATGCTTTATACTCCGGATCGATCATCTTGTTTGTACTGTCCGGAAATACATACAGTCGCGAATTCATGTCACCGCCGTATTTTTCCAGGATCAGTGCTTTGTCATAGTCTTCTATATCTCTCTTGATCGAGTTATTGAATGGATTCATCTCAAATATCATTACTAAACCGATTACAAAGAATCCTGCTATCAACAAAAGCGTATGAATACAGATCGCGAATATCACCAGTATCTTTATTGCCGTAAAAGCCACGTCTTTTTTGGTGTTTGCCTTGAGTTTTCCATTTGTATAAAGTGCGATTATCGCTGAAAAGACAAATAAGACCGTAAGCAGGATCACTCCGAAAAGGTTTCCGGTTCCCATGCCGGAAGCAACATCCGAGATCAGATCTAATACACGTCCCGCCAGTAACAATCCTGACAGAACAACGCATGCAATACTTATCCCTCTGATGAATTTAAGCGGCCCTCTTTTTTCCTGGCCTGCATAATCCGCCATCTTCTCAGCTACTTCTTTAACTTCCTTGTCCATATTATCGCTCTTCCTTTCGCCGTCGATTATCTCGCGCACATCAACGTCATAGAATTCAGCGATAGCGACCAACAATGAGATGTCCGGCATATTACTTCCGGTCTCCCATCTTGATACTGTTCTGTTTGTAACGTTGAATGTGTTTGCTACCTGTTCTTGTGTAAGGCCTTTTTCTTTTCTAAGTTCTTTTAGAAAACTTCCGATCTTTTTCTGATCCATATTGACCTCCTTTCACAAGAACTCTAGCAACTTTAAGCGAAAAGGAACACGACACAAAACGAGAATCGCCGTGTATCAGCGCTTTGGACATCATTTGTCTATGGAATATTTTATCCTAAAGCAACATCCATTACCATCATCAGAGTAAATCCTACGGCAAAAGAAACGACTCCGATATCGGAATGTTCGCCCTCTGACATCTCAGGAATAAGTTCTTCAACTACGACATATATCATCGCACCTGCCGCAAAACTTAAAAGGTATGGCATAAACGGAATGACTAGGCTCGCCGCAAGGATCGTTATAATTCCTCCGACAGGTTCTACGGCTCCCGACACTACTCCGAGAGCAAAAGCTTTCCCCTTACTTTTCCCCTCCGCACGAAGAGGCATGGAGATGATCGCTCCTTCAGGGAAATTTTGGATGGCAATGCCGACTGCCAGAGCAAGAGCTGCTCCCATGGTTATATTTGAGGACCCTGCCATAAATCCCGCGAGCACGACACCAACCGCCATTCCTTCAGGGATATTGTGAAGCGTTACCGCCAGGACCATCATCGTTAGTTTTTGGAATTTGCTCTTCGGACCCTCGGCTTTGTCTACGTGAAGATGAAGGTGAGGAATAACGTGATCCAGAAGTAAAAGGAATAGGATTCCTAACCAAAATCCTATGAATGCCGGCAAAAATGAAAGTTTCCCCATGGATTCCGACTGTTCCATAGCTGGGATTATCAAACTCCATATGGATGCTGCGACCATGACGCCGGCCGCAAAACCGGTAAGTGCCCTTTGGACGGATCTTCCGAGTTCCTTTTTCATAAGGAATACACAGGCTGATCCCAAAGCCGTTCCTAAGAAAGGTATTATCAAACCTATGGCAACATACTGATTCATCTTAATTCTCCGTTCTGTGGATAATTATGCCATCAATAAATCTTTCAGGCGTATCGTACGGTACTTATTTAAGTTTTGAAGAGATATCTTTGTTCAGATCCAAAAGATCATAGATCGCATCTTCTGATAAAACACCTCTTTTAAGGTCTTTTGGAAGTTTTCCTTCTTCATCCAGTTTCAGATCTTCCTTCCAGTTCTTACCTGTGTAATACTTTTCGAGATCTTTTATGTCTTTTGAGACGGATTGGTATTCTTCCAGAGCTTCACTTAACTTTTCAAGAACACTTTGGGCCCTGTCCAGTTTTTCTTCCATCTCGGTTATCCTTTTGATGTTTTTCGAGATATCCTTTTTATCAGCCATGGGTTATTCCTCCTTCAAAACATTATGATGCTTAAGTCTGGTCATAGCAATAAGAGCAGTGACAGCGCCTACAGCACACACAACAGTTCCGATTATCAGCATTACTTTAATCCCGAAATGATCAAGGATGACACCGCTTATAAGGTTCGAGAAAACTCCGCCGACGGTTATCGCACTTGTGACATAAGCCTGTCCTTTGACCTGATC
>JAGCGK010000192.1 GCA_017649645.1 Clostridiales bacterium | reverse complement strand
TAGGTTGTAGTTCTCACCCTTACCGCCTTCGAAAGCAACACCGTCCTTGAATCCCTCGTAGTCGATTACTGCTGTATCGCCGTTCTCGACTGCACGGTCTGTAACTTCCTCCTGGGAAGCATTTCTCTTCTGCATTGCCTCGAGCTCGTTGTTAACGGACTCATCATTAATCTCACGCTCGGAGTAAGGAACCTCAACGCCCTCGTACTTGCCAAGCTTAACATCAGGCTTAACAGTAACTGTGAGCTCATACTTCATTCCGTTCTCGTTGATCTCCTTGATGTCGATGCTAGGACGGGAAACTACCTGGAGATCATGCTCCTTGATAGCCTCTACATAAGCAGGGCTTGCAACGGCGTCGATCGCGTCATCATAGAGAACACCCTCACCGTAGTACTGAAGGACCAACTGATAAGGAACCTTTCCCTTTCTGAAACCAGGAACCTGGAATCTCTTCTTGTTCTTTTCGTAAGACTTCTTGAGACCAGCCTCAAACTCTTCTCTTGTGGCCTCGAGGGAAATAACTACCTCGCTGTTTTCCTTCTTCTC
This sequence comes from Clostridiales bacterium, assembly GCA_017649645.1. GTDB lineage: Bacteria > Bacillota > Clostridia > Saccharofermentanales > Saccharofermentanaceae > Saccharofermentans. The sequence goes on along the minus strand of JAGCGK010000192.1, from coordinate 35,565 downwards.
GATTGTAGATGCCATGATGACGTCCTCCATATATTAAATAATTAAATAACTAAAACCATTAGCCGAAAAATTGTAGCACAGTACATTAAATAAAGCAAACCGGATTTTTCGAAAAAATAAAGGAATGTCTCAAAAAAAGAAACATTCCTTTTAATGGCGCGCCTGGCAGAGATCGAATCCACAACCTTCTGATCCGTAGTCAGACACTCTATCCAGTTGAGCTACAGGCGCGTGTGAACGCAACTAATAATATAACAAGCCCGATTGTATGTCAACATCATTTTTTACTGGTACCCGCACCTTTTTGTTGTATAATATTTTTCGAAAAAAATGAACGGAGAAAACTATGGCTGATTACGACGTAACTTCCCAACTGATCCCTTTTGACGGGCTTTTCAACTCAAGAGACCTAGGAAAGATGCCTTTAAAAGACGGCAAAGTATTTCCCGAGAAGTTCGTGATCAGATGCGACTCCCCTTCAAATCTTACCGAAGAACAGTGCGAAAAGATCAAGGCATACGGCGTAAACAGGGTCATTGACCTGAGATCTGCACTCGAAGTCGAGCAAGAAGGCAACCCGTTCAAGGACATGCCGGGCGTGGATTTTTATAACATCCCTCTTTTTATCGGCGATCCGAATGACAAAGATAATCCGACGATCAGTTTCCTTAGAACCCACAAACTCGGCGATTTTTACGTATGGGTCCTCGAGGAACTGGGCGACAAGATCTGCGAAGTCTTAAGAAGGATCTCCGAGAACAAAGACGGCATCACTCTCTATCACTGCGCCCACGGCAAGGACAGAACAGGCATTATATCCGCGTTCCTGTACCTTCTTGCAGGTGCTTCCAGAGAAAATATCATCAAGAACTACAGATGTTCATATACATTCATGAAGCCTATCCTCGATCCGCTCATCGCCAACATCGAACCGGGCCTTAAGCATATCTTAGGAAGCGATCAGGAGAATATGGAGATACTTCTTGACTATATCGATTCCAAATATGAAGGTAACATTGAGAAATACCTTCTCGAACAGGGCATGACTTCCGATGAGATAAAAGAACTCAGATCACGAATGATCTGAGTCCCTGAATATTTATAGTTCTGATTCCTTGATGGTAATGTCGGTTATTTTTCCGTCCTTGACCTTATATTCCAGATTACATTTGCCGGAATTACTCTTATAACTCAGTACATACTGTCCGTACTCGATCATCGGGAATCTCTTAAGGATCGATTCTTCAGCATCACCGAGCTTGATATCGCATACCGAATAACTTACCTGGCTGTTCTGAACCAGAGTGATCGAAGTAAGTTCGCCGATCCAGTCGTTACTTCCGCCTGTAAAAAATGCATCAAAGACGAGATATATTCCTTTGTACTGAAGACCTATCTTCTTCTCGACAGTCTCAACGCCATCGTCATCTTCCTTAACGGAGATATTATCTGTAAGCACTGTCATCTTTATAGGCTTACCGAACAATCTCTGGATAGCTGACGAGTCATAATCAAGACCGCATCTGATGAGCTGACCCTGTGATACATTAACGGTAATGACGTTATTATCGATCATCTGCGGGATATCATCTATGATCTCGATCTCTGATTTAATGCTCCTGAAGGCCATTACATGTCTCGGGTAAAGAGTCTTACCGTCGGTAGAATAAACTTCTGGGATCTCATAATCGATCATGAAAGCATTGATCGAACGAAGTATAAACTGATCAGGATTACTTCTTACTTTCAAACTGTAGAAATCAACGGTATAACGAGCTTTGGCCTCGATGATCTCATCAGAATAAGTATTCGCATACCCTCTCTTGTTCTTAAGAAGCAGACTGATACCTTCCGTCTTTTTTGAGACATCAGTAGAGTCATCCGTCAGCATCGTAAAATAATGCTGCATGTAACTATAGACTTCAATGGTATTCATTATCCATGCAGATGACAGATAAGCATCACCGTTCGCATCAAAAGAGATGTAGAAATAAGAATCCGAATCTTCTTCCTTTTCTCTGATGAGCCTTACGGTCCTAACATCACCAAATGGCTGGAAAGTATCCTCAAAAGTAGCAGACGGAGTAACCTGGCAGAGCTTATTGTAGATCTTATCCAGATGAACTTTATTCTCCTCCGAATCAAGGAATTCGTACTCGACAACATTACTGTCACCGACTTCTATCTGCCTTATGATGGAGATATAGTACGAGAAATATGAGAATGATACATCCGTACGCTGACTTTCCGGGATCGATTCATATATGTCATTTATCATCGAATCATCATTGATCGCATTGACAATAAGCCTCATAAGCTCAGGGGCAGAAAGAATTGATGCTCTCGGATCGATCCTGTTCTGGATCTTATCGAAAAAGCTGCAGCCCGCAATACCCAGGAGCAACACTACCGTAAGCATTGCTGCTACTGATGCTTTTGCAAGTTTTCCGATCCTTATCTTTCTCATTTTCCCCAATAGTTACTTTCTTTGCTTAGCTGCTTCAAATATTACTATACCCGCTGCGACCGCAGCATTCAAACTGTTAACATGTCCGACCATAGGTATCGACACGAGAAAATCACAGCACTTCTTAACTGAATCTCTCATGCCTTCACCCTCACTTCCGATAACAACGACCATGGCACCCTTGTAATCTGCCTTATCGTATTCCACAGTTCCGTCCATATCTGTTCCGAGGACCCAGAAACCGTCATCTTTGAGAGATCTTAGTGTCTGAGAAAGATTAACGACTCTGAATACAGGAACATACTCGATAGCTCCGGCAGAAGCCTTTGCAACGACAGAATCAAGACCAATGGATCTGTGCTTAGGAATAATAACACCGTCAACACCTGCCGCATCGGAAATACGAAGAACTGATCCGAGGTTATATGCATCTTTAAGTTCGTCAAGAGCTACAAACAACGGCTGTCTGCCCTCTTCCCTGACCTTCGCGATAACCTCGTCGATATCAGCGTATTCATGACTTGCGACAGAAGCTATTACACCCTGATGATTATGAGTCTGGCTCATGCGGTCTAAAACCAAACGGTTAGCACGGACAACAGTGATCTTTCTCTCCTTTGCCATCATCATTATCTTCTGAAGATGCGCTTCAAGAGCCTTACCGTCAGACGGTTCGAGGATCCAGACCTTGTTGAACTCACGACCTGATCTTAAAGCCTCCATAACGGAGTTCTTTCCCTCAAGCCTGTCGGGAGACGGCTCATTATTTACCGGCTCTCTAACCTCGCGCTCTGCTTTATCCTCGTTAAAAGCATTTCCCTTATATGGTCTTGCCTTTCTCTCAGGTCTGTTGTTTCTCTTGTCGTTTCTCAAAGTTTATTCCTCGTCTTTATTATCAAGATAATCGAAAACCTTGTTTATGATGTAATCCATTCTCGCTTCCTGATTATCCAGGAACAGATAACCGATAAGCGTCTCAAATCCTGTCGCGTACATATAATCAGCAGGACTTGCATTCTTAGCCATACTGCCGGGATTGGAATTCTTTCCTCTTCTGAAGAAGCTTTCTTCAGTCTCGGTAAGCTCATCCATCAGATGTCTGATGGCTTCAGCCTGAGCCTCAGCACAGACATACTTGATGGTGTTCTTATGCATCGCTCCGGATTTATTGGAACAATGCTCTGCTACCCAGCATCTGGCATAAAGATCATAGACACCATCGCCTATATATGCCAAAACCGAAGGTGACACTTCACGAAGGTCACCTGCAAAATAAGGTATTATCATAATTTCTCCACCTGAGGACCGTTAGCTGTGTCCTTAACGGAATAACCGAGTGCAGTGATCTGATCTCTCAAGGAATCTGCAAGTGCAAAATCCTTTGCTTTCTTAGCTTCAGCTCTCTTATTAACGAGATCCATAACTTCAGAAGGAATGTCATTCTTCTCCTCAGTTACGATTCCGAGAACATCAGTAAGTTCAAGGAGCTTATCAAGAGCTGCCTTAAGAGCAGCATCAGAGCAGTTGCCTGCACCTACGGCTGTATTTGCCTCTTTAACGAGATTGAAGATCGCCGTTATGGCATCTGCAGTATTGAGATCATCATCCATTCTCTCAATGAACTCGTCTCCTGCTTTCTTAACAGCTTCGAGCAAAGCCTCGTCACCGGATCCGTCACCGCTTTTCTTACCGATAATGAACTTCAGGTTCTTAATGCTGGTTGTGATCCTTGAAAGGCCGTTCTGGGCAGATCTCAAAAGCTCATCCGAAAAATTGATCGGCATTCTGTAGTGACCTGAAAGGATGAAGAATCTTACAACCTCATACGGGAACTGCGCTACGATATCCCTGATGGTAAAGAAATTACCGAGGGACTTACTCATCTTCTCACCGTCGACATTAACAAATGCGTTATGTACCCAGTAGTTAACGAATGTGCATCCGTTAGCTGCTTCGCTCTGAGCGATCTCGTTCTCGTGGTGCGGGAAGATAAGATCCTGTCCTCCGCCATGGATATCGATAGTATCGCCGAGATACTTCTTGATCATAGCGGAGCACTCGATGTGCCATCCCGGTCTTCCTTCACCCCATGGTGACGGCCAGAATGGTTCGCCTTCCTTCTTGAACTTCCAGATAGCAAAGTCACCCGGATTCTTCTTACCTTCATAGGAAGCCTTACGCTCGCCGCCGCCTGCTACGAGATCTTCGAGCTTGTAGTGAGAGAGCTTACCGTAGTCTTCGAACTTGGTTACATCATAGTAAACGCCATCGCCTTCGATGATATAGGCAAAGCCCTTGTCCATCAAAGACTGCACGAGAGCAATGATCGCATCCATGGACTCTGTAGCGCGTGGCTGAATAGTCGGTCTTTTGCAGTTCAGACCGTCAGCGTCAACGTAATACTCTTTGATATAACGCTCAGCAATATCCTTGACAGTTACGCCCTCTTCATTGGCGCGCTTGATCATCTTGTCATCGATATCAGTGAAGTTCTGGCAGAATGTTACCTTATAACCTCTGTACTCGAGATATCTTCTCAGCGTGTCGTAAGTAACGAAAGGTCTTGCATTTCCGAGGTGGAAGTAGTTATAGACCGTAGGTCCGCAGGCATACATCTTTACCTGGCCTTCCGTCATTGGCTTAAATTCTTCTTTGGTTCTTGTAAGCGTATTAAAAAGTTTCATTATTCATTCTCCGATTCGTTAATCATTAAAAAATCTTTCCATCAAAATAAAATCTTCGTCCCCTTGGGACAGAGCTCGTTTTCGGTAGATCTTGAATGAGTTAACTTACGGGATATCAACAGGGAATGCGACATAACAACACCGACCACGTTCTTAGTGGCCGGATCAAGTCGCTCTATTATGTTTTCACTACTTGCCAGTTCCATACATACTCCCGATTTTTAAAACAAAAAAAGCCTAGAATGAACGAACTCTTTTTGACACCTAGCTATAGCCAGGGCGGTATCCTGCAACCAGTTTCAATCGTCCGGTTATACCGGCTTGACCTACATTGACTGACCCGGATTCCATTTAATGTCGTGAAGGTTCAACAAAGAGCCCACCCATCCCAGGTACTTATATTATAAAATAAATATTTCTCAATGCAAATGGTTCAGTGTTTCTTTTCAAAAAGTTCAAAAAAACTTATGGTTCCTTGCCCAACGCCACGTTGCCGTTTACCTTAACAACGATATTCTCCGTTGATTTATGGGAATGATCGTTATTAAGATCCATATTCTGCCAGTCATTCCTGTGAAGACTGAAGTTTATGGTAAGCTTATCGCCCTTTGCAAGGCTTCCGTCACTCACCTTGATCGTAAGCACCGTATCACTGTCGGTTCCGCTCGAAGAACTTGTTGTACCGCTTATTTTCGAGGTCATCTCAGTATATTGACCTGATGCCGAAGTAACGGATGCATGATAACAGTCAAAGGTCAGAGCCTGCCCGTCGTCATTTGTAAGGTAATAACAGACTTCGATCGCCGACAGGTCAAGATTTCCGTCGCTGCCATTAGTTATCTCCAGATTTCCTGCGACCTGATTACTGCTGTTATCCGTATATGTCATGGTAAGTGAGATTCCGTCAGCAGACACATTCTGCGAAGGAGCAGCTGTCGGAGCCACGGTATTAGGATCAGTCTGCGAGGTGTTATCAGTCGGCTGTGGAGCCGTGGTAACGGTTGCTCCTCCCTCTCCGGGTTCTGTTCCGAATACGAGCTTACCGCCTTCATAAAGGGCACCGCCGTTATTGTAGGACCAGTCATTACTCTTGTCCCATGAACCGTTAGGACTTGTCATCCTGACCTGGACCTCTGACTTATAGTGATCCTGTCCGCCCGGATAAAGCTCTCCGTCATCGAAAACAACAGACAGATAATAGATGTGTTTTGCCTCATCATAGACCTTAAGTCCGTCCGATCTTCCGCACTTCATGTAGTTCGTTGAAACCTGGACACCTGAAGCATCTCCGCCTGCACTATAGACTTCGCTGAGGTCGATAAAATAACGGAATTCAAGGTCCGTGGACTTTCTTGCAGGCCATGCAGTCTTGTTATAGATAATGGCTTTGATCTCCGTAAAATCGGAACCGTCGACGTTGATACCCGTATCACATGAGTACTCATCCTGAACCTCTTCGAAAGCACCGAAGTCCACCAAAGTCTCGCCCTTGTATTCGGAATACATAGCTGCCAGAAGTCCCGTAAATCCTGCATTATAGTCACACGCAACTTCGTTTGCACAATAATCGGATACTGTATCGTAGTAGTTATCGTTAGAATCAGGGCCTCCGACCAGCGCACCATAAAGAGTATGCCTTGAAAGTGACGGCTCATTCATATTGTCACAGTAAGAACCCTGGGAAGTCCTGTGATGAGGGTGCATCGGGTAGGCGTTACCGAATCCGATCTGATATGAAAATCCCGTAGAACCGAGAGCATAATCAGCCTGGGATACCGCAAAGTCCCAATAGATATCTTTCTTATCAGGAGAACAGCAGTCATATCTGCTATATAGAGCTGCCACAAACGCCGTGGTGGTCGCATATCTGAGAGAACCCCAGGAATCAAGCCACGCAAGGCCCTTCGGTGTATAAGTGATCCTTTGTCCGTCAGAGGTACCACATGACCAGAAATCCAGATGATACTCCGTCTCGATCTTATACTTTTCTTCGCCTGTGATCCGCGCGAGCATTACAGCATCCGCGATATGCACGTCATCCCAGCACAAAGCCCAGTTAAAGTCATGTCCCGCTTTATCAAAATACTCTTTGGAAGACTCAAGATAAGAATCCTCCCCTGTTGCAATGTAAAGCCAGATCCCTGCCCATGAAAGTTCATCGTAAAAACCGCTCCAGGAATCATAGAAACCTGCCGCAGCAGTGTATCCGCTGTCGCTTAATGTCTTGGCGGAAAAAGCATAAAGACTCTTGGCATGAGTAAGGCAAAGATCTGAATACTCTTTATCTTCACTCTCGAAAATAACCGAAGCAATAGCCAATGCAGCAGCTGCTTCACCTGTTACCGCAGAACCCGGAGAATCAACCGTAACCTTATAAGATGGTCTGTTCATGCTCATTACTTCGCATGGCCCCCACCATGAGTGGTCTGCTCCGCCGTCTCCTACCTGATAGTAGAAAACTTCATCTTCCGTATGGCACTTAATGAGATAATCGGTTATCCATTTGATATCACCGAGAGCATATTTAAGTTCACCGCTCTCAACATAAGTATTTTTATCCTCATAGACAGACCATCCGAGCATCGATGCAGTATAAGCCATCGGAAGATTAAACTTAACATGATCGCCCGCATCGTAAAGGCCGCCTGTAAGATCTACTCCGTTATCCTTACCGTCTTCCATTCCTGAATCACCGCGCCAGTTGCATCTCATGTCTTCAGGAAGATCACCGCTTCTTTGAAGTTCGTAGAAAAGAAGAGATTTCTGGAGAGCCTCGCCGTAATTAAACTCGCTGCTGCCCTTTGTTCCCGTATATCCTTTTCCTGCAGGAACAAGATCAGGAAGTGCGCCATTATCACTGTTTTCAGTTTCTGACACTTTATTTGAAGTATTATTTGCAGTATCACTTGAAGAAGTTTCTTCTTTATTATCCTTTGATGTTTTCACGCATGCCGAAAACAGGAAAGAAGTAACAAGAACTATTGAAATGATCTTTTTTTTCATAAATTTACACCTCAGACGTGATTTTATCACATAAAGCACTAACGTCTGTCCCGTCATTCATGATAAAATCAGAGTATGAAAAAAGTATTTGCTTGTATATTATCTTTCATAATTGCTTTCACAACCTTGATGTCCTTACAGAAAGGACAGAATGTAAACGCGGCAATAACGGGCATTTTCGACGCATCGGGAATGCGTGTCGAGTATTATTACAGCGATTCCCTTTTTGCCCAGGATTCAAGCAGTTATTCGACTCCTCTCGCAGACATCTCTCTTATCGCTTCCGTTGCCACAGAAAGCAAGTCGACTGCTGAGAGTTTCTACGGAGGACTCGGCTTTTCCGATATAGAATTCAATGACGGATATGACAATACTACTGATTCCGATAAGATCGGCGTCATGGTCGCGAGTAAAAAGATCAACATTAACGGAACCGAGAAAGATCTTGTAGTAATGGGTGTCAGAGGCATTAATTACGGTATTGAATGGGCCGATAACTTCAATGTCGGTAAGACAGGAAACCATCAGGGATTCGACAACAATTCCAAACGTGCTTTTGAATTTATTAAAAGTTATATAGATAACCATTCCATAGACAAGGAAAACGTCAAGATATGGATACAGGGTTACAGCCGTGCAGGAGCGATCTCTTACATGTCAGCCAGGTACATTGTTGAAGAAAAACTCGTAAAGAGCCAAAACGACCTTTACGTCTACACTTTCAATGCACCAAGCGGTGTTCAGGATGAATGGGACTGCACTTGTATCTATAATCTCGTAAACTGCATGGATGTTGTAAACAGAACAGCGCCGTCAAAGTGGGGATTCAAGAAATACGGCAAGATCGTATATCTCGGAGACCCTGCCAAGGTCATGTCACTTAAAAATCCGAATGTTGACACGCAAGATCCTCTCTACTACGAGGATTTCACGGTAAGAAAGCTCGATCTGCAGTCTGCTTTAGGTCAAGGCGGAATATTCGGCGGAGTAGCTGATAATCAGTATAATGTCATTAAGTTCTATTCGGATTTCTACGATTTCATGAGCGATGATTCTCTTCCTGACAGTGTTAACAAAGCAAGAGAAAAGCACGGTCTTGATCCTATCCCTGCCATATCAGACAGAGAAACTTACGTAGATTATTATCAGGACTCTTTCATGTATTTCTTCGAGTTGACTTATAGCGGTGCGATCGATACAGAAAGTTCCGCTATGGGAGCATTCGGAACTTTATTCGGAGCCGATACGATGACAACTTTTCTTACCGAATGCTTCGAAGAAGATCAGATGTATGTAGAAACAATAGCAGCCATTAATTCATCCATCATCCTTGAAGAAAATTCTTCATTCCAGTTGGACGATACTAAACTCCTGTCACTTCTCCGTCTTGTCGGCAAGGCATTCAGAACTGACTCCGGAGCTTCATCGATGCTCGGAATGGCTTTTGCCGAATGCGAGAAGATGTCTACACTTCTCGGAAACGTCATGTATATCGCCAGTGCTCATTTCCCTACTGTAGTTCTTGCCTGGATAAGATATGATGACAGCGATCCATATTATGAGACAAATGTCGAGTTCAGAAACGAACTTAACGGAGATCTTCCGACGATTACCGGCGAATCCGTTATGAAGAAGAATTTTCTCTCGATCGTTAATTGTGAATATGATGAAGATAAATGGATCTTCAACGGTTGGTATGACAAGAGCGGCAATCTTCTTTCAAGTGACCCGTATTACTCATTTACGGTAACGAAGGACATAACAGTTTATGCTGATTTCGAACCGGCTCCTGAGCCGACTGTCGTGGAGACCGAAGTGATCAACGAGACAGAAGAAAGTGCTCTTGTTGAAAAGAAAGAGAAAGGTAAAAAGAAGTCATCCTCATCGAACAACTTCGTAATTCCGATCATCATCGCTTCGTTGGGATGTGCTGCACTGGCAGCCGGAATTGGCGCAGCAGTATTCGTGATCAAGCGTAAAAAGAGCAACAAATAAGATCACTTCTTAGGACCTGTTCCCTTCTGAGGACCGTTAAACCCTACAATTCGGGCTACGATCGGTGCCAGAATGATCGAGAGGACATAACTTATGATAAGGGTCGGCAAGATAAGCTTAGCCCAATTACCGAGCCACATGATGACAAATGGCGGAAGCGTGCTTAACACGTCTTCAGGAAGCTTAAGTCTCGCGGTAAGTACTCCGACAAAACTTAAGATCATACTGATGATGAGCGTATTACCGACTGAATTCGGAATGGCATTCAAAAGTATAAACTTGATACTCGGCGGTGTTGCCTTCGCCTTACGTGCAAGTGATGCGCCGAGTTTTCCAAGAGGAAGGACGATAGCGATGATCATTCCGATAACGACAGACAAAAGGATATTTGAAGCATATATCAATCCCGCGGAATGAGCTTTGGTAGCATCCGGATTCGTGTGGATAACCAGGGCAGCTGAAACAGCACCCATAGCGGTTGATACAAAGACCGACATTATTACCCCGACCAGACGCTCTTTATTCATAATGATTTACCCCTAAAAGATTTTTTTCATTATACATTAATTGTATTAATAATGTATAATCGCTCTGTAAACTATTCTTTTTCGAAAAGACGCTTAAAACGCAGGTATCTTCCAAGAATCTGACGAAGGTCTTTAAAAGATGTCGGTTTACGAAGTAACTATATCCTCGGATGAGGAATAATAACTAAGGAGGTTTTGCTATGGCAAAACAAAATCAAAAGACCAAGACCATCGCGGTCTTAGGCATTCTCACGGGACTTATAGTCCTTATGGCATTTACGCCTGTCGGTTATCTTAAGGTCGGCGTAGTTTCAATCTCATTTCTCATGATACCGGTTGCATTGGGAGCTCTGGCAAAAGGCCCTGTTGCTGGTGCGATACTCGGAACGGTATTCGGTATCACAAGCTTTGCTCAGTGCTTCGGAATGGATCCGTTCGGAACTTTCCTTGCAGAAAAGAACGTGGTCTTCACCTTCATCATGTGCGTAGTCTGCAGAGCTTTGGCAGGTTTTCTCGCCGGACTCGTATTTAAGTGCTTATCAAAGTTCACCAAGAATGCTCCTGTAAGATCTTCAGTTACAGGTCTTTCAGCTGCTCTATTCAACACAATTCTTTTTGTAGGAGCTCTTATCGGTCTTTTCGGAAAAGCAACAGTAGGCGATGTTGCACAGATCGATTCATCGCTTAATATTATCGTATTTTTTGCTACCTTCGTCGGTATAAATGCGATATTTGAAGCAATCGCTGCTTTAATCCTTACAGGCGCGATCGGAACTGCCCTTTTCAAGGCAAAACTCATAGAAGAATAATCGGAGGTTTTCTTTCATGGTACTGGCAATCGATATCGGAAACACTCATATCGTTTTGGGTTGTTTTAAAGAACGTGAACTGTTATTTACCGAGCTTTTATCTACCGAGAAATCCTATACGGATCTCGAATATGCATCACTTCTTAAATCCGCATTGGATTTTAACAGTCAATACGCGGAAAAGATCGAGGGTGCCATTATCTCTTCAGTAGTTCCTCAGGTAACGGGAACGATAAAGAAAGCCGTTATGAGATTAACCTCCATTGAACCGATAATTGTCGGTCCGGGCGTTAGATCAGGTCTTAAGATCAAGATCGATAATCCCGCACAACTCGGAAGCGATCTGGTCGTTTCTGCAATTGCGGGAATCAAAGAATACGGTGTCCCTCAGATCAATATCTATATGGGAACAGCTACTGCATTCTCTCTTATCGATAAAGACAAGAACTTTGTCGGAACATCTATCGGTGCAGGAATGGGCATCGAAGCAGAAGCCCTGAGCAGCAGAACTTCTCAGCTTCCTAACATCGCATTCGAGAAACCGAAAAAGGTTATCGGCACAAATACGATAGACAGCATGAGAAGCGGCCTTATCTTCCAGAATGCCGCGCTGATCGACGGAATGATCGACAGGATCGAAGAAGAATACGGTGAAAAGTGCGTCTTGACCGCTACGGGAAGATACGCTTCGATCGTTGCTCCTTTGTGTAAGCACAAGATAATCATCGATGAAGATATGATCCTTAAAGGACTTATCGATGTCTATTATAAGAATCAGTAAGATCGGTTCAAATCTAAAACTAAGAGGGTGTCTCAAAAGCAAAATGCTCGGGACACCCTCCTTTTTTTCGAAAATGATGATCGTTGTCAAAACAGCGACAATGCAAGGCGCAGGATCATTTCAATTATCCTGATGTTCAACAATGACTGTTAGTTGACATTATTTTTTCTTCGAAAATGTTCGCTTTTATTGATTTATTTGGCATAATTAGACTACATACCAAATAAAGAGGATCTAAGGAAGTCCTCAAAAAGAAAGGAAGAAAAGAAATGAAGAGAAAACTTATCAAAGCACTGTCAATGGTGCTGGTTTCGGTTGCGCTTTTTGCGACGATCACAGGCTTTAGAACAGTCGGAACAACTACTCCGGGAGCAAGTCTCATCAATCAAAGTTATTCCAACGGACATGGTGACTACACAATATGCGGAACTCACTATACGTATATTTACGGAGAGTGGAGTGACAAGTATAAAGTAAATACTTACTCCAGTAACTTCGTATTGTATACAACTTATGAGAGATCACGTTGCGTATATAAGATCTGCACTGATTGTCAGAAACTTATATCTGTTGAGTATGAGTACCAGAGAAGAACAAATGCATGGGGTATCCCTATTGAAGGTTGGTATAATGTCTAAGGAATACTGACTATAAGTTTTTCTTACACGATCGAAAAGACCTGCTGACGAGATCCGCCGGCAGGTCTTCTTTTCTTATTTACTCAGTGGTATCACTCTTTGCTGAACTTAGAGATGAAGTTCCAGGCTGTCTCAACCGAGTGATGTCTGCACTCATGCTGCTGACCGCTGACACTTCCGAAAGCAGTTCTTATCACACCGTCTTCACTCTCATAATAGTTAACTGTCAGATAACTGTCTCTGGTCTCATCGTAGTATTTTTCTACCTTATCGCCCGGGATTCCATAGAACTTGTCTTTCCAGTTATCCTTATCCGCATAATCAACTGAAGTAAATCTCTCCTTGAGCTTATTAACTTCTGCTGCATACTTAAGTCTGTCGAGACATCCTTCGCCCTGATTAGGAAGTTCAGGAAGCGGTGATTCCTCTCCGCCTGAATAGAAGATCGGAACTGCCTTGTCCATGTTAAGACCCGGGTCTCCGAGAGAAAGACCGAACCAGTTCTCCTTCATCGGGAAAAGTGCACTGCACGGAGCGATTCCCGCAAAGACCTCCGGATACTCCTGATAAAGGTTCCAAGTCTTTCCGCTGCCCATCGAGAAACCTGAAGCATAGATCCTCTTCTCATCGATGTTATATCTGCTCTTGAGATGCTCGAGAAGCTGCATGATCTCAGCAGCAGGAACGTCAAGATGATTCTCAACGGATACAAAGAGGAAATCATGGTCATGACATACTTCCCACCATCCGGCAACAAATGTCAGATACATAGAGCAGTCTCCGCCGCCGTGGAATCCGAGAACGAGCGGAACAGGTCCTTTGTCCATTATGCCGTTATTGTAGTAAGCAAAATATCCGACCTTGTGCTCTGTTGTTCCCTTGTACTTCAGGAAATTATCAGGTGAAGTCTTAACAACAGTGATACCCGGCTCTTCCGTCATATTGAGTTCTTCGAAGATAGGCTCGTACTCGATCTTACCGCACCACATCTTGAAGCGTCTGACGAATGACATGAAGTCAGCTTTGTAGTCAGCCTTATCCTTAATGAGAAGATGCTCGCATCCTTCGAATGCCTTATTGATCTCGTCGGAATTACCTACGCTTAAGATAGCAATGTCCTTACGCTCTACATCAGGAACTACACTTAAGTTCTCCATGGAGCACATTGCAGGTGTGATCTCACCCGGTCCCCACAAGAACTCACCGTCGATCTTCTTAAGGAGCTTTGTAGCAACGTAGTCAGCAGATTTTCCGTAACTGTAGATATCTGCTCTGAACTTCGCACCTCTTATGAAAAAGCCTTCAAACTTCTTAGTGAAGAAGTTGAAAAATGATACTATTCCGTCATCATATTCAGGATGATTCTTTACTTCAGCGATGAGGTCAACATAGACACTCTCGTCAGCCTTTTCCCATCCGCCCTCACATGTCGGATATATGAAAAGTACGGATGAATCATAATTAGCAGCGATCTCTTCAAGGCCTGTTTCCTTCGCAAAAGCAACAGCCTCATCAATAGTCTTTTTTTCTTCCTCGAAAACTAATAGCAGCGGAGCTCTGAATCCGTAGTTGATGATCTGACCGTCAATATCATTCTTAGGAACATATGCCTTGAGATAGAAGTTCTCAAAAGTATGCTCAAAATACTTGCTGCCGTCAGGCAAAGTATTGACGATCGGTCTTTCCATTAAACTCATTTGTGATCCCCCTTTGATATAAAATGAAACACCTAACTATTCTATAACAAAAAGACGATTTATGCAGAAATCCGCGCGCATAAATACTAGCATAAAAGCTAGATCCGCATAGAATGAGATCACTTTAAAACCTTACCGAGGAAATCCACAGCCAGTTCAGGCCACATCAGGATATCCTTAAACTCAGGCACTTCAGCATTGTCGAAGTTCATGGGAGGCGCATCGAACTGGGCAATAAGTTCCTGTCTTCTTTCTTCGGAAACGTCTACGGCAGTTCCCTTACGCACATTATCGATCGCCAGTTCCACCTGCTCCATTGTATACTCCCCGCCTGCCTTACCCGTGAAGAATGCTTCGTTCGGCAAAGACAATCCGTGATGTCCTTCAGGGAAAACATAATGAGCAAACTTAATACCATTTTCCATTAAAGCCTTGGCCATGATATACGTATTCTCGACAGGCACAAGATCATCTGTTGCCGTCTGCCATAAAAAGCACGGAGGAGTATCAGAAGTAACGTTCTTCTCAACGGAAAAATAATCCAATTCCTCATCTGTCGCTTCATTACCGAGAAGTGCAACTACTGACCAGTGGTGGGTATATTCGCCTGTCGTGATAACAGGATAACCGAAGATCGCGGCATCAGGTCTGCATGAGATATCAGGATATTTCTTGTCTTCGATCTCAGCATAATGCGTGATCAATGATCCGACTACGTGACCGCCTGCGGAAAAACCTGCAACAATAAGTTTACAGTCCTTCGCGAACTTATCTCTTATTACTCTTACAGCTCTTGCAGCATCCGTCATCGGCTGCTTTTTAAGCGGAACGGACATCGTTATATCCGTTGTGTAAGTCAAGACAAAAGCATTAAATCCGAGATCGTAGTATTTCTTGGCAACGAGTTCACCTTCATGAGGGGTAACGACACAATAACCGCCGCCCGGAATAACGAGCATACAATCACGCTTTTTATCATCTTCATGGACATACGTCCTTATATTCGGTCTAAAGCCATAAGATGCCCTGTAACCGTATTCGCCTTCGTCCCAGATATCGATTCTCATCAGGAATTCCCCTTCGCCTTTTCTTCTTCGATCAATGCTTTGATCCTCTCTGTTGCCATCTGTCTTGTCAGAGCCTCATCGATCCTGTTGGCATCAAGGATCTTGGAATAACCGCAGAATCTGCAGGTAGCACCGAGAAGCCTCGTATCGAGTTCGAGCTCTCCGCCGCACTTCGGACAGACAAGTTCGATCTCTTTGGCATCTTTCTGTATAGTCTTCGCGAAAACATATCCCGTTCTCGTCGTGACATAATCCTTATACATCTGAATGGCGTCGGCCTCACGTGAAGTAACACCGTCACCGGTCTCAGCAACCTTCTCCATCTCGAGTGCATATGAGATCAAAGATGAAGATTCGAGTTTGTCAAAATATGTGCAAAGCTCTACAAAAGAAATATTAGGATTACAAACCTTACCCATGATCGCACGCTCTTCAGGTTTTACATCCTTCATGCTGTTGAACGTATCCTTGATCTTATGAAGTTCGTTGTACTCATCTTGAGTAACCGTACCGTCGATACCTGCGATGTAGTAGCAAAGAGCAAGTTCTGCGAGAACCGCATTGACCTTACGCGCACGCTCTTCTTCGAGACGCTTTGCTTCTGCCTCAGCCTTCTGTCTGTCATAGTCGCTAATCTTGCTGAGCTGCTTTACCTGAGCTACCGGAGCGGGACTAGCGGATGAATTCTTGATCATGTCGCTGTTAAAAAAAGCGCTCGCTGCTCCGCCTGCTGCTGCAAAGACCAATCTCTCCAACATCGGAGGTTTCTTCTTACGATTAAAAATTCTGCTGAATAAACCCATGATTTTCTATCCCTCTCTCGAAAAATATTTCTGCCTAATAGTATATCATTTTATGACAATAAACAACGAGTTGCGCTATAATAGTGAGAGTAAAAATCGGAGTTTCATTATGCTTAAGGTATCGATCATCATTCCTGTTTATAACGCTGAAGAATATCTTGATGAATGTTTAACCGGAGTTTTGAAAAATGAAGGCGATGAATTTGAAGTAATAGTCATCGACGACGGTTCGACCGATAAGAGTCAGCAGATCCTTAAGCATTACGCCAAACAGGATTCCAGGATCAAACTCATCACCAAGAAAAACACAGGTGCATCCGATACCAGAAATATCGGCATAGAGCAGGCTCAGGGCACATATATCTGCTTCGTTGACGCCGATGATCTCGTAATGCCGAATATGATCGAGACTTTGCTCAACGAGATCAAAGATGCCGATGTATGCGTCGGAAGAAAGATCCGCTGGAACCAGATCAAAGAATTCTCCAGAACAGACAGCTGGGAGCCGTTCCGCGGAACAAAGGAAGAACTCAAAAAAGATCTTCGTCCTTACAGGAGAAGCATGCGCGGAGCAACAGGAAGACTGTATAAAAAAGAGATAATCCAAAAGTACAGGATCAGATTTCTGGAGAAGTATAACTACGCTGAGGACATGCACTTCAACTATGAATATTTCTCACATGTTGAGAAAGTCTGCTTTGCAGATCCGGTCGTTTATACTTACAGGATCCATAATCCTGATTCGTTGTCATCGAAAAATGCGCCGTTCTTTCTTAAGCAATGGGAGATGGAAATTCATTGCATAGACAAGGCATTCGAAGACTCATAAACTGTCTCCCTGCTTTGCTTTCTTCGCCTTTTTGTAGAGATCACCGTCTCTTTTCCGGAAAGTGACTTTGGTGTTTTCAGTTTCGGTACATAAAGTAACGTCGACCTGACCCTTAGTGATATAAGGGTGTCTTAAAACACGCATCTTTGCGCGGTCGCAGGGTGTTTTCGAGAAAGCGATGTAAGAGTATTTCTCGTCCTCATAAGGAACGTCAGCATCTTTAAGGAGCTTGTGGAGCTTGCTTCTTTGAACTCTGCAGGTAAAGTGACACCAGTCATCTGATGACAGACGGCACGGATTGTTGTGGGTGCAAGGAGCTACCAAATAGCCGTTGTTTTCGAGAAGATAAGACCGGATGGTGCTGATGACAGAAAATCCCTTCGGCGTACCGGGCTCTATGATGACCAGCAGTTTATCAGTCTTATCCCAGAGTTTGGCGATCGATGACCTGATGTTATCGGGATCAAGTTCGTTGAACATATAGGAAGCGATGACCAGATCGGACGATTCCTCGATCTCGTCCTTGATGATGTCAAAAGATGACCATGTCGTTTTGGATGAGACGGAAGGATCACTTTCCATGAGCTTACTTCCGAGGTCGCGCATTGCTTTCTCACGCTCGAGACATGTTATCTTTGCCGGCTCGAAAACAATATCCGACGCCCAGGATGCAGCACCGCTTCCCGCCCCTACATCGGTAACGGAATCAATGGACTCACTATAAAATTCCGACACATAACTTAAAGCGTCAGAGCATGCACCGAAAGTTGCAGGCATACGGTAAACGGAATAAACTTCCGCATCGAGCTTATCGGTAACGAGCTTCTTGCCCTTACCCGATTCATTCCTGTACTTATCAGTAATGATCTTAGAGGCAGCCTTGAGCTCACTCATGCTCTTGTTCTCGACAAGGTTCTCCACTGCACTTTTAAGTTCGATCGGAAGGTCCATTAATGCACCTCAAAATCAGTCTATGTTATAGAAAATATTGTATTCTGTATTCTTCAGGTCATGAGTTCCCTCGAAATTGACGAAGAATTCTTGCTCATACGAAGTAAGATCCTGCCACTGGATCACAGTAACAGTCTGCGGGTACATAATACCGTCAATCTTTGTCTCTTCGCCTGTCTGAAGATCGAACATTGTATACTTAAAATCATCTGAACCGCCATTATACTGGTAGAGCATATTCAGAAGCTTAAGCTTACCGTTCTCTATGGTAAGTTCGAGAGCGTTACAATATCCGATATCACCTACAAGTCCGCTCTTGTAGAAAGTCAGAAGGACTGTATCGTCAATTGTATAATATCCGAGGAACCTGTATACAAAGGTAGGAGTAGATTCAAGCGCCGTGCTGTAGTAACCGTATCTCGGCGGATCAGCAGGCTCATATACCATCGAATCCATAACTTTGATCGAATCATAATCGGTCTGACAAAGCATAATGAACGGCAGATACTTATATGAAGCATAGTCTATCTCCGGTGCATCGACCTGAACAAATCCGAAGACGAGCATATCGTCAGTGCCGTCTGAATCGAGATCCTTGATCATATAACTGGTTACGCCGCTGATGTTCGGCAATGAATCCTTTTCAGGCATACTGTTCTCAGCCATAGGAACGGTCTCGCTAAATGTTGCAGACAAACCGACTTTCTCTGCTATATAGTCATAGACGTAGGATTCATAACTGTCCTCAAGAGTTTCCTGGATCTCCATGCTCGGAATCTCAGGAAAATCATAGTCAGAAAGATACTCAGGAAGATCGACTGCAGTGATCTCCTTCAGATCAGGAATTACAAGACCGTAACCGTTAAGCATATTATTCACATATTTCTGATAATCAGGGCAAGACTGTGTATACGCCAAAGCAGCTATGACGGTATCGGCTTTTTTATAGAAATAGAAACAGTGATAGTATTTTTCCGTTTCAGTTGATGATGTTGATTCTATATGCATGAAGAAATACGATACATCATCTACCTTATCAGAGTCCTTCACATACTTATCCCGCATTGTAGCATTGTACACAGAAGACTCAAGATCTTCAGTCACTTCATCATAAAAAGCAGTCGCGTTAATTACTGTATCAAAATCGATAAGATATATAGAACTCCATCTCGGACTATTTGTCGAGGCAACCGTGTAACGTTCGATCTGATCTTCAATATCACGATTGATGGATTGGAAAGGATTGAAATTATACATTGGGATATCGGACTCAAACTGCTTCTTGTAATCCTCACCTGTAAGATCTTCACAATAATATGACTTCTTCTCATCTGCATCCCAAAGATCCGTATAACACTCCTTGAAATCATCGCCTTTCTGATACATATAATACTTTGCATTATCCAAAAGTATCTCTTTATCAAATCCCAAAGTCTTAACATCTGTCGGCTCAGTCTCAGTCGGAGTAGGTTCAGCAGTAGTCTCTGCGGTCTCCTCCGTCTCTGTTGTCTCTGATTCCGTAACTTCAGTAGTCGTTGTCTCTTCTTCAGATTCTGTCTCTTCCTCTTCGGTTTCCTCAGGCTCATCTTTCTTCATGAATGAATCGATATATGAGCATCCGCTCAAGAGAGTCATAATAGCAACAGATGCTGCCGCGATCTTCAATAATCTGCTGTTCTTCATTATCCTTAATCCACCTCAAAATATAATTGGGCATTAACCATATCGATATAATACAGTATTATCCTCTTTCTTCAATCCCAAAAGGCATAATAATCCCCCTCGAGAACCCTCTTACCTATAGAATCAACATTCATTCAGAAATGTTTCACAGTATGAAGAAATTCACAAGGGGGATGTAATTACTGCTTAGACTCTTCTCTTAACTCGTAGCCGTAGCTATTTAAGATCTCCGCTGCCTTGTCGGCAAATTTGGAATTAGCTCCGAGGCTGTCATTGAAGATACCCTCACCGCCGCCATATCCGATTACGGTCGCGAGATTGCCTCCTTCAACGTTTTCGAGGATTACGGTAAGAGAAGCATAACTTCCGTTCCTCGCATAATACTTCTCGAGGCAGATAACTGTTGCATCTTTTCCGACCGGAACGATCTTGACCAATTCAGCTTCGCCCTCAGCCAGAAGGCTTCCAACGATCTTGTTGTAATCTTCAACTTTCTCATTCAAAAACTGTACGATAATCTTTGACATAGATCCCACCTCCGATATTATGTTTTCTTACCTTAATCATAGCATTTCACAAGTCTTGGTAGCAAGTTTCTCAGCGAACTTTGTATCATGTTCGACTATGAGCATGGTCGGCTTATAATCCTCGATCAATTTTTCCAGCTGCATCCTTGAGATAACGTCAACATAATTAAGTGGCTCATCCCAGATATAAAGGTGTGCGGGAGTCATGATACTCGTTGCTATAAGCACCTTTTTCTTTTGTCCTTCCGAAAACTCTTCCATCTTTTTCTCGAACTGCACTTGCTCAAAATCCAAGTGTCTCAACACAGCCAAAAACTGTGAGTAATCCAGCTTGTTTTCGAAGGCATGCATCCTCAGATCACCCTTAAGCATGGACGTATCCTGATCGATGTAAGAGATGACAAGATTAGGTGCGATAAGAAAGTCACCTGAGATCTTATATCTGTCACTTACACCGCCATCCAGTATTGCCTTGATAAAGCTTGATTTGCCGCATCCGTTTTTACCAGAAAGGAACAGTCTGTCACCTTGATTGATCTCCAATGACAGACCTTCAAAAGCAGGAGTATCCGAATCGGAATATTGTAAAGAAAGATCCCTGCACTCTATAAGCCTGTCCTTATAATGCGTAAGCCCCGTGAGCCTAAGATCTCTTATCTGCTCCACGTCCTTGAGAAGTCCTTCTTTTTCTTCGATATTCTTCTCCATCCTCTGCTCGAAAGACTTTGCTCTCGCTTCCATCTTTTTGGTCTTGCTGCTTATGTACGTCCTGGCATTCTTTGTTCTGTCATGCTCCTTTATAGGATCATATCCGATCTTGGTGCTCTCACTTTTTGCAGCCCATGAAGAAGCCCTGTCCATAGCTGACTTGAGCCTTCCGATTTCTCTTGTGTGCTTCTCATTTTCAGCTCTGGCAAAGGAATCAGCCTTCTCCTTATTCTCCCACCAGGAACTGAAATTACCAGACTGTACTTCAATTGTTGATCTGTTTAAAACAAGCACATGATCGATACAAGCATCAAGAAGATCACGGTCGTGCGATACGAGAATGAATCCCTTCTTTGATGACAGATATTTTTTGATGATCTCTCTTGCTTCCTTATCAAGATGATTAGTCGGCTCATCAATTAAAAGGAAATCATTTTCGCCGGAGAAAAGGACCGCCAGCATAACCTTGGTCCTCTCACCAAAGCTCAAAGTTCTTATCGGACGATAAAGAAGCTCCGGATCAACATCCATTAAGTTCAACTCACAAAGAATTCTCCAATTCTCAACACCCGGCTTCCACACTTCAGACAGTTCATCCGCTGTCTTTTCCGTATCGGAAATAACATACGGAAAATAGTCAAATCGCATGTCAGTCTTAATCGTACCGCTATACTCATATTTTCCCAAAAGAAGATTCAGGAAAGTAGATTTACCCTTACCGTTACGACCGATAAAACCGAGCTTCCAATCCGTATCGATTGAAAAAGATACGTTCTCGAAAATATTGTGATAACTGCTCTCATATGAGAAAGACAGATTCTGTACGTTTATTTGTGCCATATGGCCTCCTTGGTTAAAGGGCCTTACAAAAAAGCCTGTCTTTGCATACGCAAAAACAGACTCAATAAATCTAACCACATCGGCAAGACCATGAAACCATCCGTAATCCAATTTAAGCGTACACAAACCGACCCTTTTAAGGTCCTGATGTTATAAAACTTAAATCGAATTACTTCCTCATTGGTCCACCCTACACAATAAATGTGTTCTTTCTTTTGAATTCCTCTTGATACTAGCATCACTTACGAAATGAATCAAGCACCTAAAAAACTTTATACTTTCATGTCATAAAATATCAAATTCTTTATACATAATATTCCGTTTTTGTTCCATTGTGAACTTTTTGTGTCATTTTATTGTCGAATATTCACATTACCTGTTTACATCACTGCTTAGCAATGATATTTTGACAAGGATTGGGTTTGGAAGGGAAATAAAAACTCTAAAGGAGAAAAACAAACCATGATCACTTTTAGACAATCTAATGCGGCCAAAATTGTCTCATCTGTTTTGGCATCAACACTGTGTATCTCTTTAGTCCCATTCCTAGCCAATCAAAAATCTGTAAAGGCAGATACTCTCAAAAACGAGACTAACACGATGCTGGGAGTCGAGCACATGGCTAAGCCTGTTGCTCCCGGAATAAAAGGAATAGAAACAGATCCATGGACAGGAAGTTTCGTCTATTTCGGAAAATACAATGGTATTCCGATCAAGTTCAGAGTATTGGATCCTGAATCAACGAAGTACAAGAGTGAAACAATCCTGTTGGATTGTGACAGTGTCCTTTTTGAAGAACTATTTGACGACTGCGGAGTTGAACGTCCTCATGGTCCTGTAGTTGTTCCTCAATCAGACGAAAGTGAAGTAACGCCTTATCCTCATTGTATTGGAACTGAAACGAATGATTGGAGCAAATGCTCATTAAATAGTTATATTAATGGCGCCGGATTTCTTGATAAAGACGGTGTTTTCACAGATATAGAAAAAGCGTCTATAGCAAAAAGCTACCAGGATAGTGGAAAGATCACAACTGATCTTTATACATATATGACACAATGGAGCGATGAACCCGTTTCCGACACTTTTTACCTTGACGGCAGAAGATATTTTGAAGATATTGCTCCTTTAAACGGCGAAAAGATTTTCTTGTTGGACATGGATGATGTTCTTAATATGGATTATGGATATTTCTACGGAGTAGGAGATAATCATTTCGATAATCTGTTGATCCAATCCAGAGTAAAGTCATATTTGGAAGAAAGTTCCGATCACACTTGGCTTCATGAATATGCACGATATTACTTGCGTACCGCAGAAGTACCATTTGACTATGAAGAGTTGTATGGTAGTCCTAAGCCTGCAAACCTTTTTGATCCACCGGAATTCTGCATAGTAAGCATATATGGATGGCTTGCTGCAGCATCAGCAGAATCCAACCATATGTCCTTCGGCGTAAGTCCGGCTCTGAATATCGACAGGAATACGATACTTTTCTCCACAGCTATATCCGGAGCATTAGGAGAAGTTAATGCGGAATACAAACTGACATTCCTTGATACTGAATTGAAAGTAAATGCATCTGCTACTCTTTCGGGAAACACTGTTACTGTTCCATATAGCATCAGTGGATCTAATGCAGGAAAGGCCTCACAGGTATCAGTTTTGATCACAGATAAGAGTTATGATGCGCTTGATGCAGAAATTCTGTATTACAACAAGTTGAATACTTCTGAAGATTTCTCTACTTCAGGAACAGGAACATTCACTGTACCGGAAGGAACAGTAAGCGGTACTTGTGGAGTTAGCTATCACGTTTACATTATCGCTGAAGACTCAAACGGCGATTTTGAATCTGACTATGCCAGTACACCATTTGAAGTAACAGTAAACTTGCCAACTGCTTCTGAAGAAGAAACACAAAATCCAAACGAAGACAATCCGACAACTACCCCTACTCAGGAAAATCCTTCAGAAGAAACCCCAACTGTAACTCCAGATCCAACTGCAACTCCAGAACCAACTGAAGAGCCAAAGGACTTCTCTGCTTTTGTAGAGCGTCTTTACAACATAGCTCTCGATCGCGAATCTGAAAGCGACGGTAAAACCTTCTGGGTCGATCACGTAAAGAACGGTGAACTTTCAGGAGCAGACTGTGCAAGAGAGTTCCTTAACAGTGCAGAGTTTAATGATAGAAATCTGAGCGACGAGGACTTCTTAAATGTCCTTTATCAGGTATTCTTCGACAGAGACCCACAGAATGATCCTAGTGGATACAATTTCTGGCTCAACAGTCTCAAAACTGAAAGCCGCTATGCAGTTGTTAACGGTTTCATCAACTCTACCGAGTGGTGCAATGTCTGCGCATCCTATGGTGTTAGATCCGGCGCCACAACCGCTAAGGCAACCGTAGCATCAAAGAACTCAATTGAATTCGTTGAAAGACTTTATACAACTTGTCTTGGAAGAAATGCAGATAAAGAAGGTCTTGATTATTGGAGTCTTGGACTTACCAATCTTGAACTTACAGGAACACAGGCTGTAAGAGAGTTTGTTTACAGCAGAGAATTTCAGGATCAGAACTTCAGTGACGAAGAATATCTGACAAGACTTTATAAAACATTTATGGATCGTGAGCCTGACACAGACGGAATGTCATATTGGGTAAACCTGTTAAGCAGCGGAACATCCAGAAACGAAGTATTTGATTCCTTTGCGAGAAGTGCTGAGTTTGCTGAGATTTGTAACTCATACGCAATTCACAGATAAGCAAGGAGAAAAAGAAATGAATTTAAAGATCAGATCCGCCAGGATAATATCATCAGCATTGGCGGTTACTATGGGAATCACTCTTATACCGTGGTTACAAAAAGAAACTGTTGTAAGAGCAGACGGGATAAAAAACAAAGATAACACAAAACTCGGAGTATCACAGATAGCAGAGCCTGCAATTCCGGAAAATATGCAGTCTTCCTGGTCAGGAAGTTATATCTATTACGGTAAGTATGAAGGTTCCCCTATCAAGTTCCGCGTTTTGGACACGGACTCAGACATCTACGGAAACGGGAAAAAGACTGTTTTCCTGGATAGTGACAAGATTTTGTTCGAAAGTCCGATCTGTATTGATGCACCTGAAGATTTGATATTAACAGGACCTTACAGACAGCCTATTTACTATGGCACAAGCGACAGTACAATGGAATTTGTTAAAGATTACCGTTGGGGAAACAGCGATCTTAAAAAGTATCTTAACGGATCCGATTTCCTGGAAAACAGAAATGTCTTTACTGAAACGGAAGAAAATGCGATAGCTAACAGTTATGTTTCCACACATGATCTGGTAATGGGAACTGAACCGGGTAATGTCGACTATGACGCCTACCATAATTTTGTAGAATCAGAAGGTTTGACTGGAGAAAAGATATTTATCCTGGACGTTGAAGATATTCTTAACGATTCTTACGGTTATTATTTACCTAAAAACCCTACAATTAACGGTAGGGGTGTCCCGTCAGGCGATACAAGCGGAATAAACGCCGAAGATTTCACTTATAGCAGGATAAAGACCTACAATGACTTGGTTGACGGGTATTGGCTGAGATCACATTACAAGGGTTTGGGTGCCATGGGCGATGTTTGGACTACAGGATACTTGTATTGTGATACCGTTTTCACTCCGTCCCTTGGTGTTGCACCTGCTATGAATCTTGATCAGGATCCAATCCTCTTCTCCACTGTAATAGTAGGAAAAGCTGGAGAGGTCGGAGCTACATACAAATTAACGATCAAAGACCCGAATCTTCAAATCTCTTATCCTTCCGATCCGACCTTTACAGAAAGAAAGATAACGGTTCCATATGAAATCACCGGCAAAAATGTAGTCAAAGCAAATCAGATTTCCGTTCTTATTACGGATAAGGAATATAACGACAGTGAAGCAGAGATACTATATTATGAAAAACTCAGCTCAGTAGATATATTCTCGACAAAAGGCACAGGGTCTTTCGTTCTTCCTGAAGGACTTGAGCTTAAAGACTGGGGAACAGCATATCACGTTTATATTTTCCCTGAAATCATAAATGACTTACTTGAAACGGACTATGCAGGTGATGTTATCGAGGTGACCGAAATTCCTACAGAAACGATCGAACAGGATACTTCTGACAACGATGATCCTTCTAACGATGATCCATCTAACGAAAATACAAGTTTCGAAGGTTTTGTCGAGCGCCTTTACAACGTAGCGCTCGGAAGAGAATCCGAAAGCGACGGCAAGACATTCTGGGCCGATCACGTAAAAAACGGTGATCTCACGGGTGCTGACTGCGCTAGAGAATTCCTTAACAGCGCGGAATTTAACGACAGAAATCTGACTGATGAAGAATTTCTATCCGTACTTTATGAAGTCTTCTTCGACAGAAATGCACAGGATGATCCGACAGGATTTAATTACTGGCTCAATGTTCTTGAGACGGAAAGCCGTTCTGCGGTCGTAAACGGATTTATCAATTCTACCGAATGGTGCAATGTCTGCGCATTCTACGGAGTAAGATCGGGTGCTTCTACAGCCAAAGCTACTGTGCCTTCCATAAATTCCATCGAATTTGTTAAAAGACTTTACACAACATGTCTTGGAAGAGAAGCCGATTCCGAAGGTCTTATCTACTGGAGCCTCGGACTTACAAATCAGGAACTTACGGGTACCCAGGCAGTAAGAGAATTCATCTACAGCAAAGAGTTCCAGGACAGCAACTACGATAACGAAGAATATATCTCCAGGCTTTATGGAACGTTTATGGGAAGAGAACCAGATAACGACGGTTTCACATATTGGATCAACCTCCTCGAAGGGGGAACATCCAGAAATGATGTTTTCGATTCATTTGCAAGAAGCAACGAATTTGCAGAGATATGTAATTCATATGCCATTCAGAGATAAGTAAGGAGGAAAAGGACTCATGAATTTAAAGATAAGATCAGCCAAGATCATATCATCAGCTTTGGCGGTTACTATGGGAATCGCTCTTATACCGTGGTTAAATAACGGAACTGACGTAAGAGCAGACGGGACAAAAAACAAGGATAATACGAAACTGGGAGTCTCTCAGATTGCTGATCCTTCAATTCCTGATGATTTTGATACACCTTGGGAAGGAAGCTATATCTACTTGGGCAAGTATGATGGTAACCCGATCAAGTTCCGTGTTTTAGACACAGACTCAGAAATTTACGGCAACGGAAAAAAGACTGTTTTCCTTGATTGCGACAGTGTTCTCTTTACAGCACCGCTGTTTAATTCAGCACCCGAGGGGATCACAATAGACGAAATAGGACGTTACGAACCTGATGACTTTTACTCCAAAACTTTGGAAGAATGGGAGGAGATAACTAACGAATATACCTGGAAAAACAGTGACCTGAGAAATTATCTTAACGGTGAGGATTTCTTAAATAACGAGAACGTTTTTTCCGGTGCTGAACAAAACTCGATCATTAATAGTTATGTAGAAAACCATAAATTGACAATGGGAAACGAAGCCGGAAATGTTGATTTCTGCGCTATGCAATCTTATGACGAGTTTATCGGATTAACCGGAGAAAAGATATTTATATTAGATGTTGAAGAACTTCTTAATGAATCATATGGTTATTACCTGCCAAAACTTGATTTGGATTACAACTTGTCAAGCGATGGAATTCGAGATCTGGGATCAAAAACCGATTCATGCTCGGAATACAGTGTAAATCGTGTCAAAGACAAGAACTACGGATATTGGACAAGGTCGAGATATAATACATCAGAAAGAATACCTCTTCAGTACAGAATACATTTCTACGCATGTGATATCTATAGTGTAGGATATATGTGGTATGATTCAATATTTGATACGAGACTTGGTGTCTCCCCTGCTCTTAACTTGGATAGTGATTCCATCCTTTTTTCCACAGTAATATCCGGAACTTACGGACAGCCAGGTGCGGAATACAAGTTAACACTCAAGGATTCCGATCTTAATCTCGTCCTTTCTTCTTCAGCATATTATTCGGGAAATACCGTTACTGTTCCGTACAGTATCAGCGGCTTGGATTCATCAAAAGCTTCTCAGATCTCTGTCTTGATTTCGAATAAAGCATATAGCGACAGTGACGCAGAGATAATTTATTATGACACTCTTGAAGTCATGGGCGATCTTTCTTCGGGAACAGGCACATTCACGCTTCCTGAAGGTCTCGGAACCCTTGGAACGGATTATCACGTATATGTATTCGCAGAAGATATAAACGGTGATCAAGAATCTGACTATGCCAGTGTACCAATCGAATTAACTAATATTCTCCCTTCATCAGGAGAGGAAAGCAACGTTCCTAACGAGAACACTTCTTCAGATAACGAAGGACAAATCCAGGACAACACAAACACCAATCCTGCAGAGAATGATGGAACACAACCACCATCTCAGATCAACCCTGCTCCAAACAAGCCAACTGAAACCGAGACAGAAAAGCAGTCATTTGATGCTTTTGTTGAGCGTCTGTACACTGTTGCACTCGGCAGAGAATCCGAGAATGAAGGCAAAGCATTCTGGTGTGAAAATGTTAAAAACGGCAGTCTTACAGGTGCTGATTGTGCAAGAGAATTCCTTAATAGCACTGAGTTCAAAAACAAGAATTTAAGTGATGAAGATTTTGTTAAGGTTCTCTACTCGACATTCTTTAACAGAGATGCCCAAAACGATCCTGACGGTTATTCATTCTGGCTTAACAGTCTTAAGACCGAAGGTCGTGATAAGGTAATCAATGATTTCATTAACTCAACTGAGTGGTGTAATGTCTGTGCTTCTTACGGTGTAAGATCAGGTGCCATAGCAGCCAAGGCAACACAGGCATCTGAGAATGCTTCAGCATTTGCTACAAGGCTCTATTCTGAGTGTTTGGGACGTGATCCTGAACAGGACGGTTTAAACTATTGGAGTCTTGCTCTCACAAATCTTGACGTTACGGGAACACAGGCTGCAAAGGAATTCTTCTACAGTAAGGAATTCCTGAATAACAATTATGATAACGAAGAATACTTGAATAGATTGTATGCAACTTTTATGGGTCGACAAGCTGATGAAAACGGATTTGCATACTGGTTGGATCTGTTGAATAACGGTACTTCACGAGACAAAGTATTTGAATCTTTCTCGACAAGTCCTGAGTTCAAAGATATCTGTTCAAACTACGCTATTCTTCCATAAGGTTATGAAGAAAAAGAAGGTCGGTTTCTTAGAGAAGCCGGCCTTCTTAATTTGTTCCGAAAATCAATAGATCCTCTTGTCGGTTACTTTATAATCTTCCCATTTAATGTCGATCTTTTTACCACCCGGTATCTTGAATCCTCTGACAGATCCGCAGCTCCACTCTTTTGGAAGTGCAGGAAGATCTTCGCCTTCACGTCCCAATATCATTCTTATGATACCGGATACAAGACCAAAATTACCGTCTATCTGGAATGGAGGATGATTGTCAAAAAGATTAGGAAGGAGCGACTTTTCCATGAGAAGCCTTATATGCTTATACGCTTCATCTCCGTTACCCATTGCAGCATAAAGATTAATGATCCAAGCTCTACTCCATCCTGTATGACCACCGCCTGATGCGAGGCGTGTCTCAAGTGTTTTGGATGCTGCATTGAATAGTTCTTCACCCTTTATAGATGTTCCCGGAAAAAGTCCGAAAAGATGAGAGATATGCCTGTGACCCGGATCAGTTTCCTTAAGATCTTCATGCCATTCCATTATCCTTCCGTCAGGACCGACAGTTACAGGTTTTATGAGCGAGAGATTTCTTCTGATCTCTTCGATCTCAGGAGAACCAGTTTTAAGGATATCTTCTGCGGAGAGTACGGCTTCAAAAAGTTCTCTTATGATCTGATCATCCATCGATGCGCCCTTACAGACGCAACCCTTTTCTCCGTTAGGAAGTTCGTATTCGTTTTCGGGAGAAATGGTTGGCGATAAGACAAGGTAACCGTTATCGATCATACTGTAGTCAACGATAAAGATAGCTGCCTGGAGCATCGTGTCGAAGTGTTTTCGAAGAAAAGCACTATCACCCGTGTACTTATAATGCTCCCATACATGAAGACAAAGCCATGCGGCTCCGAGGACCCAATAGGTAGAACTGAGGCACGTATCCTGAGGCGCACAGTCAGCCCAGATATCGGTGTTATGATGAGCAACGAAACCGCGCATACCGTACATTTTCTGAGCAACTTCTTCTCCCCTCGGCTTCATGCGCTCAAGAAGATCGAACAAAGGAAGATGACACTCAGGAAGATCCAAAGTCTCGCACGGCCAATAGTTCATCTCAGCGTTGATATTGATGGTGAACTTACTACCCCACATCGGGTCAAAGTCCTTGTTCCAGATACCCTGAAGATTAAGAGGCTGTCCTCCCTCACGGCTTCCGCTTATGGTGAGATACTTGCCGATATTAAACATCCGGACCACATCCCATTCCTCCGAAGGAAGCGTTAGACTTGTCCTGTCATAGAGTGAAGTGTAATCCTTAAAATGATCTTCCCATAATCTGTCAGAGCCCTTTTGAGAAGCAAGGTTAAGTGTCTTATCAAGATATTCCTTAAGATCTTTCTCGTAGAATTCCGATGTTGCAGCGATGAGTATCAAAGCTTCATCTGCTTTATCAACAACAAGGGTATTACCTATGGATTCTATCGAACCACCCTTAGTTATAACCTTGATCTCACATGCAAATTCGAGTGAACCTTTACCTCCGCATTTACCCGTAAGGATCGTCATGTCAGATGTCGGATTAACGATACTGTCAACGCAGTTGTTATATCCCGGATTCCTGTACACCTGGTTTCTGAACGAACGGAAATCCCATGTGATATTTCCCCTAGCAAGCTGAGTCCTGAAAGATATCTGACCATCATTGTCGGCTGATAATTTAACAGCAATTACTTTATCAGGGAAGCTCGCGATCATGTTGCGTTTGAAAGTAACACCGTCTTTTTGGTAGGAGATCCTGACCTCAGATCTCTCCATATCAAGTTCGCGGATATAATCAGAATAATCTTCATCCTTGTTATCGAAAAGGATGTAGAGATTACATAGTGTCTCATAATGACTTTGAGTATCAGGCATCCCTGAAAGAGCCAATGCGCAGAGATCTTGGGCATCACTGATCCTTCCCTCGTCTATCGCTTTTCTGATGAGCGGGAGTTTTTCTTTGGCTGAAGGATTAATCCTGTCCTTGGGACCTCCATACCAAACACTGTCTTCATTTAACTGAAGAAGTTCGGTAGATACTCCGCCGAATATCATGGCACCCATCTTACCGTTTCCTATCGGAAATGCTTCATTCCAATCGGATGCCGGTTTATTGAAACTTAAAACGCTGCTGTTCATTGATACCTCTTAAGATTTTAATCTTATCTAATTATATCATCCGAAAACCTTAACCTTATTTCGCTGTCAAAATCATTTTAATATTTTGATATAGTGATAGCATAGAATTGTTATTTATTTTTCGAGAGGTGCTATTTATGAAGGGAAGCCCGCTTTCTAAGATTTTTGTTATTGTGTTTTTGATAGTATTTTTTGCCATCGGCGGATTTATGGTTAAAGGTCTACTGACCCAACAGAAAGAAAACAACGCTGACAGAACCAAATATGAGCAGATGATTAAGTCTGACGGAAAGACAACATTAACTCAGGAGATACTGGATCAAGATCACAACGAGTATGTTGAAAGCGTTAAGAGCAACAATAAGACATTCGCGATAATCGGAATTGGTTTCCTCGGACTTATGCTCTTATTCCTCATTATTGCGATAGCAAACTATTTCAGCCAGAGAAACAAAGGTGCACAAGGCATCGAACTGGTAAGAAACATTGTCTCGATCGTTGCTATCTCGGTATTCCTGGTTATGGGAATTATTATAGGTGTTGCATTCATTAGGCCTATGATGAATAAGACAGACTATGATAAGGAATCCTACAAATATGTCGAACTCAACATTGTAGATACCAAGGTGGAAGAACATAAATCCACACATCGTAAATCCAACGGACACGGAACGACAACTACTACAACTTACACTTATTATGTCATTACTGAAGACAATGAGGAGTTAAAAGTAGGTAAACTTCTTTATGAGAGAGTAGCTAATCCGGGCGTTTACTATGCAGGCATGACAGAGGGCGGAAATATCTTCAGTCTCTATCCTTCAGAATATTTTGAACTCGGATAAAAGTGGTTTATAATAGATGCAAATTGTTTTTGGAGTCTATTATGCTTATCGATCTACACAATCATACTTGTCACTTCTCTCCTGATGCGAAGTCGACGATAGATGATTTTATTATCGGTGCTGTAAACAAGGGTTTAGCCGTTGCTGCGATCACCGAACATTATGAATACAAAAATCCAGATCCGAATGACAACATTCAGACATTCGATCTGGATCTTTATACGAAGACTTTCAAGGAATGGAAAAAGAAATGTCCTTCTTCTTTGAAACTTCTTATGGGTGTCGAATTCGGATACCAGACTCATACTGCTTCAGATATTGACGAGATCGCTTCGACGGCTCCTTTTGATATCGTCATCTTAAGTAACCATCTGTTCAGAGGCGTGGATGTCTTCTTCAGTAAAGAAGTATATAATCTACCCGTTAAAGCACGTCATGCAGAATACGTCAACAAGCTTGTGGAGATGGCTGAGAATTGCAACAACTTTGATGTTTTGGGCCACTTCGACTACGTAAACAAGCGTAATCCGGACCTCAGTGTCAACATGCTCTATGATGATTGCCCTAAGGAATTCGACCGCTTATTTGAGACTCTTATATCAAAAGAGAAAGCGCTCGAAATCAACACTGCAACCCCGGCCAGACGTGATTCAATGCCTGATGCGAAGATAATTAAGAGATATATGAAAATGGGAGGTAAACTTATTACTGTTTCTTCCGACTCGCACATCATGGAAAATATAGGAACTTTGATCCCCGAGACTTGTGAATACCTGAAGTCTTTGGGCGTAAAAGAGCTGTGCTACTTTGAAGGAAGAAAGGTAAAAACATTCGGACTATGACTTTATCACAAACACAAGTACTTAACAGAAACAAGATCAAGTACATCCTGATCGTGGCGATGCTTATCGACCACATTGCATGGGCCTTTGTTCCTACAGCATCCATCCTCGGACAGGCCATGCACTTTATCGGAAGACTTACGGGACCTTCGATGGCAGTCCTTCTTGCTGAAGGTTTCCAGTACACAAAGAACAAGAAGAAATACGCACTTCGTCTTTTCATCTTCGCGATGATCTCATGGGTACCTTATAGCCTTAATGATTTCGGAACATTCCCGAAGTTCACTCCCGGTATGTTCGGAATGATCTTCACGTTGTTCCTGGCATTTATTACTATCTGGATGTGGGCTGACCTTAAAGTTCCGAAAGCTATAAAGATCATCTTTGTAATCCTTTTGTGTATATTGTCGTTTTTCGGTGATTGGCCGTTCTTTGCAATCCTCTGGGCATTCTTTGCATATGTCTATAGAGAAAGACCAATCGCTAAGTGGGTATCATTCGGTATCATCGCTTTAGCAGACGTAGGGCTGACTCTCTTAATGCCTATGGCTTTTCACGAGCCATGGAAAGGTCAATTATTCCAGACAGGCGTAATACTCGTACCGATACTCCTCATATGTTTCTACAATAAGAAAAAGGGCAGCAGCGCGAAGATCCACAAATGGTTCTTCTACATCTTCTACCCTCTTCACATCTTTATCATCTATCTTGTTAAGGTATTCTTTTTCAAATAACAGATCAGATCATTTGGATGTTGCTGTTGTGCTTCATAACGAAGCTGACGATCTCCTTCAGCTCACTTTCGCTGCTAGCTGGAAACGATGTCATAGCGTATTGTAACAAAGGCTTCTTGGAAGGTGTTTTATAATCACCTTTCAGAGCCTTTTTTTGATCATTGAAAAAAGAAAAGGATCTTCCCATCTTCAATGAATTAACTGTACCGATATAAGCTATATCTTCGAGATTCCATACCTTGTAACCAGTCAAAGAACCTGAAGGGCAATGAAGCACAAGCTCGTTATTATCAGTTACAAAGATCCTGTTATTTAACGAATCCTTAAACTTATGCTCTGCCAAAAACTTCTCTGAGAACTTCCTGTTCGCACCTCTGTCAGCTCTCACGCATAAAACGACAATAAGAGCAATAGCTCCTGCAACACCCAAAGCGATCAACTTAGGATACAATTCCTGCAGCATACTTATTCCCCCAGTGCATAAATAATATTTGATACATTTATAAACCAGGTGTATTCATTAGTCAATTTCAATAGCTATAAGAGGTATCTCCAATTCTTCCTTGGTAAGCCCCGCATGTCCTCCGGGCATCTCCTGAGCTTCGATATGCGTCGTGAATACCGAAGTGCTTCCAATGGATATCGCGACATAATCACCGATCATTTGATCAAGTCCGTCACGGTCAGTTCCGATACCGAATATCTTATCGGCTATCACTTCTTCCCGGGTAAGGATAAGGAAATCCTCTCCTATATTCTCTCTGAAGATCTTAGGAAAGTCTTTCTTATATTCTTCTTTAACGAACAGATTAAGAGTACGCGGTTCGATCGAAGGCATCCGAACGAGACACTTAAGTACTTCCGGATGATCAAGGATACAGATATTTCTGCTGTCCATATGGCCGTGATCCGCCGTAACGATAAGAAGGGTGTCTTCCAGTTCCTCGGCTAACTGTCTTATCCTGCTTTCGAGAGATACCACCATCGCATGAGTATCAGAACTAATCGTTCCTGTTCTGTGCATTGTTGTATCAGGTTCGTTCCAGTAAGCATAGATATACTTCTTTCCCGGCTTTTTACAAAGATCCGTAACTCGCGATAATATCGCTTCCAGATCGTGCGGGAACGGTGGCATAAACGGCATAGAAAAATAAGCTTCTCCTCCCGCTTCGTTTATCCTGTCGATAATATTTTTATAAGGCGTAAACGTAAAACCCGCATTATAATCAGCAGCAGGACATGTCTCGTTAAGAGAATCAGGTGTCCATTTCTGTTGCCCATTCTCGTCGACATCAGGAACCGCTCCGTCTTTCTCGCTCCTTTGCTCGATATTGATGAATACACTTACATTCTTATCAAGCTTAGGATAGTACATATCCCATCCGAGCCATCCGTGCTCATTCGGATAAAGACCGGACATCACTGATGTTGTCGCTGCAACGGTTGTGGGCGGAAAGACAGAATCGTATGAACAGACCAGATGAGAGCAAAGAAAACCGTCAGGCTTAAGATGCTTCTCCAATATGGATATACCCATGGCATCAAGAAGGATAACAACGACATTCCTGTGTTTATTATCATCAAGGATTTTGTCGGCGATCTTCAAAGTAGGTTCGATAGGCTCTACACCAAAGTTCTTCAGGATGGAATTACTGAGATTGACAAGACAATTCTCGTAATCCGGTAATGGATAACTCATTTTCATTTCCTCTTTTTCTT
>JAGCGK010000021.1 GCA_017649645.1 Clostridiales bacterium | reverse complement strand
GTCAGGCTTGCCATGTCGTTTTTATGAGAAAATCCAACAGATTACTTGGATTCTACATCAGAATTTCGCTCAGAAACAACTTTTTTAAGATGTATCTTGAACTAAATGTATCCTAACTCTAATTTAGTATTACACTCAACGACTTTTTTGCCCCGTTAATTGCAAAACTAAAGTTATTTTTTTCAAGCTTGCTTATTATTCGGAGCAGGAGCATTAGCTGACGGCTGCTTGCGGCTCAATTCAACAAGTACCCAGTCCAGAGATTCGATATTGTATTCTTTTCCGCAGTACGGGCAATACTTGTTCTGAACGGCATTAAAGTTACCACCGCACGAAGGGCACTGCATCTTGGTCATCGAGAAATTCATATCCATAGGGATATCCATTCTTCTTACAAAGACTGCCTTGAATACATCGCGCTTGAAGATTACCTTGTCGCCTTCTGTATAGAGCACATCGAAAAAGGCATTCGTAGTTACGAATACTTTTCCGTAATCTTCCTGGAAACCGGTAAGTCCCAATGCGCTTCCGTAGTTCATCTCTATTATGTTCTTGAAGTACGGATCAAGATCTGGTCCCTTGTAGAACATCAGGTTATGTTCATTCGGAGCAAAAACGGCAGTCTTGATAAGGGATATAGCTTTGCTCGTGAAATACTCAAAAGAGAAATCAGGAGAGATAGTCTTCATCCTTTGCTCAAAACTGTTTCTCGAGCCGATCGTTCCGAATTTACCGTGTGACTGCCTCGGACCGACTACAAAAAGTCTGACCAGGCGGTATATGCCATAGGCCATAAAACCCGTACCCATACCATATATGGGGAGTATAAATATGAAGGTCGGTATGATCGAATAATTGAAATCTCCTCTGATCAGCGAGAGCACAGTACCAAATACTCCGAGTAGTAAAGTGGTTACTATTCCGCCCAATATGAAAAGCCACATTTTTGCTTTGTGTTCGCCGCTGGTTGGAGCTACGTCTTCCAGGAAATGATAGCCTGTTACCTTCGGGAACAGATCGTCCATCTTGTACACGGTACCGCAATAAGGACAGCCGCCCTGGAGTTGAGCCAAGGTGCTTACGTTTCCGCAGTTCGGACACGAAATGCTCTCGTTATCAGGATGTATGCCGGATATTACATCTGTAATAGTCGTATACATGACGTTGTGTCTGTTGTCGTCAAACAGAACAACTCCGTTTTTGGTTATCTTCTTTTTTACGCCATACTGCTCATGACAGACAAAACTCTCATAGCGGGCGTCTCTCCATTCTGCGCCGACCGAAGCATCTGTTCTTTTATCTCTGTCATAAAGCTCATATTTGATATTCAGGCCCTTTTCCTTGAAGCGGTTATGCTGGAGTTCCAGAGCATAACTTAAGTCACTGTCTGCGAACGGGATCTTCTTGCCGTCACTTATAGCAGGACCCAATGAACCTACGAAGTTTTTCAGCTTCTGATTGAAGCTGTCTTTTAACTTGCCACCTTGAAAATTGTATCCCATCTTT
Source organism: Clostridiales bacterium (assembly GCA_017649645.1). Taxonomy (GTDB): domain Bacteria; phylum Bacillota; class Clostridia; order Saccharofermentanales; family Saccharofermentanaceae; genus Saccharofermentans. The sequence continues at coordinate 6,965 of JAGCGK010000021.1, read as the reverse complement.
TTTTGTTCCTCTGTATTACTTCTTCTGCTCGAAAAAGAGCACTTAACCCTAATACAGATTATACAGTCGGGAAAAATCGTTATCAATGATGCTGTTATCTCTTGAGAACGTATATGTCGTCAGAAAGACAGACATAGATGAGGTTTTCCGTTACGGCAATACTATATGATGCATCGCCATATTTTGCGATGAGTTTCGCATTTTCGCCGTTAAGGTCAGCTTGGTACAATTCGCCTAACCCGTCTACCCATCTGAAGTTAGTGTAATAGATAACGTCATCATATATGTTGAAATCATCCATATGTTCGATGATCATGTCCTTGGAGTAGTATTCATCTTCTTCTGTCCTTGTCCAGACATTCAGAACGTTTGAACTGTAATTTTCTATTTCGCTTGAGTTTTTAGGAACATAATCTCTCTCGTAAAGAGAGCCCTTGTAAAGTATCATATTTTGAGTGGAGTAAGGACCTCGATTTCTAAGTTCATCAAAGCTCAGACCATAGTAGTTGTAGTACTGTAAATTTTCTCTGTCCAGCATGTCGTGGAAGACCACAGCAGGCTTTGAATGGATGTCCTTTGTATCAAGACAATACAGTTCGGAATTGTTACACGAGAAGTAGAGTTTGCCGTTCTTGATATAAAACAGCCTTATTGTGTCATTGGTTTCGTCGTTGGAGAAGATAAGCGTGTTTTCGCCGGTCTTAAGATCATAGCAGCGGACGTCTGTTGATATTATCTGAGATTCTACATAGAAGATCTTATCGTCATATACCAGCAAGTACTGAAGATCAGTGTCGAACTTAAATACCTCGGACACGTTTTGTTCTTTGTCGATCTTGAAGACAGATCTGGCACTGCGCATGTAAACGTCATCCCCGTATACAGCTGATCTGTTGAGGTAGTTGCCGACCTCGTTAGGTTCCAGGATATCTGACTGATCGAAGATGCTGTAAGGATTCTTTTGGTAGTAATGCATGGCAAGACTGATCGCCTTCACACCGGAGCAAAGCGGCAGGAGAGTAATGATGATGAGTATGATCCCCACTATAAGGGAAACGGTCCTATTGGGAATTGAGAAGTTTTCCTTGTCTGTCTTGTATCTTTTCGCATAAAACAAGGTCATGAGAACTTCCAGAACAAAGAAGATAATGAACACGATGATGATTCCCGAGAACTTTATCCTTGACTTGCTTATGATGCATGCCATCGGGAAATAGATCGGAAGACTGATCGTGAGCATGACACTTATGATGACTTCCAGAAGAGCCCTCGTCTTCTGCGAGATGAACCTCCAAGTGGCAGTGAAGATGTGGACTAGTCCGCCGGCCGCAAAGAAGAAGGCCAGGCCTCTGTTGAAGTAGGTCCAGAAAGAGCCTGCTGTATAGCTGTTCTTGAGCTCGGAAGGATTGCGGAAGATAACTCTTTTGGCGAGGAGGTCGTAATCGGAAACGAAGACGAACTTTTTCGCGTAGAAAAAGACCCAGAAGAGAATGAAGCAAAGAATTACGGAGAATATCTTTGCCATTATGTAGATGTCGGTGTTTGTTTTTGGTCTTCTATCCTCAATCATAAGATCCTCCTTGATAGATGTCTTTATCCTATTAATCGAAAACAAGTTCGTCAAGGTTTTACGTGTTATACGGTTTAAGAATGATGCTTTTAAATGAAAGCAAAATTGAGACCGGTTTTGATGCAAAACCGTGATAGCATATTCGTGAACACAGTCCGCGAAAATGGGCGGGTTTCCTCAGATGTTTTACTTCCCGTAAGTGGGATAGTCTGACAAAGGAGGATGCGAAGATGACAGGTTTTGAAGTTGTGTCTACGGTAATAGGGATTATTAGCATAGTAATAGCTTCAACAACTCTGCTGTTGAAGCTATTTATTTACCTGGATTCCAGGAAGAAATAAATAAACACACCCATTGGATAGTGGCCTGATAGGTGTGTAAACAAATACACATCTGAGGAACCCGTCCTAGCGGACTCGTGTTCTTCTAAGATGATTATATCACGTTCCAAGCCGAATAGAACTTATTATTTGTTAAACATCCCCGTGGCGCCGTTGACTTTGCTCTGGCAGGGGTGTACTATCATCTTGTTCATTTTTTTACTCGAAAAGGCGATTTTTGAACAAGAATAAGGAGAAAATCCATGAATATTACTCGAAAACAGTTCGATATCCTGGCAAATCTGGCCACAGATAAAACATCGAAGACCCAAAGAGAACTCGAGAGCATCACCGGTTATTCACTGGGAACGATCAACAAAGTCGTTAATGAGCTCAACGAAGCAGGCCTCATCAAGGACGGCATGATCACGGACAAGGGAATCGAGGCGCTGGAGCCTTATAGAGCAAAGAGGGCGGTGTTCATCGCTGCAGGCTTCGGCTCGAGAATGGTGCCGATCACACTGAATACTCCTAAGCCGCTCGTTCGTGTCCACGGCAAGAGGATCATCGATTCACTTATCGATGCTTGTCTTGAAGCGGAGATCAACGAGATCTACATCGCTAGAGGATACCTGGCCGAGCAGTTCGATCAGCTCCTTTATAAGTATCCTATGATAAAGTTCCTCGAAAACCCTATGTACAACGAGGCCAACAACATCTCCAGTGCGCTTCTGGCGAGCAGCCTTTTGAGCAACTCGTATGTTTTCGAGGCGGACCTTCTTCTGAGCAATCCGAAGATCATCAAAAAATATCACTACACTTCAGACTTCCTGGCGATCAAGAAAGACCGCACGGACGACTGGTGCTTTGTCGTGAAGGACGGCATCATCAAGGAAGAGAAAGTCGGCGGCGAGGACTGCTGGCAGATGGTAGGAATCTCCTACTGGAACGAGGAAGACGGCAAGAAGCTCAGTAAAGACATCGCCGAGGTCTATGAAGGCCCGGGCGGAAAAGAAAGATACTGGGAGCAGGTGCCGCTCGTCTACAAAAAAGAGAACTATGCGGTCGAAGTTGCAGAGTGCAAAGAGGAAGACATCGTAGAGATCGACACCTTCAGAGAGCTCAAGCAGATCGACAAGTCATATGACGTTTAACGGAGGATACAAAAATGGAAAGCATCAAGAGAAACATTCTTCTTAACCCGGGTCCGTCCACCACGACAGACACCGTAAAGTACGCACAGGTAGTTCCTGATATCTGTCCTCGCGAAAAAGAATTCGCAGGTCTCATGAAAGGTCTTAGAGAGGACCTCGTAAAGATCGTTCACGGCGATCTACAAAAATACACATCCGTTCTTTTCTGCGGATCTGGTACCATCAACATCGACGTGTGCATCAACTCGCTTCTTCCTGAGGGCAAGAAGGTCCTCGTTATAAATAACGGCGCATATTCAACAAGAGCAGTGGAGATCTGTCAGTATTACGGACTTCCGCATATCGATCTTAAGTTCCCTGTAGACGAGCTTCCTGATCTTAATAGAATCGAGGAGACCTTCAAGGCTAATCCTGACATCGGTCTCGTTCATACGACACATCAGGAGACAGGTACGGGAATCCTTAATCCTATCCGCGAGATCGGTGCCCTCTGTCATAAGTACGGCGCTACATTTACAGTTGATACAACGAGTACATACGCTATGCGTCCGATCGACATCGAGAAGGACAACGTTGATTTCTGCATGGCTTCCGCACAAAAGGGTCTCATGTCTTTCACAGGACTTTCGTTCGTAGTAGGTAACAGAGAGATCATCGAGAAGTCAAAGGACTTCCCTAAGAGAAGTTACTATTGTAATCTCTTCCTTCAGTATGACTGCTTTGAAAAGACAGGCGAGATGCATTTTACTCCGCCGGTCCAGACGATCTACGCTACACTTCAGGCTCTGAAGGAATATTGGGCAGAAGGCGAAGAAGGAAAGTGGGCAAGACACACAAGAGTATTTAATGCTATCTGCGAAGGTCTCGATAAGCTCGGATTTAAGCAGGTCATCAAGGAAGAAAACAGAGCCGGTCTCGTTGCTTCCGCCATCTATCCGGACGATCCGAACTGGAGCTTTGAAAAGGTCCACGACTATTGCTACGAGAGAGGATTTACGATCTATCCGGGTAAGATCTCCACGACTAATACTTTCAGGCTTTGCGCTCTTGGTGCAATCGACAAGGAAGACATCGAAGATTTCTTCGTAACTTTCGAGAAGGCGCTTAAGGAAACGGGAGTTCAGGTTCCTGTAGTTTACAAGGCATAAGGAGGACAACATGAAGACAGCTTATACTTGTTTTTGCACAGACGTGATCCACGAAGGTCACTTGAACATAATCGCTAACGCTAAAAAGTACGGCAGGGTCGTTGTGGGATGTCTTTCCGATAAGGCACTCATCAGATACAACAGATTCCCGACAGTTTCTCAGGAAGAGAGAGTAAGACTTTACAGAAGCCTTGAGGGTGTTGAGGAAGTAGTTATCCAGGACGACATGCTCTACGATGACGTTATCACTCTCATCAAGCCTGACTACATCGTTCACGGTGACAACTGGAAGGATGGTCCGGAAAGTGCCATCAGAAATCACGTTGAGGAACTTCTCAAGAACTACGGCGGCGAGATCATCGACGTTCCGTACACATATAACGAGAAGGTCAAGAAGATCGACATGCAGCTTCGTGAGAAACTTGCCATGCCTGAGTACAGAAGAAAGAGATTAAGAGACCTTATAAAGATGACTCCTATCGTTAAGGCAATGGAGGCTCATAGCGGTCTTACGGGTCTCATCGTTGAGAAGACTGTTGTCGAGCACGAAGGTAAGCTCGATCAGTTTGACGCGATGTGGATCAGCTCACTTTGCGACTCAACTGCAAAGGGTAAGCCTGACATTGAGCTTGTCGATATGACGAGCCGTTTCAGGACCATCGACGATATCACTGAAGTTACGACGAAGCCGATCATTTTCGATGGGGATACGGGAGGACTTACAGAGCACTTCGTATACACGGTAAGAAGTCTCGAGAAGATGGGTGTATCCGCAGTCATCATCGAGGACAAGAAGGGTCTTAAGAAGAACTCATTGTTCGGAACAGAGGTAGAGCAGACACAGGCAACCATCGAAGAGATGAGTGCCAAGATCGCGGCAGGTAAGAAGGCGCAGCTCACGGACGATTTTATGATCATCGCACGTATCGAGAGCCTTATCCTGGAAAAGGGTATGGAAGATGCACTTGAGAGAGCATTCGCCTTCGTTAAGGCAGGTGCCGACGGTATCATGATCCACAGCCGTAAGAAGGATCCTGCAGAGATCTGCGAATTCTGTGACAAGTTCAGAGCAGAGGATAAAAAGACTCCTATTGTTGTCGTTCCTTCGAGCTTTAACACCATCACGGAAGAGGAGCTCGCTTCACACGGTGTAAACATCGTTATCTATGCTAACCAGCTCACGAGATCCGCTTTCCCTGCAATGCAGAAGACGGCGGAGGATATCCTCAGGTATCACAGAGCCAAGGAAGTTGACGACAGACTTATGTCCATCAAGGACATCATCACATTGATCGACGAGATCTGATAGGAGAACATAATGGACGTTAAGAATTTCGCACAAATACTCGGAGCTGATTTCTACACGGGAGTTCCTGATTCCCAGCTCAAGGCTCTCTGTAACTACCTCATGAACACATACGGCATCGATCCGAAGCATCATGTCATCGCTGCCAACGAAGGTAACTGCACGGCACTCGCCGCAGGTTATCACCTGGCTACGGGCAAGGTTCCGGTAGTCTACATGCAGAACAGCGGCGAGGGCAATATCATCAATCCGGTCGCGAGCCTCCTGAACGACAAAGTCTACAAGATCCCTGTGATCTTCGTAGTAGGCTGGAGAGGCGAGCCGGGTACAAAGGACGAGCCTCAGCACATCTACCAGGGCGAGGTTACCGTTAAGCTCCTCGAGGACATGGGCATCAATTCCTTTGTCATCCGTAAGGAAACAACAGAAGAAGAAGTCAAGGAAGCTATGTCTTCCTTCTCCAAGACTCTCGCCGAGGGCTTCGATGTTGCATTCGTTATCTCCAAGGGTGCGCTCTCATATGACGAGAAAGTCGTCTATAAAAACGACAATCAGATGATCCGCGAAGAGATCATCAAGCACATCGTAAAAATATCAGGCGAAGACCCGATCGTGTCCACAACAGGTAAGGCATCAAGAGAACTTTTCGAGACACGTGTCGCTAACGGCCAGTCTCACAAATATGATTTCCTCACTGTCGGATCCATGGGTCACTCTTCATCTATCGCTTTGGGCGTTGCTATCAACAAGCCGCAGCAGAAGATCTGGTGCGTAGACGGTGACGGCGCAGTCCTCATGCACATGGGTTCCATGGCTGTCCTCGGTTCACAGAAGCCGAAGAACATGGTTCACGTAGTCATCAACAACTGCGCCCACGAGACAGTCGGAGGCATGCCGACAGTCATGGGTGACGTCGATCTCGTAGCAGTAGCAAAGGCATGCGGATATCCGAAGGCCGTCAAGGTCAGCACATATGACGAGCTTGACGCTGAACTTCAGAAGGCAAAAGACAGCAACGAACTTTGCCTCATCGAAGCAATGTGCTCCATCGGTGCCCGTGACGATCTGGGCAGACCTACCACCACAGCTCTCGAGAACAAAGAGAACTTTATGGAGTATCTGAAGACTCTTTGATAGTTTTTTCAAAAAAGATAACAAAGGAAGGGGATGTCTCAAAAGTGATCTAACTCACTTGGGGCATCCCCATTCTTTTTTCTCTCTTTTGAATTCCCGTTACTTGTACAGTTCTATAACGGTACGGATGACTGTAATTCCGCCGTTTTCCCCGTGATAAGTACAGTTTCTTAGAACTGTACCGATGACTGTACTTATGGAAGAATTCCCGCTACTTGTACAGTTCTATAGCGGTACATATGACTGTAATTCCGCCGCTTTTCCCGTGATAAATACAGTTTCTTAGAACTGTACTTATGACTGTATTTTAAGAAGAATTCCCGTTATTTGTAC
>JAGCGK010000191.1 GCA_017649645.1 Clostridiales bacterium | reverse complement strand
AAGCATAGATCCTCCCCAACTAGTGGTCAAGTATTTACTTGAAATTTATCACAGCATTCTATGGAGGGTCAATCTTGCAAATTCAAACAATATAGTGTCCGTTTTTTAGTATGATAAGATTATAAAGCAGCCGCAACGCATCTGCATCACGGCTGTTGTTTTTATGTGAGATAACTTAGTAATCCCATCGGGTGTGATATGTGATTAAACTCAGGATCCATCGTTCGTTTTCTACGCTTATCGTACTTCAGGAACCAGGTCGCCTGAACCGGCAGCATACCGACATCGCGGGCACCATAAAGTTCGTTCGAACCGCCGTCACCGACATAGATACATTCGTTGGCAGGAACGCTTAATGCGACTGTCATCCTGTGATAGATCTCAGGCTCAGGTTTTTTGATGCCGGCTTCACACGACAGAAGGACTGCATCTGCGTAGTGAGTGAGAACGCATTCCTTGATAGCATTTACTTCTTCGCTATAGCAGTTGGTGATGATACCTATCTTGATGTTGAGAGAACGGAGTGTATCAAAAAGGTTGATGGTCTCTTTGTCGTAGTGACGGATGTTATCAAACTTGCTCTCTTTTCTCTTCTTCATTATCTTGGCATAGAGCTTATCGTTATAGACATCGTTTTCCTTCATGATGTCGAGGATAACTTCTTCAAAAGTGACCTTGCCCAAAGTTCTTGCAGCATCAGTCGCATCCCATATCTTACGGAAATCAGACTCTTCTATCTTCATGTCCTTTGCGATGTGCTCACCGAAATAGAGCTTAGCTTTGTTGCACGTGACCAAGGTCTCGTAAAAATCGAATATTACGGCTTTTGTCATTATATCTTCCTCCCTTTGCAGGTATTATGATGATACCAAAGGATGAACATGAGGTCAAAAGACAAAAAGCTCTATTTTTGCAATCAATTTTATAGATTAATTCATACTTCCGCACAAAACGAAGAGAACTGCTGAAGCAAAGATTTTCGAAAAGAAGGATGATCCGGCATTCTTGGATCAAAGACCGAAAGTGATATTGAACATTTCGAATCTGTCTAATGGGACAGATCTTCAGATTTTCTGACAGGATATACAGCACCCTGACATGATATAGTCTTAACGATGATAATATAACTGATGAGAAAAGCCTGTTTTTGCAATATTTAAAGTAAAATAATTCATACTTTCAAGCATAAAAAATGTAGCGTATAATACCTTCCATATTTTTCGAAAAAAGGAACTTAATGAAGTATGGGGAAAAATAAAAAGAAAAAGGAAAAACTGTCGTTATGGCAAACGCTCAAAAACGATGTCTATGCGATAAGGTTGGCCGGCTCGTTCAGTAAACCTGCGATATTCGGTGCGTTCTTTTGCATGCTCATCGGCTATGCCGAATGGGTGTTTTTTGACGGTTATTTCCTGAGGATAATCATCGAAGCTCTGGACAGAGGTGACGGTCTTAAGTCGATCCTCATGTTCATCGGAATAAGTGCGGCGATCCTGTTCGTGCTGAAGATCTATGATGCATACACGCAGCAGGTCACGTTCAATATCGAAGGCACAAAACTTCATAACGGGATATATAAGAAGATATTCGCGAAGGCGAGAAATGTCGAACTTCGCTGCTATGAAGATCCGGAGTTCTATAACAGATACACCATGGCTATCGACGGCTCCTCCGACAAGGTAATGGAGATAGTTAAAAGTTTCAGCGGAGCCATCATAGGAACCGTTGCTTCCGCATGCGTTTTTAAACTGATGTTCGACATCGACAAGCTGTCGGTATTGTTCATCATCTCACCTATAATCGGTAACTTTGTCTTCGGAAATCTTAAGAGCAAATACGAGCTCAAAAGATACCGCGAGCAGGCACCGAACAACAAGGTATTAAACTACGTCAACAGGATGATGTATCTGCCGGACGGAGCAAAAGAGATAAGGCTCAGTAAAGTCTTCGAGATCTTAAAGCGCCGCTACGGTGAAGCAACTGCAGAAAACGTTAAGGTTGCTGTTAAGTTCGCATTCCCGAACATGAGCCTTAATGTACTTCGTATCACGTTCACTTTCACGGTCATGTTCGAAGGCGTGTTGATATATGCGTTCTACAAAAAGCAGGTTGCAGGAACTATATCACTTGCACAGCTGACCATCATGGCAAGCCTCATGGTCGCTGCAACGTGGATCCTCATAAGACTTTTCGAAGACATAACTAAGCTCATCAAGAACGGACTTTTCATCAACAATCTACGCGGATTTCTGGAGTACGAAGAGAAGATCCCTGAAGATCAGAAGGGTATCGTTCCCGAGAAGTTTGAGACTATCGAGTTCAGAAATGTCTGTTTCTCATATAAGGATGAAGAGACCATCAAGGATCTGTCATTCAAGATCAACAAAGATGAGGCTGTCGCACTCGTAGGTCATAACGGCGCGGGTAAGACGACCATCATCAAGCTTCTTCTGAGATTATATGATCCGACATCGGGAGAGATCTTATTAAACGGCATCAACATCCGTGAATATGAACTTCGCGCTTACCGTGAATTGTTCGCCACTACGTTCCAGGATTTTAAGATCTTCGGCATGACAGTCCGCGAGAATGTCATGATGGGAAGACATGTGGAGAACGAAGATGAAGTCGTAAGATCAAGTCTTAAAAAGACGGGGATACTCGACAAGATCGAGACACTTCCTAACGGAATCGATTCAATGATGACGAAGGAATTCGACGAGGACGGCGTAGTTCTGTCAGGCGGTCAGAATCAGAAACTGGCAGCTGCAAGGACCTTCGCGAAGCCGTCGCCTGTCAAGATCTTCGACGAGCCTTCAAGCGCTCTCGATCCTATCGCGGAATTTGAATTATTCAAAAATATCATGAAGGAAGGTAAAGATCATACCATGCTCTTTATCTCCCACCGTCTGTCCTCAGTCAAGAACTGTGACCGAGTCCTCATGCTCGAGGGCGGCCGTCTTATCGAGGAAGGCACACACAAGGAACTCATCGCGCTCGGAGGAAGTTACTGCGAGATGTATAAGCGTCAGGCGATGAACTACCTTGCCATAGAAAACGAAGAGGAGGTGATCTTATGAGCAAGGGTCAGAAAGAACCTGTGAACAAGAAGACCAAACAGCCGGTCTCCGTTGTTTTGAAGAATAATATGTTCCTTTTGAAGCTGATGCTCAAAGCATCACCTTCGTTTGTCATCATTCCTGCTTTTGATGCGATCAGAGGACAATTGTCGATCTTTTTCGAGCATACGGTAGGAATAGGTTATGTACTCGAAGCGGCAGAAAAAGGCTACCCGTTCGAGCGAGTATGTGCGGTAATACTGATACTCGCTATAGCGATCACCATCGGTATGCTCTTTACGGTATTCTCAGGCGACTATATTATGGAGAAAGAGCGTCCGAAGGTCAAGGAGAAGATCAAGATCATGCTCTACGAGAGAGCCTCCAAAGTTGATCTATCATGCTATGACGATCCGGAGTTCTATAACTCACAGGTGCTCGCCCTGTCCGAAGTCGACAACCAGATAGATAAGCTCGAAGGTATCATCATAAATGTCTTAAGCGGCCTTACAGCGTTCATATCTAACGGTATCTACTTCATAGTCAAAGATAAGCCGTCGATCCTTTTTGTCATCGGTTCGTTTATCATGAGTTACATCTTCAACCAGATGTTCATCAAGGTCAATTACAAAGCAAGGATCGAGCGAAATCCGTCCGAGCGTAAGCGCACATATATCGAGCGTATATTCTACCTCAACGACTATGCCAAAGAACTTCGTATGAACCCTGACGTTGCAGGGATAATGTACGAGAGGTTTGACAAGGCATCCGATGAGATAGTCACTATTGATAAGAAGTATGCCAAGAAGCGTTTCTTTATCGAGTTCATGAGAAAGCACATCGCGAACTTCTTCATCTGCGATACCTTATATATCACTTACCTGATCCTTATGGTCGTCGTTACGAAGAACATCTCGATAAGTACTCTCGCGATCCTTTATAACTCTTTCGGAAGACTGAAGCACAGTATGAATGTCTTTACCGATACATATCCTGCTTCATGTGAGACGAGTCTTTATATCCAGAAGATCCGCGACTTCCTCAACACGGAGCCGAAGATCGTTTCCGAAGGCGACAAGGCAGCGACCAAGGATGCAAAAAGACTCGATCTCGAGAACGTATCATTTTCTTATAAGGCTGACACTCCGAGTGTCATCAATGACATAAGTCTTTTCATCAAGCCCGGAAGAAAGATCGCTCTCGTCGGTTATAACGGTGCGGGAAAGACAACTCTCGTTAAGCTCCTGATGCGTCTTTACGATCCTACTTCAGGTACGATCAAGGCAGACGGAACAGACATCAGAAACTACGATCTGGAATCCTACCGTGACTCCATCGGCGCAGTTTTCCAGGACTTCAATATCTTCGCAGGAAGTGTCAGGGAAAATGTTGTCCTTGCTCCTGTCGAAAACGCGAACGAAGATAAGATCATATCTTCCCTTCGTGACAGCGGTCTTTACGACAGAGCAATGAACCTGTCCTCAGGTCTTGATACGATGCTGACTACTGAATTCGACGAGGAAGGACTTAACCTGTCGGGCGGCGAATCGCAAAAGCTCGCGATCTCACGAGTCTTCTACAAAGACGCGGGACTCATGATATTAGATGAGCCTTCATCCGCTCTCGATCCTATCGCAGAGTATCAGCTCAACCATGCTATGCTCGGTGCTACGGGAGATAAGACCGTGATCTTCATATCGCACCGTCTGTCGACCACGAGGATCGCCGACCACATCTTCATGCTGGAGAACGGAAGGATCGTGGAAGAAGGCAACCACGATCAGCTCCTTGCCATGAACGGCAAATACGCCGACATGTGGAAAGCACAAGCCGGCGCATATATCGAAGTTTAATACTCGTCTTCGTAGTGGTTAATAGCGTAGTCCAGTGACTCTATAACACTATCTGCCAGTTCCGGAGGTCCCTTGATAACGACGTGGTCTGCATACTGAAGCGCCCATAGTTTCATGGCATTCGGACTGGCTATGAGACTTACCTCATAGTGACCCGGATGCTCATCGCTCTTTTTGATCGTAATGTCTTTTCCGAACCACTCGACAAGCTGGTTGATCGGGTACTTATCATCATTGATCAATAATTCGATCCTCTCAGGTCTATCAGAGAACATATAAGGTCTTGCCGCAGTATAGAAATTCTGCGGGAGGCCTTTTTCATAGCCTTTGATCTTATTGATCGGTGTGATCGCCTTATCGACGATCTGAAGATTCGTAATGCGCTCTATCCTATGAAAAGAGATATGTTCCTTGAGTTCGGAATACGCCATAAGATAGTATCCCTGCATATGGAAGAAAAGCTGATACGGACTTACGATCTGTTCCGAAGATTTGTGAAGTTTCTTATCGCTTCCGTAGAGATTATAGTCATACTTGATCTGCTTTCCCGTAGAGATAGCTTCGTATATGAGATCCACGTTAAGGAACAGCGCCGGATTATCACCCTTCTTCTCTGCACCCATAGTCTGTGTTACGCTGATGCGCGGTTTGAAATACGCATTACTCAGGCTGCTCAATTTCTCGATAAGATCGTTCGCATGTCTCGGGCTGATGATCGGATTGCCACGTACCATATCGATCAGCAAATGAAGTTCCGAATCCTCGAAGAGCCTTTGCTTGAGGTAGCATCCCTTACGTGTCTGCTGTATTTCATGTCCGATCTCTTTTAAGGCAGAGAGCTTCCTTGCTACAGCCTTACGATCAAGAGTGATGCCGTATTCCGATTCCAGCTTATCGATTATGTCTGCCTGGGTCATCGGATGTTTCTCGTCGCTGTACTTGAAGAGAATATCATATACCCTCATCGTAGAAAGCATTTTAGGTTCGATTCCCGCCATAATTATCCCCTCTTTTTACTCGTCTGAATCAGGCAGTTCACGGGAGTGTCTGAGCGGTCTTCTCTCCGCATAGAGCTCACTCTGATTCTCTCTTATGTATTCCGTTACCCTTCTATATTCCTCAGCCGATACTCTCGGACTTTGAACTTTCTCCGTATCGAAAGGAGTCGAGTAGATAAGATCTCCCTCACCGAGAAGACCGGTTGCCAGGTCAAGATCAAGGATCGTCCTGCTCTCTTCTTCACCGGATACCCAAAAAGCTACTCGTGCATCAATGACATCCTTGATATCCTGTGAAATATCCGATACCAAAAGATCCGTATTTGCAATAAGGAAATTGACTCCTGCATTCTTTCCCCTAATGATGATGCGGGATAATATCCTACGGTCTTCCTCATTAAGATCGTATTCTCCGATATCGCTTATCACGCAGACTATCCTCGGGATCCTCTCGCTTCTTCTGGTAAATCTTGCTTCTCTGTTATACTCGACAAAGCTCCTGGTATTTTTACCGTAGAACAGTTCGTATCTGTCGTTGATCATCCTGTCGATATCTCGGAGAGTTCCTCTTAATCCACTTACATCTTTGATAACAGGGCCGTTTACATGCGGAAGATCAGAAAGTTCCTCAAAATCCTTCAAACTTGAACCGATCAGGATCAGATTAAGATCTCTCGGAGTCTGCGTGCACAGCAAAGACAATATCACTGCATCGATAAAGCCATGTACTTCCGCATCATTATCACCGCCCATGAAGATGTTATCGTCCAGATCGGCAGAATAGCGTCTGTGAGTTCCTGCCCCCAGAGGTATCATCATCGAAGATAGCCTGAACCTGAAATCGGTGAAAAAGTCCTTGAGCTTCACCTCCGTAAGTTCGTTATTTGCCATCTCGACCGTGACCTCTCTCATCCTTAATCCGAAGCGTCTTTCCTTTACTATGCGGAAAGATCTGACGCCCATCCTCTCGCGGATCTCTTCCTCGGAAGCCCCTATCTTCTCTATCGATACGATATCCTTTACGCTCAATCTGTATTCAGAGAAAGCAGGCCCTCCGGCAAACTTGATGACCTTAGCTCCAATATCCATCTCTTTAAGTACTTTGTTAAGTTCATCAGCATTCTTCTTAAGCTGTTCATCGCTTACATACACGCCGTATGCAGCTCCCTCATCCAACAGGTCGATCAACTCTTGACCTTCATATCTCAGCATCATCTTCTTGTCCTCCTTGCATCTATGCAATCGATTTTTCGTTTCTTCTGTCCTAAGGGTAGCACAGAGTTATGTACCATTTTTAGTACATTACTTCTTTGTTAACATATGCTTTACAATTTGCTTTCCCGGGATCCTGATCGAAGTATACTCTTTGCAATGTCATAAATTTGTCGCGCGAAAAAGACCGCCCATAAGGACGGTCCCTGACATACGATGATCTTCTTTTTATCAGCTGTTAGCCTGCCAGATCCTCATTAAGTCCCTGGCGCACAGCCTTGGCCAATTGATCTGCACAAGATGTAGGTTTCATGCCGCACAGGTTACCTGAGAAAGTCTCTTCGATCTTATCTACGCTCCATCCCTCAACAGCCTTGGAGATGGCCTTAAGGTTACCGTCGCATCCTCCGTAGAACTTGATGTTGTGAACGATATCTCCTTCGAGATCAAATTCAATGAGCTGTGAGCATGTGTACTTTGTTCTGTATTCGTGATGTGTCATTTTGGTTCTCCGTTACTTAAGATTCTTCTGATTCGACAGATTCCTCTGTCTCCTCTGCTTCTTCGTTTGACTCCTGTGCTTCAGTAGTCTGGGCGGTTGTCTCCGCATAATCCACAGGTGCACCGTAAACGCATGCCGTCAGGTTAAGTGCTGCACAGAAGATCGCGCCGCTCGCAAGTATTACTTTCGATTTTTTCATAGTCCCTTACCTCCTTAGAGAACTTAATTATACCACAAAAAAACTGCACCCCTGAGGAGTGCAGCTCACATAACATTTGCCCAAAGTATTATTTCTTTCTTACGTCCACCGTAATGTGACACCTATATTAGATAACATTTTCTTGTCTTTGTATATCAAATATTTTGTTTTTCTCGAAACGTTTCGCTCTAAATTCTTATTTTTTCTTCCTTTTCGAAAAAGACTGCCCGATCTTTCAGATCGAACAGTCTCTTTGCGAGTGAATAACATCTATCAGGAGGTCATAGGTTAGTTGTCTTTCTTATTGCTGTGGCACGCTCCCGCCATGGCACAGCCTGCACAGTTACAACCGCAGGAACTCTTGTTTTTCTTCTTGTCTTTCCTCATGTTCACCACTATAAGGATGACCACACCCAGAACTACAAGTCCTGTCACTATCGTGCCAATGTTATCTTTCAAAAAACCGATCATAGTATCAAACCTTTACAGATACACTGAGCTTTTCTGCTTCCTTATAAGGACGAAAGAGGAGATATCCCATAAGACCAACAAGAGCTATTGCAATGATAAGTCCTACGACATTTACACTTCCGAAGAATATATTTCCGATCTGTGTTACGAGGAACGCGATCACATAAGCAAAGCCGCATTCATAAGCTACAGCAAATGTTGTCCACTTCCAGTTGTTCATCTCTCTCTTGATGGCGCCGATAGCAGCAAAGCATGGAGCGCAAAGGAGGTTAAATACGAGGAAGGAGTAACCTGTTACACCGGTAAATACACTTGCCAATGTCTGGTAGACTGTCTTGTCTCCGCCGCCATAAAGGATTCCCATCGTACCGACGATATTCTCCTTAGCGACAAGTCCGGTGATCGAAGCTACGGCTGCCTGCCAGTTGCCCCATCCGAGAGGCTTAAATACCCAAGCAAGGACCGAACCGATGTTCGCGAGGAATGACATGTCGAGCTGATCTTCCTCGAGCATCTTTATGGATCCGTCAACAACACCAAAGTATGTTGTGAACCATACAAAGATCGTTGAAAGGAGGATAACTGTTCCTGCCTTCTTAATGAAGGACCAGCCGCGCTCCCAAGTGGAACGGAGAATATTGCTGATCGTCGGCAGGTGGTAAGCAGGAAGCTCCATAACGAACGGAGCAGGCTCGCCTGCGAACGGCTTTGTCTTTTTAAGGATGATACCCGAGATGATTATCGCTGCCATACCAACGAAGTAAGCAGATACGGATACGATCGACTTTTGTATAGCCGAGCCTCCGAAGATCGCGCCTGCGATCATGGCGATGAACGGAACCTTTGCACCACATGGGATGAAGGTCGTAGTCATGATGGTCATTCTTCGGTCGCGCTCGTTTTCGATAGTACGCGAAGCCATGATACCCGGAATACCGCAGCCTGTACCGACGAGCATAGGAATGAAGGACTTACCGGACAGGCCGAACTTTCTGAAGATACGGTCGAGTACGAATGCGATACGAGCCATGTAGCCGCATGATTCAAGGAAAGCCAGGAAGAAGAACAGTACGAGCATCTGAGGAACGAAGCCCAAGACAGCGCCGACACCTGCTACGATACCGTCAAGGATAAGTCCCTTGAGCCAGTCAGCACATCCGACTTTATCAAGAAGGCTCTCTATAAGAGAAGGGATACCCGGAACCCACACTCCGTATTCGGACGGATCAGGTTCGCTGCCGTACTTATCAAGAGAAGCGGTGATATCTTCATAAGAAGCTTCTTCTTCAGTTACTTCCAAAGTCTCTTCATCTTCAAGTTCGTATGTTAAAGCTGCATCAGCAGGAACTGCCGCCTTAAGAGCTGCGACCTGATCATCGCTTAAGCCGTCTTCACTGTCGAGAGCTTCGGCCATAGCATCATCACCGTACTCGTCAACGACGGAAGCCATGATGGCATTAGTGTCACCATATTCTTCTGCTGCTTCTTCATACTTGGATGTACCGATCCCGAAGAGATGGAAACCGTCTCCGAAAACACCGTCATTGACCCAGTCTGTAGCAGCAGCTCCGACGGTTACCATTGATACGTAGTAAACGACGATCATGATAAGGGCGAAGATAGGAAGACCGAGCCAACGGTTGGTTACGATCCTGTCGATCTTGTCCGATGTCGTCATCTTGCCTGCGCTCTTTTTCTTATATGAGGACTTCATCGCATTGGCGATAAAGATATATCTCTCATTTGTAATGATGGACTCTGAGTCGTCATCAAGTTCCTTCTCGGCAGCCTTGATGTCATTCTCGATATGCGCCATCTTATCTTCCGGGATATTAAGCTGCTCCAAGACCTTATCGTCTCTTTCAAAGATCTTGATCGCATACCATCTCTGCTGCTCTTCAGGAAGATCGTGAACAGCCGCTTCTTCGATATGAGCGATAGCATGTTCGACCGGTCCTGAGAATGAATGTGTCGGAATAGTCTTCGTATTATTAGCGGCATCGATCGCAGCTTCAGCTGCCTCCATAATGCCTGTACCCTTAAGAGCTGATATCTCGACTACCTTACAACCGAACTGTCTGGAGAGTTCCTTCATGTCGATCCTGTCGCCGTTCTTTTTTACAACATCCATCATATTGACGGCAACAACAACAGGAATACCAAGTTCAGTCAGCTGTGTTGTGAGATAGAGATTTCTCTCCAGGTTAGTACCGTCTACGATATTTAAGATCGCATCAGGTCTTTCTTTAATAAGATAATTTCTAGCAACAACTTCCTCCAATGTGTAAGGAGAAAGAGAATAGATACCCGGAAGGTCTGTAATAACAACACCATCGTGCTTTTTAAGCTTACCTTCCTTCTTTTCGACCGTTACTCCAGGCCAGTTACCAACGAACTGGTTGGAACCGGTGAGTGCGTTAAACAATGTAGTCTTACCGCTGTTCGGATTACCTGCCAAGGCAATTCTGAGATCCATAACAATCCACCTTTCTTAATTAGCAATAACTAACCGTTATGTACACCGCGTAGTTAGTTATATCTAACTTGTATTCAAATAAAAACTTACTCTACTTCGACCATCTCGGCATCAGCCTTACGAAGCGACAATTCATAACCTCTTACGTTGATCTCGATCGGATCTCCGAGAGGAGCAACCTTACGGACAAAGATTTCTACGCCTTTTGTGATACCCATGTCCATGATCCTCCTTTTGACCGGACCTGTTCCCTGGATCTTTACGACCTTCACAGTCTGACCGACCTTTACCTGCTTAAGTGTCATCATCGATACTCTCCTTAAATCATTATTTTTCTGGCCATCTCTTCACTTATGGCAACTCGTGATTCCTTAACATTAACGATCACATTTCCCTGAAGAGTATTGACCACCACAACACTGCCTCCGGCCACAAAACCCAGATCCTCCAGGTGTTTTTTAAGTTCCGGGCTGCCACCGACTTTCTTGATTATGTTTTCCTCACCTATGTTCGCAAAACAAAGCGGCATCATTATTCACTCCTTTAGTTAGTAAATGCTAACTATCAAATATATTATATGTTAGTCTGCGCTAACCAATACAATAATACAGCATCCGGAATAATTTGCAAGAATAAAAACGTTCATTTTAAAAGTTTATTAGTGATCTCGATTGGTACACCATGCACAATTTCCCCATAGAAAAACCGCCCGATACTTCAAGGCGGTTAGGTGTTTTGTTTGTTTTGTTTACTTATACAGGAGAACTCAATAAACCTTTTTATGGTTCCGGTAGGAGGCTGGACCCGGATACCAAATCTGACTTAAAAAGTTCTGATTCGCTTACCATTGGTACCACCTCTTTCCGTTTGATTTCTTATGTAACTTGATTATAAACGGTTCAAAGATGAATTGTGTTATCAATGTATAAACGAATTGTTAATCAGTGGTTATACCTTGCTTTAAGTCCGTATCCGCCCAGTATCTCGATATGTTTTTCCATTATCGAAGGATCCGGTTCACTTACATCGTAGAGCTTATAAGGTAAGCCGAGTTCTTTCCATTTGTATTCGCCAAGCTTATGGAACGGAAGAAGATCTACGTATTCGATGCACTTATAATCCGACAGAAGTTTACCGAGCGCCTTTGCATCCTCATCGCTATCCGTGTAACCCGGAACGATCACATGACGGATCCAGACACGCTTATTAGTCCTCTCGCAGTAATCCAAAGTATCCAGGGAGTTCTTCATAGGAAAACCTGTTATGGTCTCGAAAAGGTCAGATGTCGGAGCCTTCATATCAAGAAGGAGCATGTCGGCAAGGTCGATAAGTTCTGATGACTTCCCGATCTCTATGGAACCTGCGGTATCAAGTGCCGTGTGGATATTGTTTTCGCGAAAAAGAGAAAGGAGTTCTCTGACGAAGTCGTGCTGGAGCATCGGCTCGCCGCCTGAGATGGTGACGCCGCCTTTTTTGTAGAAGTTTCGTGTTCGAAGGACATCTTCAAGGATCTCCCCTGTGGTCTTCTCCATACCGCCTTCCATCTTCCAGGTGTCAGGGTTGTGGCAGAAGATGCAGCGCAAAGGGCAGCCTTTTAAAAAGAGCACATAACGAGTTCCGGGACCGTCAAGGGTCCCGAAAGTCTCGATCGAATGTACTATTCCCGTCTGCATATCAGATCTTTGTATGGAATGTTCTGGAGATGACCTCTTCCTGCTGTTCTCTCGTGAGCTTGATGAAGTT
>JAGCGK010000020.1 GCA_017649645.1 Clostridiales bacterium | reverse complement strand
TTCCCATTTCAAAAACGTTAAAAGTCATAGTTTCCCACTTGTTTTTGTGTACTACATCTATATCACAGTGATTTTTCGCTTCTGCCAATGCCAAAAAACCTTCCCCGTTTACAGATAACTCACAGTGCTCATAAGCAGTGTTATCTTCGTTTTTAAACTCACGAGTTATTTCTGCTCCAAAAGCTTTGCAGTATGTTTCTGCTGCTTCAAAACTATTTTTTACATATACCTGTGTATAATTCTTCATCGCAACCTCCACAGATTCCGATTTGTCATCGTCCATAAAACTGTTGATTAATCCCACTCAATTCTATAGCAATGGCAGCCTTCAGGAATCTCCGGATAATCGTTAATATATTCTTCTATATCAAACTCTGTTGCTCCGCCTGATTGCAGCCAATCACAATCGGCAAGCACTTCAACATCTTCTTGGCTAATGCTTGTGCAAATACAAATGGAATCGCCATAAAGAGTCAGTTCTTCTCCATCATCGCTTTCGATTATTTCTGTATCATCGTGAGGGATAACTCTGATCCAGGCTATGTCATCTTTACTTTCCAAAGATTTGAATTTGTCATAGATCTCATCCAATGTCGGGCGTCCTTCTTCAACCTGATTGGGTGCAATTGAATACTCGTCGTTGTTTCCGACAAAGAATTCTTCCAAGGTTAAGAGCGGATACTCCTCACCTGTTTCCTGAGTCTTTCTTTTGTATTCATCTGCACTGATCATAATGCATTCTCCTGTATCATATACTGTTTATTTTCTGTACTAAGAGATTTCTCCCTCAGACAAGATGATTATACCATGATGATAAAATTACCATTACCATCTTCTGCTGCTGATTTCCACAAGTATATAGAGATTATTTCCATTGCATTGGGTGGAAAGCAAGCACCGCCTTTGTGTTCACAAATGCATGTTCTCGGGCAGATGCCCGAACCCATTTTATAACTTCAAAATGTACTTAGTCGACTAAGTATACCTATGAAGAATCCAATAAAATTAGGCTTTGTGAGATATTCGGGTATCAGTAGTCGACCGAATCCGATATTATTTTTGTGTAATACTCCATGTTGAATAACATTGTTACAGATATCGCGATGTTGCGGCTTTCTTTAGAATTGTTATAATACTGTGGAATCGATCAAAGGATCATGAAGGAGCAGTCAATGATTACAGTTTTGTTGACAGACGGCGAATTTACGGGGATGATACGTTCCCTTCGCCAAAGAGAAGATATTAGGATAATAGGATTCGTCTTCTCGGAAAATGCCGCACACAGCGCGTTGCTGGATCGTTCTTATATTGCTCCGGCGTGGAACTCCCCCGAATATGTTCCTTTCCTTATCGATGTAATAAAGAATGAGGATATCGATTATGTATTCCCGGTCGTAACGAGAAGTCTCGAACTTATGGCTTCCATTGAAGACGAGATAAGGAAGAAGACTAATGCTGTTATCGTGACGCCTTCTTATGAGGCCGTAAGTATTGCCAATAACAAAGCAAAGCTTTATGAAGCTTTGAAGAAAGACCCTTTGACAGCCTGTTATATTACCGAATATGAGGTAGCAGACTCGATAGGACGATTAAAGGATAAGATCAGGGTCCCCTGTGTCATTAAGCCTGTAATAGGCGAGAACAGAGAAGGCTTTTTCCGTGTTGTATCAGATGATATATGGCAGAAGGCATTTCTTGAGGGGAGAAGTGACGGCAAGATATGTCCTTCTCTTCTTGATAAGATGGAAATCGAGCATAAATTTGTTGAGCCGAGACTTATAATGCCATATCTTCCGGGAAAGGAATGGGATGCTGATCTTCTGGTCATAGAAGACAGGATAATATCTGCTACCGTAAGGCAGAATCTTGATATGTTCGGAGGTCTGTCCGCGTGCACGGTAACCTGTGATGAGCCTCATATATTGGAAGCATGCAGGAAGATAGTATCTTCTCTTGGTCTTAACGGTCTTTGCTGTATAAGTTTCAAAGAGACAAAAGAAGGTGATCTAAAACTTCTTGAGATCAACCCCAGAGCGATGGGAAGTATTTTCGTCTCGGCAATGGGAGGAAATAACCTTCCATTAAGATTGTTGTCGATATTATGCGGCGAAGATGACGACAGGGCATTCCGTCAGACGCCTTCGGGGATCAGGGCCTCACTATATTACGATATTATCCGTATGCCGGAGGGAAGAGTCGAATGAATCTTACATGGTATCCGTTAACGCCGGCTGATATGCCAACATATAACAAGTACTATTCCATGGTCAGGACCAATATGACCGACCTGTCATTTCACTGCAGATTTGCCTGGGATAATGTTTTCAAGGTGAAGTGGACTATAGTTGAAGACTGCCTTGTGCAAATCTCGGACGGAGGAGATTATTCTTCTCCTTTTATGCTGATGCCATTAGGAAAACTAACTTCCGAGAAGGTGGAGAAGATAATCAGAGCCGTAAAGCCGATCTTCGATTCCAAAGGCTGGGGGTTCAGGATACTTGCCATTGAAGATTCTCAGAAGCATATTTTCGAGCAGACGGGGATCCCAGCAAAGATCGACTTCAGCGAAGATTCTTCTGACTATTTTTATGAGGCCGAATCCTTAAGGACATTAGCGGGCAAGAAATATTCCAAGAAGAGAAATCACTGGAGTAAATTCCTTCGTATGTATCCTGACTATGAGTATGAATCACTGACTTCGAGTATCTTCGACGAATGTCTGAAGCTCGTTCGTATCTGGGCTTCGGACAAGGGCGTTGATATCGCGGATACCTCTGACAGCGACTACTACATGATAAAGAGGATATTCGATAACTGGGATAAGCTCGATGCCAGAGGCGGTGCCATAAGGATAGACGGACAGATCGCGGCTTTCTCCATAGGCAGTATAGGCAGGGAAGAAGTGGGATTTATCCATTTTGAGAAGGCCGATATCCGATATGAAGGACTCTATGTAGCGATCAACAGGCTCGTTTTGGAGAACGAATTCCCGAATATCCGCTATGTTAACCGTGAAGAAGATCTTGGTATCCCCGGTCTTCGACAGTCGAAGGAGTCTTATTTTCCAATCCTTAAAGTTAAGAAGTGGAGATATGTTCCGATATGATGCAACCTGTGAAGCATATCTTTACTATACAACACACTCAGTCGGTCCATCATACGAACGGTATGGTAGGTTCGTGGACGATGAAGGAAAACATCTGATAAGGCATATCAATGCATTCATTTTTAATGTAGACATGTTCGCGGAAGACCTCGAGAATTACCTGTCAGTCCGAAAACTCAGCTACGTCGTGGACCAGATCAGAGGATAAGTATCTTAACGTTGATAACCGACTATGTCTGTGATATTATTAATCAACCTATCAAGTCAGTAGGCGAATAGAGGTTGAGTAATTATGTTGAATCAGTTTTCCAGGACACAGCTTCTTTACGGCGTTGATGCCATGGAGAGGCTCAGGTCCTCGCGTGTTGCAATATTCGGGATCGGCGGTGTCGGCGGATATGTTGTCGAAGCGTTGGCAAGGAGTGGCGTCGGAGCGTTGGATCTTATCGATGACGACAAGGTCTGCCTTACTAACTTAAACCGTCAGCTCCTCGCAACGAGACGTACTGTCGGTAAATATAAGGTCGATATGGCACAGGAGCGCGTAGAAGAGATCACGCCTGATTGTCAGGTGACGACATATAAGACATTCTTTCTTCCCGAGACACAGGATCAATTCGATTTTGCATCATACGACTATGTCGTGGATGCGATAGACACCGTCACTGGAAAACTCGCGATAATAGAGAAGTGCAAAGAGGTCGGTACTCCCGTTATCTCATCCATGGGTGCAGGCAACAAGATCGATGCATCCGGTTTTGAAGTAGCTGATATCTACGAGACATCCATATGCCCTCTTGCCAAGGTCATGAGACGTGAGTGCAGGAAGCGCGGTATAGATTCTCTCAAGGTAGTTTATTCGAAGGAGGTGCCGATCCGCCCTCTGGAGGATATGTCCATTAGCTGCAGGAATCACTGCATCTGCCCTCCAGGTACAGCGCGAAAATGTACGGACAGAAGAGATATCCCGGGCTCGACGGCTTTCGTTCCTTCGGTAGTCGGACTGATCATTGCGGGTGAAGTTATAAACGATCTGACAGGCATAAAGAGGAAATGATATGGATTTAGATAAGATATCAGTAACGGCAGATCAGGAAAAGAAGCTTTCTGATCTTAAATCGATCATAAAAGATATGGGGAGTCTTGCCGTTGGGTTCTCCGGTGGCGTGGACTCGTCTTTTCTCCTGGCGGTGGCACATGAAGTGTTAGGTGATAATGCGATCGCTGTGACCGGAAGTGATGCATCTGTCCCGAGACGGGAATTGGAAGAGGCGGTAAAGTTCTGTGGTGACCGCGGGATAAGGCATATTATCTGTACCGTGGATCCGCTGAAGGAAGAGGGATATCGCCACAACAGTCCTGACAGGTGCTACTACTGTAAGCACGGGATCTTCACGGAGATGAAGAAGATAGCTGAGGAAAACGGTATTGCTTATCTTTCTGAAGGTTCAAATACGGATGATATAGGTGATTACCGTCCGGGGCTTCGCGCCGTGGCTGAACTGTCTGTGAGAAGCCCATTAAGAGAAGCAGGACTATGCAAGGAAGATATCCGTGTACTCTCGAAGGCAATGGGACTTCCTACGTGGAGCAAGCCTGCATATGCATGCCTGGCGTCGAGATTTGTATACGGCGAGGAGATCACGGAAGAAAAGCTTCATATGATAGATAAGGCGGAGCAGTTTCTGATCGAGCTCGGATTCTTTGAGGAGCGTGTCAGGATGCATGGTAATATCGCTCGTATAGAAGTGCCGCCGAAGGACATTGCAAAGCTCGCTTCCGATGATATAAGAGAACGTATCTATGATGAATTTAGGAAGATAGGATTCATGTTTGTAACTCTCGATATGAGAGGGTATAAGATGGGCAGTATGAACGCGACTTTATGATCAACTCCTTCAGGTAAATCCTCATC
>JAGCGK010000190.1 GCA_017649645.1 Clostridiales bacterium | reverse complement strand
GACGTCCTTAAGGTCTGCCGTGGCAGCCTCGTATGCGAGGTTGACCGGATCCTTGAGTGCGAGGTTCCAGATAGGGAATGTCTCGAACTTGGCGTAGCCGGCCTTAACGCCGCGCTTATGCTCATGGTAGAGCTGGGAAAGGCATGTAGCCATCTTTCCTGAACCAGGACCCGGAGCCGTAACGACTACGAGCTTACGTGTTGTCTCGATATATTGGTTCTTGCCGTAGCCTTCGTCGGATACGACAAGCTTCATGTTGGATGGATAACCCGGGATCGGGTAGTGTCTGTAGACAGGAACGTTAAGGGAGTTCAGTTTCTTCTCGAATGCGAGAGCTGCAGGCTGCTCGGCAAATCTGGTGAGAACGACGCTGCCTACGTAGAGGCCGAAACTTCTGAAAGCGTCGATGAGACGGAGAACATCGAGGTCGTATGTGATTCCGATGTCGCCTCTGATCTTGTTTTTCTCGATATCTGCCGCGTTGATCGCGATTACAATCTCGGCTTCGTCCTTAAGACGGGACAACATCCTGATCTTGGAGTCAGGTGCAAAGCCCGGGAGAACTCTGGAAGCGTGGAAGTCGTCGAACAACTTGCCTCCGAACTCGAGGTAGAGCTTACCGCCGAACTTGTTGATCCTCTCGAGGATGTGAGATGACTGCATCTCAAGATACTTGTCATTGTCAAAACCGATCTTGTACATAACAAACCTTCCTTAACCATACTCGCCCGCGTTTTTAGGCATAAAAAATGCGAACGGCAACATTTCCATTCGCCTATTTATTTTATATTTTTCGAACTCGAAAAACAAGCAAAGAAAAGTTCAATTTTTTATCATTTGTTGATGTAACAGAACTTCGCCAGGTTGCGGCCCTTGCTCTTCGCATCGTAAAGGCAGCGGTCGGCGTGCCTGAAAAGCGCGATAGGGTCGACGTTTCTGTCAGAATACGCCACACCTATGCTCACAGTCAGATTTATCCTCTTATCGCCCTTATCGAAAATGCGGCTCTCGATCTGACGCAAAAGCTTATTTACATTCTTCTCGTTCAGGCTGTCATCCGTGGCAAGGATCGCGAACTCCTCACCGCCCCAGCGCGAGATCGGTGCACTGGTGTTCTTTTTGAGAAAATCCGAGAGTTCCTTAAGGATCACGTCGCCCTTAAGATGTCCGTAAGTATCGTTGATCGTCTTGAAATGATCGATATCGAGAACGAGGAGGGTAACTCTCTCCACCTTTTCATCGCTCAGGGTCCTCTCCACCAGATCATTAAAACCGCGGCGGTTGATGGCGCCTGTCAGATCATCGTGATAGTAGAGATACTCATACTCGATCTTGGTACGCTTAACTTCTTTATAAAGTCCCTGACGGATCGACTCCAGAAGGAGCGCGATAAGGAAGAACGTCAGATAGATAAGCGGGAATCTGATCCTAAGAGAATCGCTGTAGTGGAATCTTAGCATGTTATAGCCCCACGGGGTCCACATGAAGAAGATGATGATCGCGAACATGACCGCAGTGATCGGTACCGCGAACCTTCTCCTATACAGGAACAGGCTGCACGCAGGAAGCACGCAGATCCATATGATGCTGACGCCTTCCGGAAATCCCGAATAGATAAAGAACGTGAAAAGCGCGATAAGCTCAACGCCGAAGAGCCAGGACGACAGTCTGACACCTCTTTTGCTGACTCTGCAAAGCGCATAGTCCAGCGCGCAAAGCAGAGCGAAGCACAGCGTCACCCAGAAGAGCATTATGTATCCGGTCAGATAATCAACCAGCGATGTTACAGTAGATACGACGATCAGGATAAGGAAGATCCAACTGAAACGGTACTCTTCCTTATCTTCAGCATTTACGGCATCTTGAACAAACTCATTGAATAATCTGATCATGTATCACTTAAGCCTTGTAGAACGGTTCGTAGTTAGAGCAGATCTTGATAAATGTCGGAGCCTTCATGGCGAACTCGACTCTCATCTCTCTGCCGAGGCAAGGCACGATAACCTTGTAAGCTTCGTCAAAGATCTTCTTACGCTCTTCCTCAGTTACACTGAAGTCGAGGTCAAATACAACGATGATGTTAGCCTCGCTGTTATTCTCCTGCTTCGCGAACAGATAGATCTCCTTAACAAGATCGTTCCTCTGGCCGAAATCCATAAGAGCTTCCTTAACGAGGCGTGTCTTCTCGGTCTCCTTCATGATACCGATCTTAACAGTCGTATCCTGCTTGATGGTACGCTTCTGAACGTTAGTCTCGCTCTTGTAGCCCTCGGAATTCCTGATGCTCTCGATAAACTGAGGCGGAACCGGAACAGGCTCAGAGAACGGGTTGATAACAAAACCCTCACCGCTCTGTGAAGCGATATCCGCGATATCATCGAACTTAAGAACGAGAACCTTAACAGGTCCCTTGTTCTTCGTAAAAGCAGTCCACTTCGAAAAAGCGCCCCAATCCGTAAATGTCGGCAGCACCTTCTTGTCGGAGCCGTTGATGTTCAGCATCGGGAAACCGACCTGAGTTCCCTTCTTAACAGTGCCGCTCTCCGTGCCGAGGTCATCTGAGACAACAGGTACCACGAACTTCGCGTGTACCAGGTTGTAGCAGAACTCGTTTGTATAATCTCTGTCCTTGTAATTATCCTTGTAGTCACGAGCCAGCGCCAGCAGGAACGGGTTCTCGATCGGCTTGCTGACGTCAACAGCCGCCTGCGGCTCGATATTTGTCACAACAGCATTGATCGCGTTGTCCGGGAGATAATCGCCGTCGATAATGATCTCGAGCATATCTCCTTCCCTTTTCGAAAAAGATGGCTTGATCTTTACTACCGGCATATTGGATTTGCTTATGTAAAGGTCCTCGGCATCACTATAGTCACCGAAAGGCTTACCCTTGATTCCTGTCTGTGATCCGTAAGAACTTATTTCCTTTATTAACATTGTAAAACGGTTAAGTTTTGCCGCCTGATTATTGATATCCATGATCCTTCCTCCTTGAGAAGCTTCCTAGATTGTACCACATAAGCAGAATATTTGAACAAATAAAAGCACCGACCGGCAGAACACCGATCGGTGCGGTTATTCAGAGTTATCAGTTCTGACCCGGGAAAGTAACTACCGGGAACTCAGATCCCGGATCATCAATATAAGGTTCACTGGAATTGATCGGATCATCACCATCAATCTGCAGTCTTATAATATCGATCTCAGGTGTTAAGTATTTAGTCTTCTCAAACATTTTCCATAGCCCCCTTAACGATCTTGTGATATGCATAGAGCGCTTTCACGTAGTTATACAATGGTTCGTTATCCTGATAATAGTTATATACGAGATAAACATAATCCAAAGGACAGTATGTGAATGTATCAAGACCCGTGGTGTTCTCGTTATGGCCTGCCACTCCAATCTCATGAGTCTGATCCAGATTATATGGAGTTATGTTCATAACATAGACACTGGCAAACTTCGGATTAGCATTAGCTCCCAACGAACGACCTGTGCCATCAACAGACGGATTGAAGTTTTCTCTAGCCTTTCCGGAAGAAAGCTTGAAGTAGATATAACCCCACAGTTCACCTTCACCCTTTGTTACAAAACTGGTGCCATAGAAAGCTATATCTTCTGATGCTGCAGGAACTGTTCCAACCTGCTTCAAGGCCTGATACTCACTTTCACTGCAGAATGCCTCTGCCTTCTCAGCTGCGGTAAGGAAACTGTTAGCAGGTTCTCCATCTACTTTGAAGTAAGCCTGCATATATGCACCATAGTTGACCATTCCTTTGATAATAGTCTTATCTGTGTCAGAATATTTACCGGATGTATCAGCGAGCACGGCCTGGGCATATGCCTTAACTGATATCTCTGTATCCGGCTGAACGAAGTAATTCGTTTCTTCACCGTAATAATTTGCTGTTATATCAATATCATCAACGATGTGCAGATAATCGATCTTGTAAGTTGCTACAAAATCGTGGTTGTCATCAAGGTCACCCTCAGCACAATACTCATTACCGTTGATATAGAAGTACAAGTCTCTGTCAGAGAGGTTCTCCGAAACGTGGAATACAAATTTGATCGATATCTTAGAGAAATCACTTGAGTCTAAGAGCAGACTATATCCCTTGAGAGTAACG
>JAGCGK010000189.1 GCA_017649645.1 Clostridiales bacterium | reverse complement strand
TTAAAGTTCCTTAGTCTCGCCGATTATCTTGATACCGATATCGCAGTTGACCCTGCGCTTCATGGCTTTATCGGCGTTACCCAGAAAATGTCCGTATTTGTAGGTCCCGATGGATACCGTAAGATCGGATATAACGTACAGATCTCCAAGTCCGGTGTCACCGTTAAGGCCACTGTTGATGTCGGCACAGACAACATAAGCTCCTGAACTGTTGATGTTTTCTATAGCGCTTTTTGCGGGCTCGCGAACTTCGCCTTTGAATCCCGTTCCGAATATCGCATCGAGGATAGTGTTGTAATCACCATAATGTCCTTCTTTTACTACCGGGATGTCCTTTTCGAGACACTTGTCATAAAAATACCTGCCGTCTTCGGAGAAACTGTCCTCGTACAAGAGCACGATCTCGCAGTCGATCCCGTGGTCCTTCAGAAGTCCTGCCACGACGAAGCCGTCGCCTGCGTTATTGCCCTTGCCGCATATTATTCCCACAGGCGCCTTCCATTCGGCCTGCTCGAAAATGGCCTTCCCCGCTCTTGCCATCAGTTCTTTCGACGGCACCAGATTCTCGATGGTCCATCTGTCGCTGTTTCTCATTACCTCTGTTGATACGCAAGTTGCCATATTCGTTTCCGCCTGTCTCGTTGAATGTCAATTTTTTTATAGGTATAATCCGATTATAACCAAAAACTGTTTTGGAGGGGCACATTATGAAGAGTTTGAAAAAATTCACGACCATCATTGCTCTTGTTCTCGCTTTCGCCATGTTACTCGGTGCCTGCGGAACAGCAAGCGGCAAGAAGGGTTCCCGTCGGGATGACGACGAGGAAGAGGAAGAAGAAACTACTGAAGAGGAAACTGAAGATACTGAACCTACTACGGAAGATACCGAGGAGACGGAGGAGCCTGTTAATACAGAAGAGGTACTAACTCCGCCTGAGACCAAAGCTCCCGAAGGTCCTACATCTGAGATCAGCTACTACGGCGACATCATGGACAACATTATGTATCTGGCTTCCGGAAACGCCAATGAAGATGACGTTTGGGAGATGATGGGTGTATGCGAATTCGTTATGTATAACGATTACGAGACCGCACACAAAGATCTCGGATATATCCTGAAAGATGTCAACGGTGATGATATTCCTGAACTTATGATCGTAGACAGGATCCATTTTGAGTTTGATGATTCGGAAGATGCGTTCAGAGTACTCGCTCTTTACACCAGATCAGAAAAATATCTGCCGACACTCGTTTTCGAAGGTTGGACAAGAAATGAGATGATCCTTTTGAATGACGGATCTTTCTTTAACATCGGCTCAGGCGGAGCAGCTTATACCACAATGCAGGTCTTCCGCGTCAACAACGAAACTACAACGGATACTCTCTGGAGCTGCTTCACAGACTTCGAGGATCCTGAAGATTACAATTCCGAGCTTTGCTGGTACACATCAGACAACGGTGAGATCGAACTTCTGGGAACAGTCGAAGAATATTCTCCTGACATTCCGGATGCAGAAGAATACTACGACATTTCGAAGGATTTCGTTCCGCTTTCCGACAACGAGCATCGCTATGAGATCGTAATGTGCGACTGCACATATGACGAAGCAGTACAGAAGTGCGAAGAGATGGGCGGACACCTCGCTACATTCGATTCCGAGAGAGAAGCACTCACCATCGCATCAGTAATAACCTACAACACCGAATACGTATCTCTGTTTGTCGGTGAGCCGACACAGCCGGAAGGATATGAAGATTTCGGCGGAAACGGTGACTGCTACATGGCAGGCATCAGCGGACAAGACGGCAGCATGTACGTTCAGCACGTCTCCGAAGATCCGGTCGGAAGCGAACCAAGTATGACCGGTTTCATGGGATTCATCTGTGAGTACGAATACAAATAATCCCTGACTGGAAAAAGAATTTATTTACGCCCGATCACGCGCTCATAATCATAGCCGCGGTCGGGTGTAATCTTTTTCGGCTCCAATGAGAAATATATAACTCCGTTCGGCTTTACTTCAAAACTTACCTTACCGTCAGAACGGTCAGACTTGATAAGCGGTACTGCAGAACGCTTAAGGATATCTTTCTGTGCATCGTTAAGAGATGATGGCTCACCCATGTCGTGCCATACCTTAAGAGGGTTACATGTATCCTCATCACAGATCTCACTTACGAATGAATAATCATCGACAGGGAATTCGAATGACATCTCTTTTCCCTCTTTGAACCTGTTCCAGAGAATACCCCTGTATTCGCCGTTCGGGAACTTGACGATAACGGAATCATCGTCCTTATATACGCACTTATATTCCTGCTCCTTGAGCTTTTTGAAGAATACGAATGTCCAGAAGGTCGGCTTTGGTATAACGCCGTTAGCAACAAGACCGAATCCTCCGTGGAACGGTGTAAACGGAACTCCTGATTCTTCGAAGATATCTCCGAAGGTCCAGTATGAATATGAGACATTATCATCACCGAGTCTTGATAACTGGTGAGCGATATAAGCCGCATTAAGGTTCGTGTCATGCAAAGGACAGTTCGGGATATATGATGTATTGAATTCAGTTACGTGGATCTCAAGTCCCTTGAACTTAGGGAAACTGTCGATGATCTCTCTCGTGGAATGAAGGTTCGGGAATCCGTCCTCTTCATTCTCGGGATCAAGAAGATTTGCATATCCG
Source organism: Clostridiales bacterium (assembly GCA_017649645.1). GTDB lineage: Bacteria > Bacillota > Clostridia > Saccharofermentanales > Saccharofermentanaceae > Saccharofermentans. The sequence goes on along the minus strand of JAGCGK010000189.1, from coordinate 8,474 downwards.
TAGTGACCTTCGAACTTAGGCTGATCAGTGCAGTAGTGGTGACGTGAGATGTAGTCAGGCTTGATGTCTTCCTTGTCGCAGAATTCCAGGAAAGCCTTGATCCATTCCTTATCGGAACCGCCGCATACTGCAGGACCTCCGACCTTGAAGTTCTCATTAACGCTCTTTACTGCTTCGAACGAAGCCTTGAAAAGCTTAAAGTATTCTTCCTTCGATGCGTCCTTCCAGAACACCGTAAGATTAGGTTCGTTCCATACTTCCACAGGCCATGTGAGGACCTCTTCAAGACCATAGCGGTCGATCAGATGCTCCAGCGTGACCTTCAATAGTTTCTGCCATGCAGCATAGTCCTTCGGCGGAGTAACATTACCCTTCCAATAGAAAACAGTCTGGTCGCCCGACGCCATCTTCTGCGGCATGAATCCGAGCTCGAGATAAGGTCTTATTCCGAGCGCCTTATATCCGTCCATAACGAGGTCCAGATATGTGAAGTTATAGTCGATCATGAACTCGCCGCCGAACTTCGTAAAGTCGCGTTCCTGATAGATCGCCATATCATCCGAGAAAAGGCCGTGGCCTCTGATGTGCTTGAATCCGATATATTTCTGAACAAACGCCAGCTGATCCATATACTCCTTTTGGAGCGCGAGGCCCATCCTGCCCGTACCGATACAGCTGTCGACGTAGTTGTTGAATGTAAATTCCTTGTTTTCGATCTTGATCATATACTTACCTCTTGTCGCATTTTAGGAACAATTATATAGGCAATCGCCCCGCCGGAAAACCCGTCAAACACAAGTCATTCTACCGACAAAAACAGTTTTTCCTTAAGAAGCTCGTACCTTTGTCGTTTCTCTTCTTTTCGAAAATGCTCTTCCCTTATCTGAACTTTGTCATCAGGAGAATATATAAGTTCCTTTTCAAACTGCTCACTCGTCAGGTCAAAAACGTGTCCGTCGACCACGTTGTAGCAGTGATAATTTCCGTCATCCAGGAGCACGCCTTTTACTATGCCTCCGAAGATATCCTGAACGAGAAAAGATGTTATGGAGCACTGACCGTAGGTCATGTTTTCGGGTGTCCATTCATTCTGCATCCTGGGTGCACATGTTTCTTTGCACCATACTTTAGTAAGTGCATCATAAAGATCCAGCGGAGTATCGATCCCTTTTAAGACCTTTCTGTCTGAATGAACTTTAGCTACTTCTTCATTTCCGTAAAAAACATAACTCATAGACTTCTCCCATTTGTCATATGCAGTCTCCCAGGTGTCGACTGCAAACGGTCTTCTGTTATCACCGATATCATTTGCATATCTGTTAACGTAATCGATGAAGAACGTGATCTTTTCTCTTGATGAACTCAATTCTTTCATTATAATCTTTGTCCACACATTTGCTTCCTTAAACTGCGTGGAATCTTTAAGTGTTTTCGAGTAAGAGACAAGGTCAAAATAAACTCTTATGTGTTCGACTTTTACATTGCCGTTTTCGATATCGAGGATCGTATAAGGAAGCGTGTTCTCGATGCCGTCCAGAGGAAGCCCGCAGGACCCCGGATTTATGAGATAGACATCTTTTCCCGGGACCTTGTAACTCCACTGAACATGTGAGTGTCCGAAGATGTAGATACCGTCTTCGAGTTCGGATATTTCTTCCATGAATCTCTCATCGTTTTCGATGGTGGAAATAATGTACTTTTTCAATATCCCGGGATCGATCTTTTTGCCCTTGAATCTCTTGGCGAGCACGCCCGGACCGATGAGCCTGAACTCATTTTCGCCGATGAAGCTTTCAATGGTATGAGTGATGTGGATATTTACGCCGTCACATATAAGGTCGACGTTAACGGGCTGAGATAAAAGATAATCCCGATTATCTTCACTGATGTTCCTGTAGTTCCAATATGAGATCTGCATCTGACCGTCAGTCCATTGACTTTGATCCTTGCCGACGAGGCTTTCCAGATAGTGCTCTTCATTGCCGCGGATAACATGTTTATTTTTGATGTTACGAATGGCGGTGATGACCTGATCCGGATAGGGACTACTGAGGCAATAATCACCTGCGAATATGAATTCCGTTATGCCCCTTTTGGAGACGTCCTCCAAAACAGCATTAAGCGCAGGCAGATTACCGTGCAGATCTGATATTATTGCATACTTCATATACTTTCTTCCTTGAACGATCCAAAGATTTACTTGTATAGGATTATAACATCAAGACGGATATCTGTACTGCGCCTAATGTATGTTCAGAAAAACAACTTACATTGTCGCTACCACTACTGCAGCTGAATCATTATCAGACATTGTCTGGCAGAGGATATTCATGATGGCCTGCTTAGCAAAGCATGCTTCCTTTCTGTCCTCTGTGCATGCATCGATAACGATGGTTGCAGCGAGCATATTTCTTACTTTATCGCCGACGCCCCAAGCGCCCATTCCCTTTACCTTGGTTAGTTCCTTGCTTACTTCTTCCATATCTCTTAAGATGTCCTGCGGATTATCACCGAAAAGACCCGAGATAAGAGCGATGATCTCCAGACCCTCTGTAGCAAAATGGAAGCGCATGCCCTTGAGTGTCTGATGGAGCATTTTGACCTTCTCGGCCTTGATGTCCGCACCGCCTCCGAAAAGGCTCATTGCTGCTGCGGTATAAAGCGTAGCGGAACCTCTGCCGTAGATCTTAACGAGTTCCTTGTAGCACTCCTCGTACTCCTCGGAGATGTAGTAAGGATCCTTGTCAGACATAGCCAGAAGCGCACAGTTTGCAACATGCTTGCCGCCTCCGATGATAGGATGATTCTTTGCCAGATCGTTATAGATCATCCTTGTTCTGTCAACTACTGTCTTATAGTCACCGCTCTCGCTGTTAAGATAGATCATCGTAGCGCAGATGATCCACTGGAATGACTCGAACATGCCCGGCTTAAGATCTGCTTCGATCTTTGCGATAGTCCTAATCGCACTTTCCTGATCGTCCGACATTGCAACTGCAGCCGTAACGATATTTCTTGCATAGCCGGATCGAAGTCCCGAGAAGGCTCCTACGTTCTTCTTAATGACCTGCTGTGCTTTCCTGATAGATTCAAAATCTGTCGGAAGATCATTACCGATAAGGACTGCTGCCATTGTTGCAGCTGAAGTTGCACCGTCCCATCTGCAGATCTTTTTTGCGCTCTCATAATCAGCGATAAAATTATCTAAGTACTTTCTTGTAATGTCATTCATAATCATTCTCCTTTTGAGCTTCTATGCTTATGATCTAATCCTAACAGTGAAGATTAAAGGAAAGGTTAAGAAAACTACAAAAGATGTTTAAACTTTTTCTTCTCGAAAAATATTGAGGGCCCCGTGATAACGAGGCCCCCGTGAGAGTGATTTTATTATAAGTAAAGGGGTTACTTTACTTTGCCTTGGTTTTGAAGTGCCGTACGATACAGGTTACGACTACGCCCATTGCAAATCCCAGAACAGCAACAAGCACATAACCTCCTGTCTCGGCAGAAAGGACGAAGGATCCGTACACGGTCTCTTCCCCGGAAACCCGAGAGCCCGAGAAAAAGCTAATGGCCATTATAAGAGAAATAACGCATAATACCGATGCCGCGGACAAAACGCCTTTGATCTTCTGATCGCGTTTTCTCTTGATCTCCGCGCCGCGCTTGGTTATTTCCTTAAATGCCTCGTCGGTCGTGTACCTCACGAAAATACCTCCTTTTGTACCTTTCACAAAGTTAATAACACTGTCTTATATTTTTACTCACATTTTTTTCGAAAAAAAGTTAATTTTTTTCGAAAGGACATTATCTATGCCTTCTGATCCTCGTCAAACTCCTTGGACAGGCGGTTTAGAAGATACAGAACAAAAGCAAAGAGCATCGGCAAGATATAACCGATGTAAGATGATATTCCTGATTTTGAGACCAGAAGATTATAAAGTGAATGGAATGTCACGGAAAGAGCAAGGGCGCCGACGACACCCGAGAAAGAGAACACCTTATAATTCTTCAGAAGATGAAGTCCTGCGACGATCGCGACCATAGTGACCACGTGCATGACGCCGACAGCAGATCCCCTGATGAGGACGTAGCCGAGATTATGGGCACCTGATGTCAGTATGAAGCAGCAGTTCTCAAAGGTTGCGAAGCCCGTACCGATTCCGACGGCCGTAAGACGGAGCTCATCGTAGGTCGGTTCAAAGATATAAATACAGAACAGTACCGGCATGAATTTCATGACTTCCTCGACGATCGGTGACAGGAAGATCGACATGTTGTCCGAACTATAGCGGGACACGAGCTGCAGAAAGCCTCCGATATATGCGGACAGAAGACATACCAGCATGCCGGTAAGAAATGACACGGTCATTCGTCTCGCGCTGTTACGTGTAAAAAGGATCGCGATTATGAGCGGAACTGCTATGCAAAGGAAGACATTTTCAGCGTATATCATTTTTCAACGTCTCCTTTTTCACTGAAAGATAAATAACGATCATGGCGAGTATGTTGGATGAAGTTGCCACCAGATACAGATATCCGGAGCACGAGTACATGGCGATGAGCGTCCAGAAAAAGAACGCGTATCGAAGATAGATATTTCCGCTCTTGATACTTTTGATTCCGAGCCACGCCATGAAGAAATATATAAGTGAATAAGCCATGAGGTCAGCCGCATTTCGAAGATTGCCCGTCGTAAGAAGATTCGCGGTCTGAAACCCGACGATCACGAACGGAGCCACTATGCAGGCGATAAGCTCAGGTCTTTTAAGAGCTTTCGAAGTCCTTATGCCTCTTATGATCAACCACAGGAAGTAGTAATACGGAAGACCGAAAACGATATCCTGCACCCACTCGCCTGACCATGCGATCCACAGGGCAATGTTGACGCTTACATATAAGAAAGTGAATATGAGTTCGCCCGGAATATTTTTCTTCTTATCATGAAGAAGCGTCTCGAGACTTGCCGACAATAAAAGGATCAGTGAACAGTCCGCGATCTCGTCAGCCGCAAATGGCATTCTCGTTCCCGGCCTGATGATCTCGTAGGCGATCCAGTAAAGCGCGCTCAGAAGATAGCACATGGAAGCCATGGAGAAAAAGAGCATGAGGAAACGCTTCCTGTCCTTAACTATCATCTTCACGGAAGGAATAAGGATCGCGATAAGGACTGCGGCCAGGACTATACTGAGTAATATGCTCAATTTGGTCTCAAGAGTCATCTGTTCTTGTTCCTCCTCATGTCTCTGAAGAGAAACGCCAATTGAGCAGTAAGTACTCCCAATAAGACAGCCAGTATTCCCGTGATCAGATAACCCATGAGTATCCCATCCTTTCCATTTCCTTACGAAGCGCAGCTCTTCCGCGCGTCGTGAGATTATATGTCTGCTTTGTGGATTTTTTGATGATGCGGCTGATCTGCTCCGGTTTCATCTCCTCGAAGTACATCAGATACAGGACCTGCCTATAAGTCTCGTCGATGTTGGAGAGAGCTTTGTAGAGCATGGCGTTGCGCTCGTTTTCGATAAGGATCGAATCAGGAAGGGACGAATCATCGGCCTTAATGGTCTCGATGTCTTCATCAGGATCCGTGATGTGATTTCTTTTCTTGCGAAGGAACGACCGCGCCTGATTCTTGGCGATCGCGTAGAGCCACGTCTTGAATGACGCGTCATCTTTGACCTTGTAGTGCAAAGTACGGGATGCCAGGAGTGCGAAAGTGTCCATCATAAGTTCCTCGGCATCGTCTTCGTTCTGAACGATCCCAAGAAGAAAAAGTGTCACGCCGTTCCTGTATTTCTCGAAAATGATCCGCAATGCATCCTGATCATTTTCCTTCAAAAAACGGATATACAACAGCCCGTCCGTTTCAGCCATGTGACCCCTCCGAATAAAACCATCTCCCGACAATATCGTAACATTTTTCGAACAATATTGATATGGCTTGATTTTTGGGGGAATGTCCTTTTAACAAATTGTTTGCAAAAATTAAAGTCCTTTGTTCAAGGACTTTAACTTTTTTGATATTAAGCGACCAAGCTTACTGCTGATCAATCAGCATTCAATTGTAATTCTCGAAAACGATCACTTGATCTGTTTTCTCTTTCTTACGGCATAAGATACGGTAATAAAGGCTGACGCTGCGGCAAGAAGAGCGACGCCGTATGTCGCGTACATAATTGTCTCGCCTGTCTTTACGGAACTCTTGCTCGTCGTTGTCTTATCTGCTGCCTGGATTGTCAATTTTGTCGAGACAGATCCGTCAACAAAATCGACCTTGAACGTATAATCACCTGCGGACAATTTCTTAACGTAAGAATCCGTAAGGATGATCTCGATACATCCTTCCTTGACCGTATAGTCAGTATCCTTTGAAAGGGCTTTACCGTTGACAGATACGCCTGAAAAGTAGTTAATGGTATGCTCATCATCTATGCTTCTTTGGATCTTGATCTTAGGTAGAGTAGTTGAACCCTGCTTCCACTTGGCATCGGCACCCTCAATGATGGTGTATGTTACAGCCTGAACAGGCTTTGGTGTAGGGCTCGTAGTATTTGTATTGTTGTTATTGTTATTAGACGGCAAAGCTTCGAAGTTGACCTTGATCTCGACATTTGCCTTTCCAATCTTGAACTTGCTGTCGCTGATCGTCACGCCGCCTGAAACAACTTCATAACTTTTAAACTTATATCCTTCGTCAGGTGTAGCGGTCAAAGTAACCTCCGTACCCTCAACTCCCTCTGCAACTGATGCCTTTGCAGTACCGTTACCTGTGCTCGTAACTGTGATCTTATAAACTGTCTTGTTGTCTTCGTTGTTATTGTTATTCTCTTCCTTCTCAGGAGCAACGATCTCAACAGGTGCACTCGCGTAATCTGTTTCTTCCAACTCGTTGATATCTTCAGCGATAATGTATACGAAGAAGTCTTCTCCCCACTTGCTCATGTCAAGATCGGAAGGTACTTCGACAGTTCCTTCTCCGTCACCTTCCAAGGCACCGTAGTAAAGGATGTTCGTGTCATTGATATTGCCTGCTTCGAATTCCTTATCAAGGATAAGAACGGAAGCTTGTGTTGCATTCTCACCGGAGATCGTATAAGGAACAGTGATCTTGTTTCCGTCAACGGAAATCTCTTTACCTTCGGTAAGAGCGATACTAAGATCATCATCTATGATTGTGAGCTTATGAGTTGCTCCCATATCATCAGATGCCTCAATGATAACTGTAGAGAATAATACTTTGGTCAGATCGACATTTAATGCCGGAGCTACACCGATACCTTCTTCAAATACAAGATAAGGGAAGAGCTGTCCGTTGTCAGCTGCCACAAAAGCCCTCTCAGGATCTATTAATCCCTCATAATAAAGACTTGTATCTTCCTTAGGTTCTGTCGTGTTTCTGAGCCACCATAAAGATTCGTATCCGTCCAGATCGAGCTTTACTCTGTTAAATACGGCATCTCCCTCGTAGTATGATAATTCATCCGGTTCTTCAAGAGGGACCAGACCTGCATATGAGGAATAACCGTATTCAGGATTCAGAACATCCTCGATATCCAAGACAAAGATCTTATCATTAACTGCTGCCGTCTTACCGTCAAATAAGGTTGCTAAGATCTCGTTTTCTTCACTGATACTGATATCTGAACCGCCCTTGGATACGCTGGTAAAGATCGCATTCTTCTCACCACTTGTGAATACACCTTCGTTATCGAGAAAATCACTGCCGTTAAGTCCGTCTCTGAGAGTACTCTGAGACCACGGATAATAAGGATACGGGATCTCAGGCTCTTCCTCGTCGTCCTCGAGATCTTCGTCATCTTCGAGATCTTCATCTTCATCGTCATCGGCGAATTTCAGTCCGAGATCAACAGATCCCGCCTGCATATCTGTTCCGTCGAGAGCCTGGGGTCCTTGGGCCTCCCAAACAGAAGGACCAAAATAAAAATAATCATCCAACGTCATGAAATAGTATTCTACCCAATCATTATCACCATCGGTATAAGTATCAAATACATCATAATAAAGGATCCTGTCACTATCCAAGAGCATCGTTTTCCCGCCGTATGTTTCAGTCTCATTATCAAGAACTCTGAACAGGATCGGCTCACCCTCATAGGTACCGAAAAACACATAATCTCCTCTCCATGATTCGTCCTTATCAGCCGGCTTCTCAGGATTACTGATCATACTCGTACCAAGACCCGTGTTGTCTTTATTCTTGCTCCACTCCTCGGCTGCTCTTACCTTGTTACCTCCTGACAAGACAGGAAGTACTGACACGCCCAATGTCATTGACAATGCTGTTGCACCTATCTTCGGCAACCATGTCCTCATCAATCTTTTCATCACTGTTTTCCTCTCCTTTCGAAATGACTTTGGTCTTAAATCACTCCATATGCTTCTTTATTGCGCGAGTCATGTTTTTTACTCATATCTTTTTCGAAAAAGATTACTTTGATCTGAAAGATCGT
>JAGCGK010000188.1 GCA_017649645.1 Clostridiales bacterium | reverse complement strand
CCAAAAAAATAAGATCAGATCAAACCTGCAAGATCCGTATACTCATAACCGTGAGCGATAGCCACGTTGTTGTTGGTGAGCTTACCCAGGTAGCAGTTAACGCCTGTAGCGATGACAGGGTTCTTCTTGCAAGCATCCTCGAGTCCGGATTCAGCGATCTGAAGACCATACTTCAAAGTTGCATTCGTAAGAGCGATGGTACTCGTTCTCGGAACTGCACCGGGCATGTTACCTACGCAGTAGTGAACGACACCCTCTTCGATATAAACAGGATCGTCGTGAGTCGTAACTTTACTGGACTCACCGCATCCGCCCTGGTCGATAGCTACGTCTACGAAAACAGCACCGTTCTTCATCTCAGGGAGATACTTCTTCTTGAAAAGTTTTGGTGTGGAAGCACCAGGAATAAGAACAGATCCGATAACGAGATCTGCGTCCTTGATAACGCGCTCGATATTGCTGTCTGTTGATACCAAAGTCTGGATGTGTGCACCGAACATATTGTCGAGCTGCTCGAGTCTTTTAAGGTTAACGTCGAGAATGGTTACGTTAGCTCCCATACCGACTGCGATCTTACAAGCGTTCATTCCGACTGTACCGCCGCCGAGGATAACTACGTTAGCCTTAGGAGTTCCAGGAACACCTGCAAGGAGGATTCCCTCGCCTCCGAACTTCTTCTCGAGATACTTAGCGCCTTCCTGAATGGAGAGACGTCCTGCGATCTGGGACATTGGTGCGAGCAAAGGAAGTGATCTGTCAACTTCCTGAAGTGTCTCGTAAGCAACTGCCTTGACCTTGCCGTTCAAAAGAGCATCTGTCTGCTCCTTGTCAGCTGCCAGGTGAAGATATGTGTAAAGGATAAGGCCTTCGTGGAAGAGTTCGTACTCTGATTCGAGAGGCTCTTTTACCTTGACCATCATCTCAGACATGTTCCAGACATCGGCCGCGTTATCAATGAGCGATGCACCTGCGTCAACATACTCAAAATCAGAAAAGCCGGAGCCTTCGCCCGCACCCTTCTCGATATAGACGTGGTGTCCCGCCGCTACATAAGCGCGTACATTATCCGGCGTTAAGCCTACACGGAATTCGTTGTTCTTGATTTCTTTTACGCAACCGATCTTCATGGTGATACCTGCCTTTCAATTCTAATGTCGGATACCAACCATTTTATCAGACAACACGGGAGTTTATAACCCTGAATTTTTCACCTATCAGCAGTACTTCTCCAGATAACCCTTTTTGATTGCCGAATCCATATTGATGTAAATACCGGGCCTCGTTATATTGCCGCATTCGTCAAGAACATATATCTGTCCGACATTACTCGGTTCAAAATAGAAATTGGCATCATATGCCTTCCAAGTACTTCCTGTCCACTGAAGAACCTTAACTTTTACCTTGCCGTACTTTTTGCATTTATAGGCACCCGCTAAATTAGCCGCACAAACATCATTCGTCGGCAACGGATTCACCTTGCTAGGTAAAACAGTGTATGCTCCTACCGTAAGGAACAATGCCAATACTAAACTTAAGATCTTCTTTGTCATGTTGATGTCCTCTCTTTTTGTGGATATTTGACGACCCATGTCGCCATGTCTTCAACATAACACCATTCATTGTCATCGTAAAGACACTAAACAAAGTCCGTATCCTGTCTCTCGAAAACAATGATCATTTTTCGTTTAATCCCAGCTCGGCACAGATACTTTTATATCTCGCCTGTTCCTTCTCTTTGATCGCCTTGGACGGGTCGTGCATCGTGTGACTTATAACATCTGCATCCTTGAGGAGTTCGTCCATCGGAGAATCAGTAACGAGCTTATCGTCATGATGATAGATCGCGGAACAGATGATATCTGTTTCCTCTTCATTAGTCAGCTTAAGTTCATTAAGGATCGATCGCGCAAGTTCAGCTCCGAGATGTGCGTGATCATCGTATGCTCCCGTCTTATATGCGTGAAGGTCGTGAAGCATCGCTGCCATAGATGCGAGCTCCTCGTCAAGGCCTCTTTTCTTGGCAAGGATAACTGCTGCAAGCGCTACCCCGTTAAGATGAGTTATGGCAGCCGTGCGTTCATCATCATCATCCAATTTGTTGATCACATCGTATACATATACGCGAAGTTTCTTTAATCTGCTCATGGTATCCTCCGATATTTTTAGAGTCACTTTCATCGCTTTTCTCTGTCTTCTCGAAAAAGCTATGAACATTCTATCATTAATGGTTATTTAAGATAATTATGACACGGTTTTGACTACGGCATATCACTCTGTCATACGAATAACATCAACTTGATATTACTTCGGTTCGCCGTTATAATCAGTATCAGAGGAGACAGGCAGTATGTTGATAAATGAATTACTTATCGATAAAGGGATATCCAAATATCGCCTAAGCAAGGAAAGCGGTGTTCCCCAAGCAACCATAAATGATATCTGCAGCGGAAAAGCCGATATCGAGAAATGTTCTGCCGGGACTCTTTATAAGATAGCCAGAATACTTGGAACAACTGTCGAGAATATAATCGAGGACAATAAAAGAGAATATCGAATTCCGTTTGAAAGATTTAAGAGCAACGCTTGCCATATACTCAAGGATCTTGGGGACGTGGACTATATGCTTGAAATTCTTAACTCAAACAAGATAAGGATCCTATATGAAAAAAGATGGTATCCTGAAGCCTTCTATCTTTTGGGAATGCTCGATTATCTGTCCAGGATCAACGATGTTCCCTTATGTGAAAACTATAACGACATCAGAGCAAACAGACTTTCTGAACCGGTTTACCCTTCAGGTGTTCTCGTAACATGCGAGATACTCAAGTCAGATGAACCCAAAAAGGATGCTGAACGTGAAGCAATCCCTGAATTCCTGAGATTCAACATTATCGAGAACGAGGTGAGAAATATTGTCTGATAACTCGCTCAACAGAGACAATATCGACATTATCTTAAAAGAGCTGGCCAAAGAGATAAAAAAGCGTTGTGGAAGAAATACTTCAGCCGAGATCATACTTATCGGAGGAGCATCCATTCTGATCAACTATGGCTTCCGTGAAATGACATACGATGTTGATGCGATCGTCAACGCCACCTCATCCATGAAAGACGCGATCAATTATATCGGTGACAAATATATGCTTCCTAAAGGTTGGCTTAACACCGATTTTATCCATACAGAATCATATTCGCCAAAGATATTGGAATTCTCCACTTATTATCGAACTTATTCAAATACCATATCTTTCAGGACAATAACAGGCGAATATCTTATCGCTATGAAATTAAGATCAGCAAGAAAATACAAATATGATCGTTCGGATATAGTCGGGATTCTGATGGAACAGGAGGCTCTTGGTGATTCGATCACTTTAGGCAGGATCAAAAAAGCAGTAAAAGATCTGTACGGTTCATACAATATACTCGATGCGGAAATCAGACATTTTATTGAAGGTGTGATGATAGAAGGTAACTATAAGGGTATATATGATCAAATTCGCAAAAATGAAGAAGAAACAAAGAATATCCTTCTCGAATATCAAAGAATAAGACCACGTTCTCTTAATTCCGATAACGTTAACGAGATAATAGATATCCTGCTGAAGCGAAAGGATAAAGATAATCAATGAAAGAAAAAGTGCCCGTTGATTTGGGCACTCAAAGTTCGATAAGCTCATGTCAATACGGCAATATTCTTGCCACGATGCACTTCTCGGTAAACTCAGGACTTCTCGTGAATCCGTAGACAACGCTTTCTCTTGAGGCACCGCACGAATGTTATCAATAAAAAAACGCCTGCCTCAGCAAGCGCTCTCGTATCCTATAACATCAAACCACATCAAAAAACACCATGAGGATTTACGATGTATGGTGAAAGGTTTTTTCCTACTTGGTCTGCCAGTTCAAACCCTGCATGAAGAACGATCCCCATCCGAAGATAAGGATCGTCCCTTCCCGATTTATGTGACCTCTTTACAGTTGATCAATGATACAATCTACTGAAATTGCTGCTCAAATAAGACTTCAAGTTGATAAACGGATTAGTGCTGTCATATCCGGAAGAAGTAACAGAATAATTTCTGCCTTTCAGGTATGTCTTTTGTGCGGTCAGTGTTACCAGGTTTCCATACTGATCAGTTCCTGTGTAGATTCTGGTATATGTAAAAGTAACTCTTGCCTGATATACTCCGCCGTAATTTGTTGCACAAATGGCATCATTGACCGGCAACAGATTGTACTTCTTCGGGATCAATGCATATCCGCCAAAGAAAACTGTCAAGACAAGGATAACGCTTAAGGCTCTTTTAATCATGTTTTTACACCTCTCTTTTCATGAAAATTGAAGAAGACCTTTTTATCATTGATTTGATATCGAGGTCTTCCTCTTGTCGACAAATTAACATCATATATTGTCATTGTAAATACATGATTAGATATTCAGCAAAAACATGATACAAATAAAAAACGATTAGTAAAAAGTCTTTTACTCCAAACGTTTCGCGTTAGTCTGCTTATACTTTATTGTCCGATTATAGATACTAGTATTTTGCCTCGTGTTTCCACGAAAGAGGTACAACATTTACACACTTGCAAATATTAATATTTTAACTACTTTCACAACATTCATTATGAATAGATCACCTGAAGACAATAGATCTGATCAATAGTAAATATCATAGTACTTCCGTCAAACATCTTTACTTCAAAATCAGCGATGCAGTCCAAAGCTTTATACTCTTCACCTTCAACCAAAAATCTGTCTCCGCTGTCTAAATATATCAGTTCAATGATACCGTCAGTCCAGAACGAAAAACCATAAAAGTCATCTCCGTCCGCGGTATATACGACAGTCTTTTTCCCGTAGTCATACTTAACGATATTGTTTCCGTCTTTGTAGTAAACATCCCCATTGGCAACATCAGCAAGTCCATACGTTAATCCGTTATGCGGCTCACCTACTTCCGGCAGATAAACACACTCACAGGTTTCCGTATCATAGAATACGGCTCCCTCTTCGTATTTACAGATAAGATACTTATCCTTCTTTTCAAGAGAGGTCACATCCGTTAATAATACTTCATATTCCCCCGTCTTGATGTCATATCTGTACACTTCTTCATCGCCATAATCAAGCCACTCGATAAAGTACAAAACCTCTTTTTCCTCATCCGCATACCAGTCTCCCATAGTAGCTTCCGACGAGATCTTGACCGCATCATCCAACGAGTCATCAGTAAACTTGATCGAGTAAAGTCCATAGTATTCATCACCGAATTCCACTGTCCAGTCATAACTGAAATATAGTGTGTCGCCCACAATATCCATTGCCGAGATATTTCTGTGCATATCATAGCTGTATATATCTTCCAGATCTTCGAATTCAAACCATGTTTCCACATGGTGATCAGGATCAGTCAGATCGATATATTTCAGTCCGTAAGTATCCGCATAATAAAACCTGTCCTCATATTCGCCCGCTATATAGATCGGGCCGTATTCCTCCTCGACCATCTCATACCATCCGTCCTCCACGTTGGCGATCAGATGGCAGTACCCGCCCCAATCGTTGATGACCAAATACTTATACTCATCATCATCGAAAACATACTCTTCCCACTTATAATACGCCACCGACTCAACCGTTGTTTCCTCGTACATGGGTTCACCCTGATCTTCAATGATCGGCGGTATCGGTTCCTCAGTTGTCTCTGTCGTTTCTGTCGCTTCTGTCGGACCCTTGGATCTTACCTTTATTTTTTCTTCCTTTTTATCCTTAACATCACAAGCTGTCATTGCACACATCAAGACCGCCAGAGAGAAACTCATTATTTTTCTTTTCATATTCCGCCTCCCAAAATTTGCGTGGAACTATCGTTTTCCACATTATAAAAAGAGCGTCTGCTCTCGCAAACGCTCTTGGAATAACTTGCACTTTTTCCCGAATACTTTTCGAAAAAGGAGATGTGATCATCCGTTTACATCGATAGGTCCGTCACCCGGATCGAGCAAAGAATCGGGAGCACCGTTAGCCTCAAGGATTATGATCTCCAATTCAGGTGTTATATATTCATTAAGATCTTTCATTCTGGCATCTCCTCATCAATAATAATAGTTTTCAAAATAATCCGGCAGGAACTGAACTGTAAAAGTATAGAATGCATCGAACAACTCCATCGCTTCCGGAGTATTGTTTGTCTTCTGCATCATCCTGGTAACGTAGTTGATCGGCTTGAAATAGAAGTGCATTTCCGCATCTTCTTCATCACCGTAATAGATATACATGCTCTCACTGTATATCATCTGCTCCATCTTGATATCAGAGCACTGAACAACGATATAATCACCTTTGGTATACACGGATGTGTTGCCGAGATAACAACTTATGTATAGATCATCGATCGTAGTTCCCTCCTTAGGCAGGAAGTAGAACTTCATGGCCGGCTTGCCCTTGAAGGACATTGTCCATCCATAGAAAGATAAATGCTCTGTTTCCGGAATACTGAGAGGCATGTTGCTTCCATATTGAGTATCTTCAGGATCATAGAACAGACCTGTCTTATATCTGTTCTGATAATATGAGAGTTCCGTCTTCGCTTTCATATCACCGGTCATGTTCTTATCAGCAAGATCGTCTGCCCGGAAATTGAAATACTTCTGCGAAGCAGCCCCGTAAAGAGCAATGCTTACAGCGGCCTTCACGCCCTTTTCTCCGTATTTACCCGGATTTTTGGCGATCGTATCGATATAATCCCTGACAGTGAATCCGGACATGGTATCAACAGGCTCTTCCACACCTTCCTTATAAAGTTCGAACTTCAGCGGAACGGTCATATCCATTGAATCCACGTAGTATGTGTAAGTATAATAACCATTCTCGAATTCCCCGTCTCTGTAGGTCAAGGTCTTCTCGTTATTTCCCAGTAGGTAGCACTCATCCTCACCGACGGTACTGACCTTGGCCGAGTATTTTGTATAATTGTAATTTTTCCTGTCATAATCGGAAAGTGATACGTAGAACTTGATCCCGATGGAGGAACCGTCTGTGATCAGTGAATATCCGCTGAGGACCGTAGTCTTTGTCGTATCCTCCACATATACAAAATCGAGGATCAGTCTTTTATCGTCGTCCGGATGTGTGAATACACTTGTTATCAGAGAGGATTTGCCGGAAACTTCATAGACGAACCTGCTGGTATAATATTCGGTTCCGGTGGTCTTCGAGTAACTTGGATATCTGATGACGGTATCACCGCTCTTAGCTCCGTAACAGGATATTCCGACCTTAAATTCATCGCTGTTGTAATAACCCACGGTAATATAATCCTGAGAATTGTCATTACAGATGATATGGAGATTCTTCTTCGATCCGGCATTTCTGTTGTTATTGTTTATGGTTATCTTTCTGGAGAGATCAACAGGCTTTGAATATCCGCTGTCAACATATATTCCTCCGCCACCCTCATCGGCGCCTTCGTAACTGCTGCATGTGTTGTTGGTTATGATCGGTATCGGAATATTCAATTCATCGTCCGAATAAAAAGATTCGAAATGTGCATCATCACCTATGAGACAGATCGCTCCGCCTCTCTTATCAGCCAGATTTCCCGTAAGTTTTCCGCCGAAGAGTACGCGTCCTTCGGCATATATCGCACCACCTTCAGTCGCGTAACAATTCATGATCGTACCCGTAATCTGAACATTGGTCACGTCTGTTGCCTTGACTGCTCCGCCTTGTTCCGCAGAGAAAGAACTTATGACGGCTCCGGAATAGATGTAAAGATCGGCACTTCCCGACAGATCAAATGCGCTCTTTCTCTTGTCGGTATAATTTGTTCCGTATCCTCCGACTATATTGATACCGCTTACGGTTACACTACCGTATGAGCCGGAGGCTCCACCGGTATACTTCGCGATAGGTGCCCCGTTCGGAGAAGATATCGTACCACCGCTGAGGCTGCTTGATTCATTTTCAAAATATGAACCCTGGAAATCGACAGAGCAATTAGTACTCTCGGAAGCATCCCACAGATATTCATCCGTATCAGCGGGATCATAGGTGATCGTCCTTCCCTGAAGCTCGATTACCGATCCGGATTGATCCTTGACTTTCACACCGTGATCTATCGTTATATCCTCACCCAGATAGAAGTACCGATTCTCCTGGGTAGGATTTTCAATGTTAGGGATCGTACCGCCGAAATCACGGTCGATGATCTCCTGATTCAAGAGGCAATAAAGGTATGTATAAGGATGAGCCGAATTATTCCAATATTCGTACATTGTAAGTGAACACTTATATAATCCGTCCGATTGCTTAATGAAATCGTGACCGTCAACGGTAATTACATCGCCATCTGCAAGAACAGCCGATGGTATCAGCGAGATAAGGATACCTGTCGACAGAAGAGCCGAAGCGACCTTCATAAGTAAGTTCTTCTTCATTCCGAGTTCCTCCGAAAAAATAAACGAGACAATACAAAAAACTGATTAATTGCGAGTATATCACATATCGTTGAGGTTTTCTTTGTTTATTAATTATTTTAGGGCGGTTTTTCGAGAATAAGAACGCCTGCCTTCACAGACGCTCACGGAAAAAGCTTACTCGATCTTCCAGACGATCGTTACGTTGTCTTCGACCCTGATGTCATCAGGCTCGATATCGACATCGAATCCCGCACTCTTGCCGAACGCGCCGCCCCTCGGTTTTTCGAGAGAACAAACGGAGAAATTAATGACCCCGAAGGAATAATCTATGTTGCTTATCTGAACGAGTTTGACGTCCGATGCACTTGCCAGGATCTTTGCCTTTTCCGTGGCATCCAGCACCGCTTTCTCGATGAGGTATTTCTTGGCACGCTCCTGATCCTTAAGACTGTAGCTCACGTTAAACTCAGGTGATGCCTCGCACGAACCAAGCACCTCAAAGACCTTGCCGAGCCTTTCCTTATCCATATCGAAAACGATCTTCATCGCATGCGAATACTCATACCCGATAAATCTCTTTTTCCACACGCCGTCATCGTTATAGCTCTCATATCTCGGCTGAATGGAAAAGCTCGTTGTCTTCACATCTTCTTTGCCAAAGCCCGCTTCGCCCAGTGCATCCTTAACCACATTCGTAAGTTCCGCCGAACGTCTCACGGCATCCTCGTGTTTTTCCTCAGTATCTCTTATCGTAATATCGATAATGGTCTGGTCCGGCTTTATCGTAAGAGATCCCGTTCCCGTGACCCTGATGTACCTGTCCTGCATATCGGCTCCTCCTTTTCGATCAGTATGGATATATTTTACACGATCGTATGCGCATTGAGATTATACTCCCAAAGGAGTATAATCAATTAAACAGGAGGTCATTTCAGTGATACGGACGATCTATCATGGCTCGGATCATATAATCGAGAAACCCGTCTTCGGACTCGGCAAAGTCTATAATGATTACGGGCGCGGTTTTTACTGTACCGAAGATCTGAATATGGCAAAAGAATGGGGTGTCGGTAAAGATCATGATGGCATCGCGAACGGATACGAGATAGATTGTTCAAGGCTCAGTATCCTGAACCTTAATGATCCTTCCTATACCATCCTTTATTGGCTGACTGTCTTGTTGGAGAACCGAACATTTGATACTACATCAGCACTGGCTTTCCAATCCAAAGAATTTCTGACCAAGAACTACCACTTAGATCATGAGAAATATGATTGTATAATCGGATACAGAGCTGATGACAGTTACTTTTCATTTGCCCAGGATTTTCTTAACGGCACGATCTCATACAGACAACTGAATAATGCCATGCATCTTGGCAAACCCGGAACACAATTTGTTTTGAAGAGCAAAAAAGCATTCAATGCTTTGAACTTCATCGGTTTTGAAACAGCAGACAAAACAGAGTGGTACACGAGAAAAAAAGAACGTGATATTAAGGCTCGCAGGAAATATTTTGATGTCGAGAGGAACAGAGTTCTTCCGACAGATATTTTCATTACACAGATACTCAATGAGGAGATAAGATCAGATGATCCGCGCTTACGATAAGCTATACTTAGAAAAGGCCGGAACGACGCTGGCAATGATGATGGATTTCGCTGTTAACGGACTCCACAAGAACATAGCGGACTTTTTCGATCTGTTCATAGTTTCAGGTGTAGCAGAGTTATTCGGAAACGGTGATGTTTCAATAGTAGCAGGCAGATCCGGGATCGAACTCGTGTATGAAGTCTGCGAGAGGATAGGATTGCCGTACGAAAAAGCCGAGGTCGGTTTTATGTCAGACCGAAGTCGAGAGTATTGGGCAGGGTGGGCTTTGGCCTATTATCAATGGTACACTTCCATGTCTTTTCGAGAGATCATCCGCTATGTATCAATAAACGATATTGTAAAAATGTACGATCCGTACCACGAAATGGATATTAAGCAGTTTGTCGATCACATGGATGACATGATCCGTCTGAGCAGATCAGATACCAACCTTAAGATCCTTCGTCTCCGTTCAGGCTTGAGTCAGAGCAAACTGGCGGAAGCCAGCGGTGTTCCGGTAAGGACTATACAACAATACGAACAGCGTCGGAAGAACATAAACAAAGCTCAGGGCGAATACCTTCTTATGCTCGCTTCCGCACTGTCATGCGATCCGACCGATTTGATAGAGAAAATTCAATAATCGAGGAGAAGTTGTTCCATTTCTGAAACAGTTCCATCTGAAAGCTATGCCATCGGGATCCCGGAAATAAAATCCAGGTCTCTGTTTGCACGGAGGACCTTGTCGCGCAGATCATTGAAGTCGGCGGTCAGGCGGTTACGGTCATGGAATTCCGATTCGTTTCCCGTAACACCTTTTTTAAGGCGATTGAGATCAGTCTCGAGTTCGGATAATTCGAGACGGTCATTGATCATTCTCTGAAGATCGGCAAAATACTCTCTGTCCTCATCCGATGCCTGAGGCACGATCTCATCGATCCTCTCCTTCAGGTTCTTAAGTCTGATCTGAGGGATGGAGTGAGCCAGTGTCAGCTCCTCGATCTTCTTCCACTTGCCGGCGCAAAGAAATCTTCCGAGCAGCGCATTAAAATCGTGAGGATCCAGCATGAGCATATGCGTAAATCTCTGGTCGGCTTCGATATATTCGCCGACGCCCATAGCTTCCAGAGCTTTTTTGAACGGCTGGCCGAAGAACAGTGAACTTCCGTAAGCAACACCGCAGAACTTACACTCGTAGAGCATCCTGTCCTTGTCGGCGATGAGGTTTCCTCCGCAGTTACTGCAGACGATCTTCTTATCAAAGTCGATCAGCTCGGCCATAGGGATCTTCGGAGCACGCGGCCTTTGTTCTGCAGCTTCCCTGTCACCCGCCGGAGTGATCTGCTTGAACCTCTTATAGGTAGTCTCGTATGAACTCTCCAAAGATCTGATTTCAGCCGTTGAAGAATCCTCGTATTGATGGAGGGTGTCCAGATTTTTTCTGTGAGGTGTTGCCCTGTGTTTGTATATGGCTCTTCTTATGAGCGTGCTGAGCAAAAGGTAAAGCGCGATTATTGCCGCAAAGATCGCCAGTGCAATGAGTCCTGCCTTCTTTCCGCCAATAAAGAATACCGCCAGAACGATTATTCCGCCTACGACCAGAAGTCCGGAGGAATCATCTTCAGAATTCTGTCCCTGTGAACCAAAAAGAATTACCTTACTGTTTTCCACGGATTTTTTATAATCTTCACCGGCCTTCGCCAATTCCTTAAACTGATCGGTTCCTGCTTTTGGGACCGCTTTGACTCCTGAACTCAGATCACTATATTTATGAGCCATCCGTATCATTTCGATGAGCTTTGCAAAATACGCCTTGTCCTTGACGTCACATCTCTCCTGAACCTCAAAGGCAGCTTGTTCCATCTTCACAAAATCACACGAACTCATCTTGCCGGGATGATCGAGATTATCCACGGAATTACATCTTCCTTCGCACAGCACCAGATCACGGAGCACCAGCGGGTCGTTGGGATACTGCTCGAGGATACTGTCGATCTTTTCCCTCGCCGCATGGAATTCCAGATTGTTCAAGCGGATCTCGACGTCCTTCAAGAGTTCATCGCGATGGATATTACCGACCGCAAAGTCAGCACCGCAAAAAGGACATCCGAACAGTTCCTGATCCTTATCATAATTCAAGACTCCGCCGCATTCAGAACAAGAATAACTCTTTAAAGTCGCCATATTATACCTTCCGAAAAACATATCAATACATCATTACTTTAGCACTTTTACGAACATGGTAAAACATGAATACTGAACGAAATAAGAGCCTCTATGTTTTCGAAAAAGATTCAACCTCGAGTTTTCTTATCTCTGCAATTAAAAGGGTGCTTCTTATGAAAGCACCCCGTTTTAGCATAAATTATCAGGCTTCCTCACTCTCAGCCGGTATACCATACAGCAACAAAATTCTTAATATCAGATGCAAGGAAATTTTTTCCGTCATAGCCTCGATTGTCTATATAAACCAATTCTCCGATATTATATGCTTTTGCACTTATAACCTTAATGGGTGTTCTAGCTGTACTTGGCGTATCAGTAGTGTTAAGCGTGACACTGACAAATGTTTTTATGCACAAATAATAACCCGGCCTAAAAGTAGTAGCAGCACTGACATCATTTACCGGCAACGGATTATATTTTTTAGGAAGCAAAGAATATCCGCCCAAAAAAACTGTCAATACCAGGATAATGCTCAACAACCTTTTTATCATCGCCTTATCCTCCCATTATCCGCAGAATCGCTCGAGATATCCATTACTGATGGCTTCCTGCATATTGATGAGTATCACACCGGATTTTCCGTAATTTCCGCAATCGTCAAGCGTAAAGACCTGTCCGATGTTTGAAGGATAGAAATAGTATGTACCACGTTTGATCGATATAGTTCCGTTACTGTTCCACACTATATTAACGGTCTTTACTGTACCGGCCTTTTTGCATTTGTAAGCACCTGCATAGTTGGCAGCCAGAACATCAGGGGTCGGCAGCGGATTCACTTTACTCGGCAATGCAAAATAGACACCGACTGTAAGCAGCATTGCCAACACTAAACTCAATACCCTTTTTTTCATTTTCAAAATCCTCTCATTCAGTGATTATTTGATAATATTATTTCAATATCATCATATGATTAATTTATCATCGGCTAGTGTTATCGTAAAGACAATAATCTAAAATCGGACAATCTTCTGATATTTTCCCTCGAGGCTAAAACAAATATCTGACAAAGCACCTCCTCCACCCTGTCGCGAATGTGCTCATAGAGACAAAACGTCAAACTGCAGCATCATTAACATAATCGTATATCTCTTTGAGTTTCATCAGATCTATAGACGCAAGGAAATAGGCATTCTTCTTTATTTAACTATTTGAGTTGCTTCTTATTGCAATCAAATACATATGGCTTTATAAGATCAATCTCATTCTCGATTAGAAGTTTAAGTTCTCTGGCATCAATATCGTTTTGTATATTCATAAAAATACATATTGTCACTTGTGTTAACATTATTAACATCGAAATATGGATTATTGTTTATTCTGCAATCGGGTGTTATTATAGTTTTCAGATGACTATGGGGGGTATCGTATGAAACAACTATCTTTACAACTGCTGGCTAACACCGTCTCGACACAAAGGAAAGAAAAAAAGATGCGCCAGGCTGACCTAAGCAAGTCGACCGGCATCAATAGATCCATTCTGTCTCTCATTGAGAATCAGGAGTTCACACCGTCGATCAATCAGCTGAAAGCGTTGTCGGAAGTGCTGGATTTTGACATCGACTCCCTGTTCGTCGATCCGGAGAAAAAGAAGAAACAGCAAAAATCTTTTAATGTGGCTGTGGCGGGCACAGGCTATGTAGGACTGTCTCTGGCGGTGCTGCTGGCGCAGTGTAACAATGTTACGGCAGTTGACATCATTCCCGAGAAGGTAGAAAAGTTAAATAATTACATCT
>JAGCGK010000187.1 GCA_017649645.1 Clostridiales bacterium | reverse complement strand
TACTGGTTTGTGACGATCACGCCATACGGCAAAGACATAGAACCTAATGTTCCTTCCAAGGAAAAGGTGATGGAGGACTTCAAACAACTGTCAAATATCGTGGGTATCAACAGCATCGGATGGCGTTATGATCCGATCCTGATAAATGATGTCTATACGGTCGAACACCACATTTCCGAATTCTCGAGAATGGCTGAAAACATTGAAGGTTATACCAACACCTGTGTTATCAGCTTCATCGATATCTACAAAAAAGTCGAACGTAACTTTCCTGAGGCCCGGCCTGTCTCCAAAGAAGACAGACTTACGATCGGCAGGGCTTTTATCGAGATCGCATCAAAGCACAAAATGACGATCCGCCCCTGTGCAGAAGGAAACGAGCTTCAGCCATATGGTGCCGATTACTCCGGCTGCATGACCGTCAGTACATATGAGACGGCACTCGGATTTCATCTGGAAGTTCCAAAGCAGAGCAAGAACCAACGTAACGGCGAGTGTGCCTGCCTTCTCGGAACCGATATCGGTGCTTATGACACATGTGCCCATCTTTGTAAGTATTGCTACGCCAACAGCGATCCTTCTTTGGTTAAGATGAACATGTCAAAGCATGATCCGGATTCTCCGTTTCTGATCGGCAATATTGAACCGGGCGATATCATCCATGAAGCCAACCAGAAAAGCTGGGCAGACAAGCAGTTAAGATTGAGCCTATAGGGTCAAAAAGCCTGTAATAGTCCAAAAGGAATTGAAGATAAGGATGAAAAAAACAATGCAAATGTCATGACAGATCACTATGTTACCATTACAGGCATAGTAAAAGATGGCGAATCGGGTAATGAATGGTTACGTATCCAAACGTGGGGAGAACAGTACTATATTCTTTACAATGATTTTGTTGAATACAATAAAATAAACAATAATTTGTCTGATGGAACAGTAATAATTCTTAAATGAGGCGAGGTGGTTGTGATGCGGAAGAAAACATATGTCTTAATATTTTTATTTCTGATACTGTCGCTGTGTTCTTGTACATTGCAATGGAAACAAGTCGTTAGAGAACAAAAATACGACGAAGGGTATGAAGATATTCAGCGACAGATTGTTCAGAAATATGGAGAGCAAGTATACGTTTCATTTGGAAAAGATGATAAAAGTTTGGGTATATATTTGGAGGTTAAAAGTTCGTACCACCAAGATATAAAAATGCTGAGCGAAATACCATATTACATGATAGTAGAGGATACTAGAATTATGATTAACGAGTATCTTGATTCAAATCCTGACAGTCAATTGAGTGTGGATATGAAAAATACAAATGTCTATTTGGAAATGTTATATGAAGGAGACCATATTGAATTCTTGTATTTAGTAAAGCCATCAAATGAAAGACTGAATATTTATGAAAACGTTTCTGGGGATGAATTAGATGATATGTATGACTATATAGCCAAGTCAGGTGATGTTAAACAGATTAAGATAGTCGACAAATATGGTCTTAGTGATGAAGAACAGGAGAAATGGAGAGAAGAAGTCAGATCAAAGTTTCCTTTGATGATTTCGGATAATAATCAATGATATGACGCATATTTGTATATTTGTCAGATAAATAACGACCTGGTTTAGTAGTCTTTCTTCAATTGATTAAAGAAAACCTTGATGATATTATATCTTGGAATTGAAGGAGATATTATATGGGCAAGTTTGATCAATGTGAGATATTCAAAGAAGCATCTTTGGCTAAACGTAAGTTTAAGCCGATTATCATTATATTGTTTTTCATCTTGATATTTGATATCGGATCAGGAATACAGGGCATCCTGTGTATTCCGTTCATAAGTAAGTGGGCGTTTGAACTTCTTCCGACGATAGATGAGACAATGGCAAACGGCTCATTCGCTGAGATTTTTTCTCTGGCAGCTAAGATGCCTCCGTACGTGATGATACCTACGTTGTTTGCTACGGTCGGCACGACAATAGTATCGATGATATATGTCACGAAGATCGAGAAGAGAAGTCTCGCGTCTATGGGATTTTTCAAGAAGAAACTTCCTCTGGGATATCCTGTGGGTTATCTTATCGGCGGAATGATCATGGTCCTTTCTGCGCTGATATGTCTTATCTTTAAGGGTATCGATATTGTGGGAGGGAAGATCGATTATCTGATCATACTCTACTTCCTGGGATATATTGTTCAGGGAATGTCGGAGGAAGTATTGTGCAGAGGTTTTTTCCTCGTGTCACTTAAGAATTCCATGAAGAACAAGCATGCGACATTGATCGCGGTTCTCATTTCTTCACTGGCATTTGCTCTGCTTCATTCCTTTAATCCCGGAATGACACTGATCGCCATGTTTAATCTTTTCTTGAGCGGACTTTTCTTCGCGTTCCTGATGCTCAGGTTCGATAACCTGTGGGTGCCTTGTGCAGCGCACTCTGCATGGAATTTCTTCCAGGGACATGTTCTTGGTTCTCAGGTAAGCGGACTGGAATCTCAAAGTTCGTTCTTGATTTCAAAACAAGTAGGTAATAAACTGTTTCACGGCGGTTCTTTCGGATTCGAAGGAAGTCTTGCCATCATGATAGTGTTGATCATCGGAATAGCCCTTCTTGTCGTTATTCCGAGAAATATGAATAAGGGAGGTACAAAATAATGTTTTGTACAAGTTGCGGTCACGAATTAGGACCAAATGACAAGTTTTGCCCTGCGTGCGGAACAGCTAATGATGCTTTCGCACAGGTAGGATCAGCTCAGGCAGATATTCCGTCTGTTGCAGCAGCAAGCATCGCAGCTGATGCTAAGGTAGTTGAGCAGAATGTTCAGGCAGTTCAGGAGCCTGTTGCATCTCAGCCGGTAGTTCAGCCGATCACACAGCCGATCAGCCAGCCGAGTACTCAGCCGGTCTATCAACAGACTCAGCCTGCTTACACATCTGCAGGCGTAGGAGCTCAGGGCGAGCGCAGCAAGAGCAAGTCGATCACGGCAGTTATCCTTTCAGGTGTCGGTCTGTTCTTCAGTTTCTTCTTCTATACAGGTCTCATTGCTCTCGTGTGCGGTCTTATCGGCTTGATCATGAGTATCGGTGCCAAGAAGAATGATACGAGTGCTCTTCCTAAGGTAGCCTTTGGTCTGGGTATTGCAGCATCCATAATCGGATTTATTGAAGTAATCATCGGTTTCATTGTTATTGTTGCTACTATTATCAGCAACATGTAATCGAAAGTGAGTTTTTTAATTGGCAGAAGATAAGGATAACAAGATCAAAGTTTCTGACGAATTAATAGGTATCGAAAAAGACGAGGCCCTGAAATATCTGGGCCTCGATTCTGATGCCAACGATTATGAGATCGACGAGAAATTCTGGCAGTTATCCAAGCGCGCGCGTGTCATCAAGGATGATGCCGAGCGTGAGCAGAAGATGGTGGACCTGTCGTATGTTTTCGATGTGGCCACAGGAAAAGAACAGGCAAGGCTCAAGGCCCTCGCAGAGCGTGAAGCGGAACCTAAGTTCCTTGGAAAAACGAAAGGCGAGTGGAAGAATTATATCGGTTATACATGGTATAAATATCTGATCGTTATCGTTGCCGTCGTCTGCCTTTTCTTTATCGTTAAGCGCGTTATCTTTACTCCGAAGGAAGATATCGCCGTGCTGTCGGTCGGGCACTTCCTGGTTGACGGTGACAATATCGAGGCGCGTCTTCTTGATTTCGGATTCAAGCATCCTTATGTAGCTGACGTCGACCTGGCGGTTCCGAACGATCAGGGTCAGACGAATAATGCGTATGCGGAGACTTCTTCGAGCGT
>JAGCGK010000186.1 GCA_017649645.1 Clostridiales bacterium | reverse complement strand
GCTACCAACATCGCAGCAGGAAAGATGATAAGCGCTGATCTTACAAAGGGTCAGAAATACACTATCACTGTAACAGGCAACGACACAACGACTTTCGGTCTTTCATATAACCTTGAGAAAAAACCTGACATCACAGGCTACACCAGAATAGATGACACACAGTCATACAACGGCTGCATAAACACATATTCCTACAAGGCTCCTTATGACGGTGCATACTACTTCGCCCTCGAGAGCCAGGGATCTGCTCTTTCTCTCGATGTCAAGGACAGCAACGGAAAATCTATCAAGAGTCTTGATTTCGTCACTACAAAGCTCGGAGCAAAAGTTGATCTTAAGGCCAACGAGACATACACTATAAGCGTAGGCTGCGGAACAGCATCAGGCAACACGAGATCTTCATACACTCTTTATGTCACACCACAAAAGCCAACATTGGACGTAACGAATTACGACAAGATCGAAGACTCTTTCACCTTCGTTTATCAGAAGAACAAATACCTCCTCAGAGTCGACGAGAAGGGTGAGTACACATTCAATTTTGACCTCACAGACGCCAAGGCGACTTTCGTATATTTCTATATCTACGACATGGACGGCAACACACTCCTTTCAAAGGAATACCGTAGAAAAGTCTCTCCGAACATCTCGAAAACACTCGAAGCCGGCAGCTACATTCTCGCAGTCCGCGGCGAAGATGACTTCGGTTACGCTATGACTATCCAGAAGCCAAACAAAGAAACAGTAGCAAACGATCAGATCCTCGACTTCGTAAGACGTCTTTATATCTATGTACTCGACCGTGAGCCTGAGCAGGAAGGTCTCAAGTTCTGGTCCGGCGAACTCTTCAACTTCAGGAGCACAGGTGCGGAAGTTGCACAGGGCTTCATCTTCAGTGCAGAGTTCCAGAACAGAGGAACATCCGATGAGCAGTTCCTTACTATCCTCTATAAAACCTTCTTCAATCGTGAACCTGATGACGCAGGCATGGCATTCTGGCTCGGTCAGCTCTCATCACACACGATGGACAGAACAGCCGTCGCGAACGGATTTATCTTCTCTCAGGAGTGGGCCGATACTTGTGCATCTTACGGCATCCGTTCCGGCGGCAACATCAAGGCTAAGGAAACGATCAACCCTACCGACGCTACATATGCATTCGTAGAGCGTATGTACACCACAGCTCTCGGCAGAGACTTCGACAGCGAAGGCAGAGAGTACTGGGCACAGGGCCTTGCCAATTACAACATGACAGGCGAGTCCGTCGGCGTTGCTTTCTTCCTTTCCGAAGAGATGGTATCTTACAACCTCTCCAACGAAGAATTCGTTAACCGCCTCTACCTGACATTCATGGACCGTGAGTCCGATCCTGAAGGCGCAGCTTACTGGATCGATCTCCTTGCCACCGGCACATCAAGAGAGACCGTTGTTTACGGCTTCACAAGAAGTGCTGAATTCATCGGGAAGTGTGAAGCTGCAAGGATCATTCCTTACGTTTGATAAGACAATTCCCCTAAAAATGTTTTGGGGGATGTCTCAAAAGTGATTGAACTCACTTGGGACATCCCCATCTTTTTGAATTCCCGTTATTTGTACAGTTCTATAGCGGTACAGATGACTGTATTTTAGGAAGAATTCCCGTTGCTTGTACAGTCCTATAACGGTACGAATGACTGTACTTTCGCCGTTTTTCCCGTGATAATTACAGTTAGAACTGTACAGATGACTGTAATTTATTGAAAACAAAAGGAAAGGTCTCATTAAAATGCCTTTGAAATCCAGTAATCTATCCCTATACACAGAGACTAAATACCGGATTTTCTTGTAAAATACAGCAAAAAGTTCCTGGTTATAGGGATTACTTACTGGATTCCAGCCAAAAATCCAGTATTTGCTCCCTATCAACAGGGAGGATCAACTGGTGTTTCAGGGTTTCGCAGAACAAAAAGAAGATCCACTTCAGTGTGAAACTGCCTTTTATGATCCAAATTATCCTTTCAGTAGTGATCGAAAAAAGAGAAATAAGACAAAAATCAGGGGGCCGTCTCCCTTAGAGACGACCCCCGTCATAAAACCATTTGTTATGCCCCGGTACCGTTTACCCATGTTACAGTATCCTTAATAGAATCCTTGATACTGATACCGTTGGCACTTGTTACCTCATCTGCACCGTCAAGTTCATACCTGGCATTGGATGAAGTTGTGAATACCGCATAGATATCTTTTGGATTAGTCTTATGCGTGAGTTTGTAATAGGCGTCGACAAATTTGGCAACTGATTTATTAAGAAGCCAGTCCGGGAACATCTTGCCGTCGTGCTCGACTCCAGCGGCCTCACAGACGTCATTCAGGAATTCTACGGTGGATCTGTATTCACCTGTCAGAATGTAACCTGCTCCCCTTGTGCCCTTCTCAGCTGCAGCGATTATGCCTGCCGCTACATCTCTTACATCGACAAATACGTGTCCCCCGTTTACCGGAGCGACCTCTTTGTTCAGGTAACTGTTAAGGACCTTGCCGATGTCGGAATCCTTAGGTGTGCCCGGTCCGATTATGAAAGTCGGAAGTACAAGTACAGCGTCGTACTTATTAAGACTTACCTTCTCCATAATGTAAGCGGATGCTTCCGCTTTCGTCTGAGCGTAGTCACCTTCGACCATATTCCTGTCGAAATGGAATTCCTGACCCGATACGTACGGATCACCTTTAACAGGAAGTGCATATGCCGAACTCAGATAAACAAGTCTTCCAATCTTATGTTTGATGCACATGTCCATGATGTTCACTGCACCGGAAACATTGATCCTCCTCATAAGAAGATTCTTGCCCTGGGCGATCGACACCTGCTCTTCAGCATGTATCAGAATTGATTCTCTCGGAGCTTCTACATTGAAGAACTCTCTCATCGTGTCCTTGTGGAATGTCTCTCCGCGGAATATCTCGATGTCCATTCCGTCAAATGCGGAGCAATCCACATCCACATCTGCAAGGATCCTTACCTTGTTTCCCTGCTCCAAAAGCATCTTTACCAAATATATACCAAGCGAACTTGTCGCTCCTGTTATCAAATACTGTTTAGCCATAACCTTTTCCTCCCATAAAACCTCATATACCTTGTTACGCCCTTATTTTGCCTGTTTTTGACTAGCATTTATGTCATATTGTGTGAACAAACGCCATTTTTCTGTCCGATATGTAAATAAACTGTTAAATGAAAATTTTTTGTCATCGAAATACAAGGATTTTGTCCGTATTTTTCGAAAAAAACCTGTTGACAAGGCCTATTGCAAGGTATATCCTACCCACGTATAGCAAAAAGCTGTGACGGAGAAGGTCCGGTTTTGAGGTAAACACAGAGAGTCGATAAGTGCTGAGAGTCGACATTACCGCATACCAACTGACTATCGCTCCCGAGCTGACACACCGAATGGAGATATCCGAGTAGACTGTGTCCGAAGGCAGCCGCGTTAAGGCAAGAGGTTTGATAGAACCTATAAGTGGTGAAGTTTATCTTCGCAAGTTGAGTGGTACCGCGGATTATCCGTCTCAATGTCCTATAGAGGACTTTGGGGCGTTTTTTTATTTCCGAAAAACTCCTCTGCCCGCTTAAAGGTTTAGAAAAGGAGGAACAACATGTCAAACGAAAAGAAAAATGTGAATCTCGAACAGAAGATCAACGAGATCGCAGACAGAATCAAAGGTGTAAGACTCGATATGGGTCTGTCAACTGCAGAGATGGCTTCAAAGGTAGAAGTATCCGAGGCTCAGTACATCCGCTACGAAGAGGGCGTTGATGACTTCAGTTTCACATTCGTATACAAGGTAGCCAACCTTGCAGGCGTAGAGATCAACGACCTTCTCGAAGGTCAGTCCGCTTCCCTCACCGAGTTTGAGGTTACAAGAAAAGGCGAAGGCGTCGCTATCGCCAGAAGAGCAGGCTTCGAGTACAGAAGACTTTGCAACAACTTCAAGAACAAGCTCTGTGAACCATTCAGAGTTATCATCCCATATTCCGAAGAAGCATTGAACCCGCCTTATGAGCTCGTAAGCCACGAAGGTCAGGAACTCAACATCGTCATCAGAGGAACCCTTAAGGTTCAGGTCGGTGACCACAGCGAGATCCTCTACCCGGGTGACAGCATCATCTTCAATTCCAACCAGCCGCACAACGAGTACGCTCTCGGCGGTGAGGACTGCGAGTTCTACGCTATCATCCTCAACGCTGATTACGGCAACGTCAAGGAAGTTCCGTTCAAGACTGAGTACGTTACAAACGCTAAATCCAATACAGATCTTGCAGATCTTAAGAACCCTATCTACAAGAAGTTTGTTGTTGACGAGTTTGATGAGAACGGTCTTTTGAAGAACGTTGAGTTTACAAGAGAGTGCGACAAGTTCAACTTCGCATTCGACCTCGTTGACGGTATCGCAGATAAGGACCCTGATAAGGTTGCAATGGTCTGGGTCGCAAAAGACGGCGTAACAGATCACAAGTATACTTTCGAAGAGATGAAGAAGTATTCCAATAAGACTGCTAATTATCTTTCAAGTCTCGGAATCAAGAAGGGCGACCGCGTAATGCTCGTACTTAAGAGACATTATCAGTTCTGGTTCTCCATGCTCGCTCTTCATAAGCTCGGTGCGATCGCTATCCCTGCTACAAACCTTTTGAAGGAACACGACTTCGACTACCGCTACAAGGCTGCAGGCGTTAAGGCGATCCTTTGTACAGCTGACGGTGATGTAGCTGAAGAAGCTAAGAAGGCAGCAGATAAGTCCGGAATGGATATCACGCTCGTAATGGTAAACGGCTGCCGTGACGGATGGCATGATTTCAACGCAGAATTCGAAAGCTTCAGTGATGTTTTCGAGAGGACGGCAGAGACACCATGCGGAAACGATCCTATGGTCATGTTCTTTACTTCAGGTACAACAGGCTATCCTAAGATCGCTTGTCATTCCTATAAGTACGCACTCGGTCACTACGTAACAGCCAAGTTCTGGCACAACGTTGACCCTAACGGTCTCCACTTCACGATCTCTGATACGGGCTGGGGTAAGGCTTTGTGGGGTAAGCTCTACGGACAGTGGCTCTGTGAAGCACCTACATTCACATTTGACTTCGATAAGTTCCATGCTAACGAGATCCTTCCTATGTTCGCGAAGTACAACATCACGACATTCTGTGCTCCGCCAACAATGTACAGATTCCTCGTTAAGGAAGACCTCTCAAATTACGATCTGTCTTCCCTTAAGTATGCAACAGTTGCAGGTGAAGCATTAAACCCTGAGGTATTTAACCAGTTCATGAAGGCAACAGGTATCAGACTCATGGAGGGCTTCGGCCAGACTGAGACTACACTTGCCATCGGTAACCTCGTCGGTTCTTCCATCCGCCTCGGTTCCATGGGTAAGGCTAATCCTTACTACGACATCCACATCCTCGATGAGGACGGAAACGAGTGCAAGCCGGGTGTAACAGGTGAGATCTGCGTAAAGACCAGTAACAAGATCCCTTGCGGCCTTTATCTCGGATACTACAGAGATCAGGCTAAGACAGATGAAGCATGGCATGACGGCTACTACCATACAGGTGATACTGCATGGATGGATGAGGAAGGTTACATCTGGTATGTCGGTCGTGTCGACGATGTTATCAAGTCTTCCGGTTACCGTATCGGACCTTTCGAGATCGAGAGTGTCATCATGGAACTTCCATACGTTCTCGAGTGTGCAGTAACTGCTACACCTGACCCTGAGGGTGTAAGAGGACAGGTCGTTAAGGCAACGATCGTTCTCGTTCCGGGTAAGGCTACACCAAGCGATGAGCTCAAGAAAGAAGTTCAGCAGTACGTTAAGACTAATACCGCACCATATAAATATCCTCGTGTAGTTGAGTTTGTTGAGGAGCTTCCTAAGACGATCAGCGGTAAGATCAGAAGAAACGTTATTAGAGAAGCAAAATAAGTTATCATTTTATTTTATATTACGCAAAAAACTGTCTTGGATACCAAGGCAGTTTTTTGTATACTTACACGTAGATACATAGGAGGTAAAGAAATGAAAAAACTCAGACTGTTTGTTATTCCTGTCTTATGTGCTTTTATGATTTCTTCATGCTCCGCTCTTTTCGAGACTAATACTACTTGGCCTTCCGGCGAGGAATATAAGAGTGTCTACGAAACCGAAGAGACTGAGGAAGAAACTGAAGAGACGATGGACAATAAGGATTATTCGTACGGCGCATTCCCTGAAGCACCATGGAAGATCAAGGATACCGTAATCTATGACCAGGACAATATATCCATCACAGCTAAGGAACTTATGACCTATAACGGCAAATCCTCATATTACGCTCTGGCTTTGTGGGTCGAGAATAATTCCACACACAACATCACATTGACCATGACTCAGATGTTCGTAAATGATATCGAGTATCGTTTGGAACTTCCTGAACAGCTCTATATTCCTGCTAATTCCAAGGAAACCTATTATGGTCTTGTCAACCTGAATGATCTTTCAACCCTCAATATCACTGATATCGGTACGATCGATGTCAAGTTCGAGGCTTTGAATGATAATGAGGCAGTCCAGTTTGAGACAGATCTCGTAACGATTAAGACTAACTTCTTCGGCGAGACTGAAACTCCATCCCTTATAGGCGGCACAGTCGTTGCAGACAGTGAACTGCTCATTGCTTCCGTCAAGATAGTTGAGACAGAAGAAGCAAACTTCCTTGAAGTATTTGCTATGAACAATTCCGATAAGAATATGAGAGTGATCACTCCTACTCTTTCTTTCGGTGACGGTAATCTTGATACCGGAATCCGATTCGATATTCTCCCGCATAAGGGAATCACTCTTCTTTATGACCTCAATAATCCACTGATCCTGCAAAGCAATAATTATGTTTTCCCTGACAGCGTGGATATTTCATTTGCTTACAGGTTATCGAAAACATCCGATTATGATTGGGTCTCTCCGACAGGTCATCTGGATGTAACTGTTGAACAAAAACCGATGCTCGATATCTACGGAGATGCATTCGGAGAGGACGAAGAATAATCGACAGATAAAAAACAATACAATTAATAAGTCCCTGAGCTCCTTAGAACTCAGGGACTTTGTTATGTCCGATTAATTATCTGACCGGTGATCATACAGGAATGTCTACAGTTTCTGTAACGAACTTGTCCTGCCAATCATCGTAGTTCTGAACGGAAACAGCCAACTGGATTTCTTCGATCTCGTCAATGTGGTTATCCTCGAGGTCTGAATCATAGATACCGATCGTTCCAACACCTACAGTGTTTCCCGGAAGAGTTACATACAACCAACCGCCGATCGTGAATCCGTTGATATCCAATGTGTCAACACCGAATGAGTACTCGTTGTCGGTATGATTCTCACAGTATACATAAATCTGATTGAATCCGTAATCTCCTTCGCTAGGAGAGAATCTGGCTGCGATATAAACTCCATCAGCATCATAAAGAACTACATCTTCATCAAATGAAGGTTCATCAGCCTTAAGATTTGTTGTAAGAGTGATTACCTCATGATCTACAATATAATCCCAATCATCGTTTGTTGCGTAAAGCTCAAACTGAATATTACCGATACTCTTGATGTTGTAGAAATCTTCGAGTTCATCTTCACGGAGTGAAAGTTTAGCATATGTCTTCTTGCCGGCACTTACGCTACCCTCAGAAAGGTAAGTGTTGGAAACACATCCGTTGATGAAAACATAGTTTGCATTGAAATTGAGATCTTCATCTGTTCCATTCTCGATAAGGAACTCGATCTGCGTGCCGTACCAGTCGTCATAAGAAACATCGGATACTGTAACTTTTACGTCGTTGTCATCATAGATAACATCTTCGTTTATTGTGAGATTACCTGAAGATTTGCTTCCGCTGCCGGAGTCGTCATCGTCGTCATCGTCGTCATC
>JAGCGK010000185.1 GCA_017649645.1 Clostridiales bacterium | reverse complement strand
TCGTCATCCTCGTCGTCTTCGTCGTCCTCATCCTCGACCTTAGACTTCTTGCTGGACTTCTTTGACTTGCTGCTGCTACATGCAGTAAGTGACGCTCCCAACATTGAGATTGCGATGAGCAAGCTCAAAAGTGCCAATAATTTCTTGTTCTTCATAAACTGTCCTCCATTACTATGCATACAAATCAACCTTGATTCGTTGTCATAATTATAACATACCTTGAACACCTTTATTATCGCTGTTCAAACGAATTCTACTACATATTACCGCAGTATTCAATTAACTTGTCTTTTTCTAAGGTCTCTCATTATCTCCTTTACTATATCACCCACATGTCTGTGTCTTATATGTATCCTTATGTCTGCATATTTATAGTAAAGCGGTTCGCGTTCTTTATATACGGTCATTATATCTTCATCATTTCCATTGAAGACTATGCCTCTTGAATCAAGATTCCACAGTCTCTTTCTGATAAGAGGAAGATCTGCATCTAAAAAGACAATAGTACCCATCTGTTTGAGTCTTTTCATTACATCTTCGTGGAGGACAACGCTTCCGCCTGTCGATATGACCATTGGTGATTTAGGAGAAAACTCCATAAGAATCCTTCTCTCCTTATCAAGGAACCCTTCTCTGCCCCTTTTGTCCAATGTTTCCTGAAGCTTTTCACCTGTACTTTGGGTAATAAGATCATCTGTATCGCAGAAATCCGCGGCAAGCTCTCTCGCGAGCATCTTACCCACCGTCGATTTGCCGCTGCCCGGCATTCCTATCAAGATAACAGAAGAGTTCAACACCGATAACACCTCTTCTTCCATAAACCCTAAATTGTCAAATCTTTATGTATAGATAATATCATATTATCAAACTGCTATATACCAAAGCTTAGACAGTTCATCGGCTTTTTCTTTGTGCACTTGGCGTGTCACGGCACCATGTTCACTTCTGAAGTATGGCCATAGATTCTTATAAAGTTCATCAACTGACCCAAAATCCGCATTCCTTACTCTGGTAAGATCAAGGATCACATCCGTCTCATCTATCCTTATAAGGACCATCCTGTGCCTCTTGTCATATACCAGCACGTCATCATACGTCTCATCTCTCAATATGCTCTTGAATATAACGGGAAGTACCGTGTTTCTCGGATTGATCACGGCAAAGGCAACATTATCGATCCTGGAGATATTCATGCCGTGAAGAACAGATGCCGCTTCCCTGTACATGTCTCTTATCGAAAACTGGATCCTTCGCATAAGCTCGTCCTGATAATCCTCTGCGATCACGGCCCCGTATTTTATAGCCTTACAGATCATGATAAAAAGATCCATCTCCATATTGGGGATACAGGTAAGGAACAGATCGCTTATCATCTGCTGAACTTCAGCAGACGATCTTCTTCCGACAAACTTATATAACTTATCCGCTACTATATAATCAGATCTTATGAATTTGTATTGTTCGTATTCGGCCGTTCTTCCCACAACAGCTTCAGGCTTGATCTGGCGCGGCATGACCTTCTGATCAATGCAATACTTTACAACTGTGAGAAAGCCTTCTATGGTACCGTCATACATAAATCTATCGATTACATTGCTCATACGATCGTCCTCCTTCTCAGGATATGTGGACTAATTATAAAACGCGAACATATGTTTGTAAATAGATTTTATGTTCCCTTTTTGGTCCTTTGCAAAATAAATATCCACCGGCATAGCCGGTGGTTTTTCTTTTTCGGGCACAGCCCTAATACTACTAGCCACACACAAGTGTGTCTTTTGAGGGCCTGTCAGCCACGCGACGGGTTACCTGCTACCCATTAATGGGTTGTATCTTTGCCACTATCAAATTTGTCGATATCCGCTACATGATACTTTGATATAGCACCTTTTCAGATAAGCCACGGGTATAATTATTTATGATAAAATTTTGTGTCGGTATTTTTTCCTGACACATTTCTCCTGATGTTTTGCGTAACTGGCAGGTCACGCACATACTTAACATCAGGAGATTTTTGTTCACCGCTTAAGCTTTATGGAACCACGCGACTATCGCGTGGTTTTCGTTTCACAAAGAAAGACCCCGGACGCATGTCCGAGGTCTTGAATATTTCATTATTCAGAAGCTTATGCTCTGCTTGGACGTGGAAGACCGAGTTCCTTAAGAAGATCGTCTACTACATCCTTGTCCTTATCCTTACCGGATGAGCACTGGATTGTGTAGATATATGGACCTGCAAGGTAAATGCCACCATAGATGTCCTGGGTATCAGCATCATAGTATGGCTCTACCTCAGCATCAAATGTGATGTACTTCTTGGAGATCTTGATCTTACCGTCAACACCATCGTGATCCTTGATGAACTTGATTTGAGCATAATCTTCGTCGAAAGCATACTTAGCTGCCTCTTCGTCCTCATACTCTACGAACTGGATATCAAACTTATCGGAATCCTCACCACGATAGTACATCTCTGTCTCGATGTAATCTACGCCTGTTTCCTTGCCTTCGTACTCACGGAGATCTTCCTTGTCGGCATCCATGATATCCTTAACTACGTCCTTGAAATCTTTCTGTTCGATTTCCTTGACACCGCAACCTGCAAATCCCATTGCCATAACAGCAACAAGTGCAACTGCTACAAAACGCTTAAAATTCTTCATAATTCAATAACCTCCATCATGCAATTATGCTCTGCTTGGCTTAGGAAGGCCAAGTTCGTCAAGCAATTCATCGATAACATCCTTATCCTTGTCTTTGCCTGTATCTGTGTAGATAGTGATTATTGTTGTACCTGTGAAATAAACTCCACCGTATCTGTCGTTAGAGTCTCCGTCATAAGATGAAGTAACCTCAGCGTCCATAACTACATAGTTCTTAGAAGTCTTGATCTTACCTTCGATACCGTCATGTGACTTAAGGAAGTTATAACGCATCAAAGAATACTCGAAACTGTACTTTGCTTCTTCTTCATCATCATACTCAGTGAAAGAAACGCGATACTTGTCATAGTCCTCACCCTCATAATCGATAGAAGTATAGTCCTTTGACTCGTTCTCGTAGATGTCTTCCTTATCACAATCAAGAACATCCTTTACTGTGCTCTTAAAATCTTTTGCAGCAATCTCTTTTACACTTCCGCAACCAGCAAAGCTGACTACCATAGCGGTCAAAAGAAGAACCGCAACTACACCCTTAATCTTCTTCATATGAATACCTCCATTCATTTTTGCAAGTTTATGATACCACAGTTATAGCATATTTTAATAGATAAAATGCAATTTTTGATATTCAATTGTTTTTTTGCAAACAAAATAAACGAAATTATTTGAGCATCAGACGATGAAACACCTTCTTACCCTTACGGACAATAGCCTCTGAATCAGTAAAATCCTCGCTCTTAAGAGTATAGAAAGGATCTTCGATAACTGCATCATTCAGGTAGATGCCCTTCTGAGCCATAAGACGCTTTGCTTCACCCTTTGACTTAACGATACCTGCCTTAACAAGGGCATCAGCAAGCTGGATTCCGGATGAAAGCTCATCACTTGTGATCTCAGTCGTGCTCATGTTCTCTGACTTTCCGCTGTTTTCGAAAATGTCCTCTGCCTGCTTTTTAACTTCCAAAGCAACTTCTTCACCGTGAACGATCTTTGTTACCTCGAAAGCAAGTCTCTTCTTAGCCTCGTTGATAGCTGAATCTGTAAGCTTTGCATACTCGTTGATCTCATCGAGTTCAAGGAATGTCAAAAGCTTCATGCATCTTATAACATCAGCATCATCAACGTTTCTCCAGTACTGATAGAACTCGAAAGGACTTGTCTTATTAGGATCGAGCCATACAGCGCCCTTACCTGTCTTACCCATCTTCTTACCTTCGCTGTTTGTAAGCAAAGTAAATGTAAGACCGTAAGCCGGAGCCTGATCCTTTCTTCTGATAAGTTCAACACCACCGATGATGTTGGACCACTGATCGTCACCGCCGAGCTCAAGACAGCAATCATATGTCTTGTGCAGGTAGTAGAAGTCGTAGCTCTGCATGAGCATATATGTGAACTCAAGGAATGTAAGACCCTTCTCAAGTCTTTGCTTGTAGCACTCAGCCGTAAGCATTCTGTTTACTGAGAAGTGAGGTCCGATGTCACGCATGAACTCAAGGAAATTAAGATTCCTGAGCCAGTCACCGTTGTTAACGATAAGAGCCTTACCGTCACTGAAATCAACGACTTTACCCATCTGCTTCTTGAAGCACTCAACGTTATGATCGATTGTCTCGATCGTCATCATCTGACGCATATCGGATCTTCCGGAAGGATCACCGATCATACCTGTACCGCCACCCATAAGAGCGATCGGTCTGTGTCCGGCCTTCTGCATGTGGCTCATAACCATCATCTGGACAAAGTGTCCTACGTGAAGGCTGTCTGCCGTAGGATCAAAGCCGATATAGAAGCTGACACCCGGCTTGGACAAAAGTTCATAGATCTCGTCCCTGTGTGTAGCCTGCGAGATGTAACCGCGTTCTTCCAGTGTGTCAAAAACATTCTTAGTCATTTTTGTATCCTCTCAAATATGTTAATACTGATAAAAAAGGAAAAGCTCCGCCTGTATATAGCGGAGCCTCCCTATGAATCTAATCAATTAGTAGATCAGAAAGCCTGATCTTCCTCAAGACGCTCCTTCTCCATGAGGTCCAAGAGATAGTCGTTTGCGAACTCCTCAACATCCTCGGAAGAAGAAGGATCATAAGTGTGACCCGTGATAACTTCGCAGTTCTCTCTGATAACAGGAACTGCTGTGATATCTCTGTATCTCTGAACGCCGGTACCTGCAGGAATGAGGTTACCGATGATAACGTTCTCCTTAAGACCGATGAGCGGATCCATCTTACCCTTAACAGCAGCGTCTGTAAGTACACGAGCTGTCTCCTGGAAGGATGCAGCGGAAAGGAAGGAATCTGTGGAGAGGGAAGCCTTCGTGATACCGAGGAGCTGTCTCTTTCCTGTTGCAGGAATCTTGCCTTCTGCTTCTGCCTTCTCGTTCTCTGCTTCGAAATCGAAAAGATCTACTGTTGTACCGGTCATGAGTGATGTCTCACCCGGATCGTCGATACGAACACGTCTCATCATCTGACGTGTGATGACTTCGATGTGCTTATCGTTGATAGTAACACCACCCTGGTGATAAACCTTGATGACTTCACTAACGATGTACTTCTGAACACCACGAACACCCTTGATCTTCATGAGGTCGGATGGGTTAACTGTACCGTCTGTAAGTGTATCAGCTGCCTCAACGACATCTCCGTCAGCAACCTTGAGAGTTGCGTGGAGAGATACAGGATAACGGCACTCTGTGATAATGTTGCCTTCCTCATCGCGGAATTCGCTGTCAGGTGCTGCAGTAACGATGATCTCTCTCTTACCCTTAGCGCCCTCTTCGATCCTGACTGTACCGTCGATCTCAGACATGATAGCCTCACCCTTTGGCTTACGAGCCTCGAAGAGCTCCTCGACACGAGGGAGACCTTGTGTGATATCGTCACCGGAAGCAATACCACCGGTATGGAACGTTCTCATTGTAAGCTGTGTACCAGGCTCACCGATTGACTGAGCAGCCATGATACCAACTGCCTCACCGCCTGTTGTAGGAAGACCTGTAGCGAGGTTCAAGCCGTAGCACTTAGAGCATACGCCGTGTCTGGAACGACAGTCGAATACAGACCTGATCTTAACCTTCTTGTGGCCGCTCTCTTCGATCTTCTTAGCGATATCTGCATAGATAAGATCGTTTCTCTTAACGAGAACTTCACCTGTCTGAAGGTCTGTAATATCTTCAGCTGCATAACGGCCTGTAAGTCTTTCTGCCAAAGACTTAACAACTGCCTTATCTTCGTTAGCAACGTTAGCGATCTCTTTAACCCATGTAAAGTCGTCAGTACCGCAGTCTTCTTCGCTGATGATAACTTCCTGAGCAACGTCAACGAGACGACGTGTAAGGTAACCGGAGTCAGCTGTCTTAAGAGCTGTATCGGAAAGAGCCTTACGAGCACCGTGGGAAGAAATAAAGAACTCCAAAACGTTCATTCCTTCACGGAGGTTGGACTTGATCGGGATCTCGATAGTCTTACCTGATGTATCAGCCATGTTACCACGCATACCTGCAAGCTGCTTGATCTGCTGCTTGGAACCACGGGCACCGGAATCAGCCATCAACTTGATCGGGTTATACTCACCGAGGTTAGCGATGAGAGCTTCTGTGATCGTATTTGTTGTTTCATTCCAAATCGTGATAACTGCCTTGTAACGACCGTCCTCGTTCAAGAGACCCTTGTCGTA
The DNA here is from genome assembly GCA_017649645.1 of Clostridiales bacterium. Taxonomy (GTDB): domain Bacteria; phylum Bacillota; class Clostridia; order Saccharofermentanales; family Saccharofermentanaceae; genus Saccharofermentans. Next base: position 5,046 of record JAGCGK010000185.1, on the reverse strand, counting down.
CATCTTGTTAACATAATCAACTTTATTCTCAGCTTCGTGAACGAGCTTCTCCTTGATATCAGGAACGATCATGTCGGCAACACCGATGGAGATACCACCGATAGTTGAGTACTTGTAACCCAAGGACTTGATGCTGTCGAGAAGGACAGCTGTTGAAGCAGATCCGTGTACTCTGATGGAACGAGCGATGATATCGCCGAGCTTCTTCTTACCAACGAGGAAGTCGCACTCCAAAACGAGCTTGTTCTCAGGCTTTGTACGATCAACGTATCCGAGGTCCTGAGGGATGATCTCGTTGAAGATGAAACGACCGAAGGAAGACTTAACGATACCTGTAACTTCCTCACCGTCGATCTCACGTGAGATACGGATTCCGACCTGGGAGTGAAGCTCGATCTGGTGCTCGTGATAAGCCATGTATGCTTCGTCGATGGATGAGAATACCATTCCCTCACCCTTAGCACCCTCACGGGAGATAGTAAGGTAATAGCATCCGAGGATCATATCCTGTGTAGGAACGGTAACAGGGTTACCATCCTGAGGCTTCAAGAGGTTGTTGGAAGAAAGCATGAGGAATCTTGCTTCTGCCTGTGCCTCTGCTGACAAAGGTACGTGAACAGCCATCTGGTCACCGTCGAAGTCGGCGTTAAAAGCTGTACATACGAGAGGATGGAGCTTAATAGCACGACCTTCTACGAGTACAGGCTCAAATGCCTGGATACCAAGTCTGTGGAGCGTAGGAGCACGGTTGAGCATAACCGGGTGATCCTTGATAACGTCTTCCAGGATATCCCATACGATAGCGTTTGCACGGTCTACCATACGACGACCTGTCTTGATGTTAGCTGTATGTCCGTCTTCAACAAGTCTCTTGATTACGAAAGGCTTGAAGAGCTCAAGAGCCATTTCCTTAGGAAGACCGCACTGGTGCATCTTAAGCTCAGGTCCTACGACGATAACGGAACGACCGGAATAGTCAACACGCTTACCGAGGAGGTTCTGACGGAAACGACCCTGCTTACCTTTGAGCATGTCTGTCAAAGACTTAAGTGTTCTGCTGTTTGTAGCTGATGTGGAACCTGTTACGGCACGTCCTCTTCTTCCGTTGTCGATGAGGGAGTCAACAGCTTCCTGGAGCATTCTCTTCTCGTTTCTGACGATGATGTCAGGAGCACCGAGGTCAAGGAGCTTCTTCAAACGGTTGTTTCTGTTGATAACTCTTCTGTAGAGATCGTTAAGGTCGGATGTAGCATAACGTCCACCATCCAAAGGTACCATAGGACGGATCTCAGGCGGAAGAACAGGAAGTACGTCAAGGATCATCCACTCAGGCTTGTTGCCGGAGTTCTTGAATGCCTCAACAACTTCGAGTCTCTTTATGATTCTGGCCTTCTTCTGGCCGGAAGAATTCTTTCTTGCTTCGTCGAGCTCCTCTGCAAGTGTATCGATATCTACCTGCTTAAGGAGGATCTTAACAGCCTCAGCACCCATTCTTGCATCGAATGCGCGCTTGCCGTACTTACTTACATACTCACGGTACTCAGCTTCTTCGAGAGTCTGACCCTTAACGAGGTCTGTCTCGCCACCGTCGATAACGATGTAGGAAGCGAAATAGAGGACACGCTCGAGTGTCTTCGGAGGGATATCAAGCAAGAGGCTCATTCTGCTTGGGATACCTCTGAAGTACCAGATGTGGGATACAGGAGCAGCAAGTTCGATGTGACCCATACGCTCACGACGAACAGTGTTCTTTGTAACCTCAACACCGCATCGATCACAGATGATGCCCTTATAACGGATCTTCTTATACTTTCCGCAGTGACATTCCCAGGACTTCATAGGTCCAAAGATCTTCTCGCAGAAAAGACCATCCGTCTCAGGCTTCTGAGTACGATAGTTTATTGTCTCAGGCTTCTTAACCTCACCGTAAGACCATCCCTTGATGACCTCAGGTGATGCAAGCTTAATGCCGATTGACTCAAAATGACTTGTTTCAAACATATATACGAAGTCTCCTTCCATTTACCTTTAAGTCTTTTCGAAAAGACTCAAAGAACACACTGAACTTACTTAATTATTCCTCATCCGACGCTTCGAAATCCTCTTCGAGGATGTCACCTGTCTCGTCGGTCTCAACAAAGCCGTTTGCAAGAATGTCTTCTGCATCAGGAACTGCTGCTGCGAAAGCCTTTCTTGTCTCTTCGTTGACTTCGATAAGGTTAGAATCGTCATCAGACTCTTTCTGGATGTCGTACTCGTTCTCGCCGGAGTAGATCCTTACGTCGAGTGCGAGTGCCTGGAGCTCTCTGATCAATACCTTGAATGACTCAGGTACGCCTGCTGCAGGAACATTGTTGCCTCTGATGATCGCATCGTAAGTTCTGGAACGGCCTTCGATATCATCCGACTTGACTGTCAAGATCTCCTGGAGAGTATGAGCAGCGCCGTAAGCCTCGAGGGCCCAAACCTCCATCTCTCCGAATCTCTGACCACCGAACTGAGCTTTACCACCCAGAGGCTGCTGAGTAACGAGAGAATAAGGTCCGATAGAACGTGCATGCATCTTGTCATCGACAAGGTGATGGAGTTTCAAGTAGTACATGACGCCGACTGTGATCCTGTTCTCGAATGGCTCACCTGTACGTCCGTCATAAAGGATCGTCTTACCGTCTTTATCGATGCCAGCGAGCTGGAATGCTTCTACGATGTCATTCTCGTTTGCGCCATCGAAAACAGGTGTTGCTACCTTCCAGTTGAGTGCACGGGCAGCACGTCCGAGGTGAACCTCGAGGAGCTGACCGATGTTCATACGTGAAGGAACACCGAGAGGGTTAAGTACGATATCGAGTGTAGTACCATCAGGGAGGAAAGGCATATCTTCTTCAGGGAGGATCCTTGAAACGACACCCTTGTTACCGTGACGGCCGGCCATCTTATCACCGACAGAGAGCTTACGCTTCTGTGCTACATATACTCTTACGAGCTTATTAACTGAATTCTTAAGGTTCGGGTTTGTCTCCTTTGTGAAGACGTTAACGTCTACAACAACACCGGACTCACCGTGAGGTACGTGAAGTGATGTATCACGGACTTCTCTTGCTCTCTCACCGAAGATAGCTCTGTAAAGTCTCTCTTCAGCTGTAAGATCTGTCTCACCCTTAGGAGAAACCTTACCAACGAGGATGTCACCTGCTCTTACCTCAGCACCGACACGGATGATACCGTTCTCGTCGAGGTTTGTGAGAGCATCGTCACCTACGTTAGGGATCTCACGAGTGATCTCTTCAGGTCCGAGCTTTGTATCACGAGCTTCACACTCGTACTCTTCAATATGAATAGAAGTATATACATCATCACGAACGATGCGCTCATTGATCAAGACAGCATCCTCGTAGTTGTAACCTTCCCAGGTCATGAATCCGATGAGAACGTTCTTACCGAGAGCAAGCTCACCGTTATCTGTTGCAGGACCGTCAGCGATTACGTCGCCTGCCTTGACCTGCTCACCGATGGAAACGATTGGTCTTTGGTTAATGCAGTTGCTCTGGTTGGATCTCTGGTACTTGGAGAGCTTATATGTATCGATACCGCCGTCTTCACGCTCGATCTCGATATAATCAGCTGCTACAAACTTAACAACACCGCTGTTCTTTGCAACCTTACAAACACCGGAGTCCTTAGCTGCACGATACTCCATACCTGTACCGATGATCGGTGCTTCAGGCTTGATAAGAGGTACTGCCTGACGCTGCATGTTCGAGCCCATGAGAGCACGGTTAGCATCGTCGTTTCCAAGGAACGGAATAAGGCTTGTAGAAACGGATACGAGCTGCTTTGGAGATACGTCCATGTAGTCAACTTCGTTAGGTGATACTTCGAGGAACTTATCGAGGTGTCTGCAGACAACCTTCTTACCGATGAACTTACCGTTCTCATCCAAAGGCTCGTTAGCCTGAGCGATGTTGTAAAGGTCCTCTCTGTCAGCTGTCATATATTCAACTTCAGCTGTTACGACACCGGCTTCCTTATCGTAACGACGGTAAGGAGTCTCGATGAAGCCGTAACGGTTAACACGTGCATATGTTGCAAGTGATGTGATAAGACCGATGTTCGGTCCTTCAGGTGTCTCGATAGGACACATACGTCCGTAGTGGGATGAGTGTACGTCTCGAACTTCGAAGGAAGCACGATCTCTGGAAAGTCCGCCAGGTCCCAAAGCAGAAAGTCTTCTCTTGTGAGTAAGTTCTGCGAGAGGGTTCTGCTGGTCACCGAACTGGGAGAGCTGTGAAGATCCGAAGAACTCTCTGAAGGAAGCGCTCAAAGGACGTGTGTTAACAAGGCTAGGTGCTGTAACCTTCTCTGCCTCGTTCTCGTCGATAGCTGCCATTCTCTCACGAACGTTCTTCTCGACACGAGCCATACCCTGACGCATCTGGTTCTGGAGGAGTTCACCTACGGAACGGATACGACGGTTGCCCAAGTGGTCGATATTGTCGATGCTTCCTACGCCGTAACGAAGACCGATGAAGTAAGATACCATAGCGATGATATCCTCAACAACGAGGTTCTTAGGCATGAGGTCAGCCTTTCTCTCATTAAGTGCGATTGTAAGCTTCTGAGCGTAGTCTGTCTTCTTCTCATTCTCACGGATGTCGGAGATGATCTCACGGAGAACGCTTCCGAGAACACGCTCGTTGATCTTTGTATCAGCGATATCAAAGCCCTTGAGGTCCTTCTTGGCAAAACTTGCCTCGATGAACTTCTGAGCGTCTACACGGCCGTTACCGATAACCTTGAGAACCTGCTCGGAGATCTTAACGGTATCACCGATCTTGATGATCGGATAGATGCTGATCTCGTAGATGCCGGAATCCTCAATCTCCTGTGCCTTTTCCTTGGAGATGATCTCGTCCTTCTTGAGGAGGAGCTCACCGTCAGGAGAGATGATATCCTGAGCTGCCTTGTGGCCTGCGATTCTTGCAGCAAGGCTCAATTTCTTGTTGATCTTGTAGATACCGACTCTGGCGAGGTCGTATCTTCTTGAAT
>JAGCGK010000184.1 GCA_017649645.1 Clostridiales bacterium | reverse complement strand
TTCTTTCGTGTATATCATAGTAAAATCTCCTGTCTTACATGATTTAGTGCTTGTCTAATGGATGTTTACATCTGTTCTGATTATAAGAGATACCTGTCCAAGAAAAAACCAACCCGTGTCCAAAAAAAGCTTACCACTGCAATGCCCTTTCCTTTTTTCAAACCCTGGGTTGGATTTCATGAGATCATGACCGGATCCTGAAGGTAAAAGGAGAGTTAGACCAGATCTTGGTGACAAAAATACAACCTCAGGTTGGAAATGATTTCCCCGGATTTTGCAGACACGACTTTAGGTTGGAAAAATATAAATCCAACCTTCTTCTGAAGTCTTTTCAAAAAATGCCCCGCCGTAGCGGGGCACCCTTTGGTTAGTTATATATGCCTTAGTCAATGCTGTTAGAAGATGTTGTCTCATCGACTGAGTTCACGATCTGTATATCTACCATGGAATCCACCGTACCGTCACCGCGGACTACAACGAGTGTGTAATCGCCTGTCGCGATTTCGGTCGGAAGGATCGTCTTGCACCAGTATTCGTGTCCGATTACTGTATTGCAAGCATCACCGTCAAACGTGGCTACTGCAAGGCTGGTGTCCCATGCATACTCATCATTCTTCTCGAAGATATACAGTTTGATCTTTTCTCCTGTTGTAGTCTCATCGTTGATCAAAAATTCAACGGTATATTCAGAACCTGCCACTATCGGAGAATAGTCTATCCATTCGATGACCGATGTATAGCTATACATTTCACTGACCCATGCTGCTTCGACGTCCGCAGACTTCATGACACCTCTTTCTGTCATACTTGCCTCATCAGGATTTCCGAAAAGGTTCGGATTTGCAGGAACCTCTTTAGCAGCTGCTACTGTTGTGGTTTCTTCTGTTGTTGTCTCCTCGGAAACAAGTTCGGATCTGACTGATGTGTTAGGTGTTGTTGGCTTTGTTGCGCATGCTGCGAGCATGACTGATACAGCCAGGAAGGCTGCGGCGATTGCTGTCTTTTTCATGATTTAATATCTCCTTATTCCAAAAAAATGTATCTATCGTGAGCGATTATCCTATCCCTTTTTTCGCTCACAATTAATAGACGAAGCAAGATCTCGCTCCGTTGCATGTTCCTTGAAAATTCTTTGAAGATCAATAATCAGTTACGTCAAAACGCCTGTCTTTGTAGTAAAAATCACGGTCAGCATCTGTGATCTCGCGGATGACACGACATGGGTTTCCTACAGCGAGCATGTTGTCAGGGATGTCTTTGGTGACCACACTTCCACCCCCGATGACAACGTTATTTCCGATAGTAACACCCGGCATGATGCAGGTGTTGCCTCCGATCCAGACATTGTCGCCGATGGTGATGTCGATACCGTATTCGTAGCCTGAATTTCTGCTGTCGGGATGGAGCGGATGACCTGCAGTGTAGATAGCAACGTTAGGTGCGATCTGAACGTTCTCGCCGATGCGGACTTTGCCTACATCGAGGACGATGAAGTTGTAGTTTGCAAAGAAGTTCTTACCGATCTCAATGTTGTAACCGTAGTCGCAGTGGAAGGGTGCTTCGATGTTGATGTAGTCTCCGGTCTTGCCGAGGATCTCCTTGATGAGCTTTGTCTTTTCCTCGGTCTTTTCAGGCGGAAGGTTATTATATTCGTATATCTTTTTCTTGCATTCCATACGCTCTTCGGAAAGGCCGTCAAGCCATGCTTTGTACGGAAGATTTTTAAGCATTCTTTCTTTGTGATCCATTAGTCTTTGCCCTCGACTTTTTTCTTTCAATTATAGCATTCGGCTTTTGCTCTTTGAGGGAAAACAGAATGAGAACAAGGGCAAGAATGAATGTCTCGGAAAAGCAGATGACCATCACGTGGGTAAGAAGATAGCTTCCCGGAAAGCCACTGGATTTGCCGTTGGTCATGAGGGCGATCTTGATGTCGCGTATCAATTGTTTTCGAACAAGAGGATCCACGGAACTGATGACGATGTTCCGGTATTCATTTTTGTCGGGGACGCAGTAGACGATCAGGATATCCGTGTCGAGGACGAAGACTTTGCTGTGGGAGATGTGGGTGCCGTTCAAGCCGTGATCGTAGCCAAAGACGGCTGCGGCTGAATTAATGCCGTTATTGTAGGTCAGCCACATGTTCTCGTGGAGGTAGTAATATGCTTCTCTCATGGTCTGATACTCGACGACCTCTCGGGGCATCATCGGCTTTTGGGTGTACTCGGCACTCATGCCATAAGGAGCCTGATATAAGCCTATCCGGGAGAAGTCAAGATCGATGTATCTTTGGGCTTTACCGCTGTTCATGGCGGATATGCCGCTTTTCGCGTTGTACTTTTCCATGATCTCAAAGATCGCCGTTTCAACATCCGGGTGCTCAGACTTAAGGTCCAGGAGCCAGCCGGCCCATCCGATTGTGTCGTGCTGGATAAATACGTACGACTCTTCGTCCTTGAGCGGGTATTGATATTTAACGGTGATCTTTGTGTCGTGATTTGTATTGTTCGCGCTTATTGTTTTGCGGTTGTCCTCGATGAACGAGGTCACATATGCGTATTCGCGCCTGGACAGTTCAAAGGAGGCCGTTACGTTGTCGTCATCGTCAAGAGTTTCGATGACGTATGACAATCCTTTTTTGTATGCTCGAAAAACATAGTCGTGCTCATAAGGATAGTAGTGTTCCCTGTACTCCATAAACTCCGGAAGAACTTCGAAAGTTTTGCTTCGGTCATTACGGATGACAACGCCCAGGTTGAGCGCGAAAGTGATGATGTATAAAGCAACTGCTGTGCGGATGAACCATTTATTCAACATACGAAACACCCCCTTGTACTCACATGGTACAAGGGGGCGTGAAAGCCGTATATTGTTTTCGAATAACTTACATAAAAACGAAGACAGATTGCAGGAATTGTTACTCGACCGGAGTGATGGTATAAGTCTTGCCTTCGACTTCTATGCTCGTGATGCCTGAGACGGAACTGAACAAAGTCTCGGAAACGTAGTTGAACTTGTCCGGGGTCTCGCCTGCTTCGATGGCCTCGATGAGGGCCTGGACACGAGGACCGTGCAAAGGGTTGCACTCGGCGATGCAGGAGATCTTTCCGATCTTGGCGTACTCGAGAGCTTTGATGTTGATGCCGTCGAAAGACACGACCATGATCTCACCGTTATTAATGTCTGGGCCGACGACTTTGCCTGCCGCTTCGAGGGCGTCGATGGCACCGATAGCTTCGTTATCGTTCTCGCAGTAAACGATGTTGATGTTGTCGTACTTTTGGAGAAGATCGGCCATAACTTCACGGCCCTTTGTCTCGGTAAAATCACCGCTGACTTCATCCAAAAGATCCCAGCCGTATTCCTTTACCGCCTCGGAAAGACCTTTGGATCTTCCGATCTGTGCGGTGGATCCGATGGAGCCCTGGATGTTTACGATGTGGATGTCTTCAGGAGCAACTCCGATCATGGTCGTATAATCGTGGATCCATGTTGCCATCTTCTGACCTTCCAGTTCGAAGTCGGAACCGACCCAGCAGGAGTACAAAGTCTTGTCTGTCGTATCGACTCTTCTGTCGACCAGGATGACCGGGATTCCTGCTTCTTTTGCTTCGTTAAGAACGGTGTCCCAACCTGTCTCTGTTGCAGGTGCCAAAACGATATAATCGACTTCCTGCTGGATGAACATGCGGATCGCCGTGATCTGGTTGGACTGCTTTTGCTGACCGTTCTTGTATATAAGGTTATAGCCGTTTTCCTTGGACAGTGCGGAAAGCATGGATTCCGTGTTGGTGCTTCGCCAGTCTGATTCCGCACCAAGCTGTGAAAAGCCGACGGTGATCAGCTCCTCTTCAGTAGAATTCTCAGTTATGCTTTCTTCAACGACACTGCTCCTGCAGGAGACTGAAAGCGTCACCAACAGGAGCAGTACTGCCGCTATTACGGCTCTAGTTTTCATCAAAACGACCTCTCGTTTTTTTACTTATGATTTGAGTGCTCTCTTTCTTTGTCTCATGACGATACTCTGGATCAAAAGGAAGATACAAAGCATCGCTGCGATCGTGATACCTGTCCACCATGCCTGGTCAAGACCTGCTGACGACACGATGTTCTGAATGGTACTAAGTGAGAGAACTCCAAACAGTGTTCCGATAATGTTACCGACACCGCCTGACAACATCGTTCCGCCTATGATGGAAGAAGCAATGGCGTTCATCTCCATGCCCATCGCATGGCTTGCCGAACCTGAACCTACGTGCAGGAAGTAAACATATCCGCCGATACCTGCAAGTGTGCTGCAGATGAGGTGTGAGAAGAACTTTGTCCTCTTGACGTTAATTCCCAACATAAGTGCGCTTTGCTTATTTCCTCCGACAGCATAGAACGATCTGCCGAGTTTTGTATAGCGAAGTACTAAGAACAATATTATCACAAGAACGAGAGCCACAACTACACCTATTTCGATGTATGCAGGAACGTAGATTCCCTTTCTGTTATATGATCCCATTCCCGGAACCGTGATCCTCGTCTGCTTGAGAGCAAGGAATGCCTGATTGTTCTCAACGTTGAACGGCTTTGTGTTGATGATGGTCGTCATACCCCTTGCGAAGAACATTCCCGCGAGTGATACGATGAACGGCTGGATATCAAGATAAGCTACGAGGAGACCTTGTACGATACCGTATGCAAGACCGATCGCAAGTGCGATAAGAAGTGATCCGATGATGCTTCCGTTATGGAAGTCGAGATATACCGCACAGCTCATGGATACGAGAGCGACAACGCCGCCGACCGAGATATCTATACCTCCGCTTATCATTACGATGCTCATTCCGCAGGCGGTGATAATGAGGGCTGCATTGGAGTTTAAGATGTTGAACAACATCTGAGGCTTTGTAAATCCGCCGCCCTGGAAAATGATCGCTCCGATGTACATCAGAAAGAAGATCACTACCGTTATGATAAGCAGGAGGTTAGTATCACTCATCCTGTTAAAAAGGGTGCTTACCAGAGGTTTTTTCTTACTCATTTTGCAGCCTCCTTTCTGCCCTTACCGGAAGCAGATATCTTCGCGAAAAGGCTGGAGAAAAATGATCTGACTGCAGGAGCAGAGAAGATGACCAGAATGATGACTACGACAGCTTTGTAAGCCGAGAGTGCATCAGACTGAACGTTGAACTTGTAAAGTGTGGTGGTAAGGAACTGGATAACATATGCTCCGAGGATCGAAGACCACATATTGAACTTACCGCCTGACAATGCGTTACCTCCGAGAGCAACGGCGAGGATCGCATCCATCTCGATGTCCTTAGCGATAACAGAATAGTTGATCGTCGAGATTCGGCTTACCTTGATGAGAGCTGCAACTGCAACGCAAAGACCAAGGATAACGAATGTAAGGAACTTGATGAATGTAGGATTGATACCGTTGAGTTTTGAGGAACTTTCGTTGATACCGACTGCCTGTGTATAAAGTCCCAAGTTGGTGAACTTAAGTACGAGTACGATGACGATGATACATGCGATGACGATGAACACCGTTGTCGGGATCGGGATGCCCGGAATGAATCCGCCGAAGTACTTGAACTTAGGATCAGGAACGATAGGAAGTTCGTTGTTGTTGATCCATGCTGCGATCGAACGGCCTGCAGTAAAAAGTATGAGTGTTGCGATCATCGGCTGGATCTTGAATATTGATACCAGTGCGCCGTTAAATGCACCACAGAGCATACCTACTACACAAGCTACGAGGAATGCGACGATGATAGGTGCCTGGATAGTCTCAGGTCTCGTGTTCGTGCCGCAGAGTACGCGAAGCATTGCTGAACCTGCGATGGCGATGGTAGCGCCTACGGAGATATCCTGTCCGCCTGAAGCTGCCGTAACGAGTGTCATTCCTATCGCGAGGATGGCGAGCTCGGAGCCGTAGTCGAGGATCGTTATTATGGATCCTGACAAGACCGGATCACCGCTGTTGTTGGTTCCGAGAGTCACCTTGAAAAATCCCGGATCCACGATCAGGTTAACGACCGCGAGGAGCAGCAGCGCCATTATCGGGATGAACATCTGATGTCCCGTTATCTTTTTTATCATGCTTTTGCCCATCTGTTATTCGCCTCCTGCAATCGTGCTCATGATCTTGCTCTGTGTAAGGTCGTCACCCGTAAGTTCCCCGACGACCTTTCTGTCACGCATTACGACAAGCCTTGAACAGGTACGAAGCATCTCGTCTGTTTCAGATGAGATAAACGTGACGCTCATTCCTTCGGAAGCAAGCTCCAGAACGAGTTTTTGAATATCTACTTTTGTGCCGACGTCGATACCTCTTGTAGGCTCGTCCAAGATCAGATATTCAGGGTGCATCAAAAGCCATCTCGCGAGGATAACTTTCTGCTGGTTTCCGCCCGACAGCGACTTTATCGGAGTATCGCTCGAGGCAGTCTTGATATTGAGTTTTTTGATGTATTCATCTGCAAAGGCTTCGGCCTGTTTTTTCGAAAAAGGTCGGAAGAAACCTTTTAAGACCTGCAAAGCCATGATGATGTTGTCGCGGACTGACAGGTCGCCGATTATGCCGTCGACTTTTCGGTCTTCAGGAAGGTATGCGATGCCGTTTTTCATGGCGTCCAGAGGCTTACTGATCTTGACCTCTTTGCCGTGCATCTTGACCTTGCCCTTGAGGACCCGGTCGGCGCCGAAGATCGCTCTGACGCACTCGCTTCGGCCGGATCCGAGAAGACCCGTGAAGCCGTTGACCTCACCCTTTTTAATGTAAAAATCGAACGGCTTTATGCCTGCATCGCTTTGAAGCTCCTTCGCCTCGAAAACTTTCTCGTCTTTGTTCTGCCCGCTATATGTTCCCTGCTCGCCTTTGATGTCGGACAGGTCATCCATCTCTTTACCGAGCATCGTCGCAACAAGCTTGACCCTCGGAAGATCTTTGATCTCATATTCACCGACAAACTGACCGTCTCTAAGAACGGTTATCTTGTCGCAGACTTCGTACACCTGATCCAAAAAGTGTGTTACGAAAATGATTCCGACTCCGAGCGCCTTAAGGTCTCTCATGAGTCCGAAAAGTTTCTCGACTTCCTGCTCGTCAAGTGACGACGTAGGCTCGTCGAGAATAAGGACTTTACAGTCCATGTCAACTGCTCTCGCGATAGCGACCATCTGCTGCACAGCGATGGAACAGCTCGCCAGCTGCTGTGTTGCCCTGGCAGGAATATCAAGCTTCTTGAGGAGCTTGTCCGCATCGGTATTCATCTTCTTCCAATTCGTGACCTGGCTTTTGCCGCGACCGATATAGATATTCTCGGCAACAGTCAGATTAGGACACAGCGTGATCTCCTGATAAACGGTACTGATACCCAGGTTCTGCGCACTCTGCGGCGAGCGGATCGAGACGTTGTTCTTATCGCCCAGATTGATCGTTCCGCTGTCCTTGGAATAGACGCCGGTAAGTACTTTTATGAGTGTGGATTTTCCGGCTCCGTTCTCACCCATGAGCGCATGGATCTCACCTTTGTTGAGCGTGAAATCCACGTTCTGCAGAGCTCTTACTCCCGGAAAAGACTTATTGATGCCGCGCATCTCAAGTATTCTGTTGTTATCCACGGGTTATACCTCTTTTTCTGTTTTAAAAAACGCAGTGCGGACTGTCCAAAAGGATTTCTCCGCACCGCGTCCTTAACATAACGAATAGTTATTAGATTCCGTATTTATCTACATCTTCCTGTGTGATGGAACCGGCATCAAAGCCTTTCTCTTCCATGATTACAACCTTCTCTGCCGGAGCCTTGCCGGCTTCGAGATCCTTGATGATCTGATCGAGGTAGCTAGCCTGGAAAGGATTGCACTGTCCGTCATAGTTCCAGTTGCCTGCGAGGAGTTCTTCGAGAGCCCACTTGTTGCAGTCAAAGCCCATAACGATAACGTCCTTGCCGACACCGTGAGAGATACCGGCTGCGTCCAAAGCTGCAACTGCACCCTTAGCCATATCGTCGTTCTCTGCGTAGATTACGTTGAATGGTGTGCCTGCATCGATAACGGACTGAACGATCTGCTGAGCCTTCTCTGCGTTCCACTCAGCTGTCTGCTGCTTAACGATATTCCAGCTGCCTTCTGAAGCAACCTTATCGTCGAGAGCACCGGAACGTCCCTGCTGAGCTGCGGAGCCCATAACGCCCTGGATGTGGATGATGTTGTACTCTGAAAGTCCCTGACCTGCGAGCCAGTCAACTGCTGTCTGGCCTTCCTTAGCCATGTCAGAAACGATGGAAGCCTCATAAAGGCTTGAATCTGCATCAATTGTTCTATCGAAAAGGATTACCTTAACGCCTGCCTTCTGAGCATCCTGCAAAACTGAATCCCAGCCTGCCGTGTCTGCTGCGGAAAGGAGAAGATAATCAACATCGTTCTGGATGAATGTCTGAGCTGCCTGGATCTGCTCATCATTCTTCAAGCTATATGCGAACTCTGCATCATATCCGTTTTCCTCTGTAAACATAGCCTTAAGGTCTGCTACGTTAGCTGTACGATAACCGGATTCGTTAGGGTCATTATTAATGATACCAACCTTAATAAGACCGCCTTCCTCTGCGTCCTTCTTGGAGCAAGCTGCGCAGCCGATGAGCATTACAGATGCCAAGACAATAGACAATAACTTTTTCATTAACGTTTACCTCCCATAAACAGTAGTAAATCAGGGTCTGCCCCTTCTGTTACCCCCATTTTAGGTTTCGAGGTAAAAAACACCATTGATAAAAAAATGAATGCCTTTGGATTTTTTATTCCTTTTCGAAAACAGTTACATTTTTCAACGATTGAGGTTGAAATTTTTCGGAAGCCTAATGGTTACGGTCGTGCCTTCCTCGTGCTTGCTGTCGATATTAACTCCGTATCCTTCGCCGTAATTGAGCTTGATCCTCTCGTTAACGTTATAAAGACCATACACGATGTTTTTATCCGACGTTCCTTCCTCGATCGCCTTCCTTACATCCGCGAGTCTTTCCTCGGTCATTCCGATCCCGTCATCTTTTACGACCAGCGTGAAACTGTCGCCCTGTTCGTATCCCGACACATTGATAGAGCCACCGCCGCGCTTGTTCTTTATGCCATGGTAGAGGGCGTTTTCGACAATAGGCTGTACGGTGAGCTTCGGCATCTTGTACCCGTTCATGCTCTCCGGAATATCAATGTGGAACTTCAAGATATCCTGGTATCTGATCTGCTGGATCTCGAGATAACTTCTGACGTGATTGATCTCTTCACTGACGAGGACCGTCTCCTTGCCCCTGTTGAGCGACAGCCTGAAAAAGTCCGACAGATTGCCGACCATGTTTACGACCTGCTTCTGATTTCCGGACTCCGCCGACCACACGATCGCGTCCAAAGTGTTGTACAAAAAGTGCGGATTGATCTGCGCCTGCAGAAGCTCGAACTCGGCCTTCCTTAATTGCTTTTGCTCTTCTTTTACCTGCTCCTCGATAGGCCTTGTGATCCACACCGGACCGACGCTCGATACCACGATGATACTGCCGATACTGATCGCGAATATCACGATGGAAACTTCGACCATCTCGGCGAAGAGCCGGTTGTTCTTTTCCTGCGCAGTCTGGATCTGCCTGTTCTCATAATAGATATATTCGTTCATGGTCTCCTGGAAAAGCGACGTAACGATCTGCACGTCGTTTTCCCAGATGAGCATGTTGTCCTCATACTTATTCTCGTAGCCCAGATTCTCCTTGATCTTCTCTATGTAAGACTCAAGGTTGTTAAGATATTTCTCGGCGTTCTGAAGACGCTTTTGGTTGTCGTCGGTGGTGGTGTAATCCTTAAGTCCGTCGATGACTTTCCGGGCATCATCGAGCTGCTGCGGAATAGTCGTCTTATCCGGCGTCGTGTTACCTACCAGAAGAAGATACGTCTCGTAATCGAAATCGTTTTTGAAGTCGAGACTGATCTCGCTCGCGATCACGACCGAGCTTAACATCTTCTTATATCTGTTGTTGACCGTCCACAGGACAATGAACGCGAAGACCATGAAAATTATGCTCGGCAAAATAAGGATCATATACGATATACGTATCTGCGTCGCCAAACGCGACTTCTGTTTTTCCTCTTTTTTTCCGATCATTATTCAGTCCCGCTGCCCCGCTCGTGATTCCTGTACTGTGTCGGCGTAACGCCCTGTGTTTTTTTGAAAAGATACGAGAAGTAATGCGGGTCCTTGTAGCCCACCATGACTCCGATCTCATTGCTCTTTTTCGAGGTGCTGCAAAGAAGGTCCTTGGCAATATTCATGCGGTAATCCGTAAGGTACTTGATGAACGGCTGCCCGGTCTCCTGCTTAAAGATCGCACTCAGATGATTCGGCGAGAAATTGACCTGCGCCGCCAGCTCATTAAGCGACAGTTCCTCGTCCGAATAGTGCTCATTGATATAAGTGATAGCCTCGTTGATGACATCATGATACCTGCTCATCGCGTGGTTCTGGCGAAGCGACAGCGCGGTCGCGATCAGCTCGTAAAGATAGTCATAAGTCTTCTTCTCATCAGCAAGGATATCCTTCCCCGGGAACTCAACATTCTCGGCAAGCTCTTCCTTCGTAAGACCCAGCTCATTTTCTGTAAAATCCGCCACGCAGAAATACATGTCCATCGCGATGTACTGCCGAAGCATCGAAGTCTTTATCGCGTTATTGCCGACGCCGTTTAAAAACTCCTCCAGGAAGAACGTGATCTCCGGCGTCTCACCTGCACGAAGGAACTTTTTTATAAGCCTTCTGTCGATGTGCTTCGGGTCGATCTCGGATAGGATATCCGCATCGTTAACCGGCTTAAGTCCTTCCTCGGAACCTACGAGGAACGCGTTCTCCGACGTAAGATACAGGTGCGCAAAAGCTCTACCTGCCCAGTCAAACGACGTCCTTATCTCAGTGATCCTGTTTACGGTCTGGCCTATGCCTCCGAAGTATCTTATGTGAGGATAATTAACAAACAGCTCCTTCATCTTTTTAGTCGCAGTGTCCACATGCTTGTTAATGGAAGCATCGTCATCTGCCCTGAAAAGGAACGCCGTTCCCTCAACCTTAAAATCAAAAAATATAGCGCCATTCTCGTCGGCGATCTTCCTGATCTCGTCTTCAACCTTGACTACGCTTTTCGAGAACTCACCGATGTCATGTTTGATGGACCAGATCTTAAGAAGGACCACATTGTATCTTAAAGCGTTAATATCGATATTAAGTTTCTTTGCTTCTTCAATAAGTTCCGATGCGCTCTTCTCGCCTTTTACCATCCGATAGAAGAAGTCTCTCTTATCAAGCTCAGTCCTCTCGCGCATGTCTTTCTCATAGCGCTCTGCTGCAGCTCTTTCTTCCTTCTTCTCGCGGATCTTCTCCGACAGGGCATCGAGCTCTTTAACAAGATTATCTCCGCTGATAGGTTTTAAAAGATATCTGGATACGCCGATCCTTATTGCATCCCTCGCAAATTGGAAATCCTCGTAACCCGTCAAAAGGATGATCTCCATCCACGGGAACTCTGCCTTTATCATTCGGCTTAAAGTAAGGCCGTCCATAAACGGCATCTTGATGTCAGTTATAACAATGTCAGGCTGTTCTTTTTGGATCATGGAATAAGCGACCTCGCCGTCCCCTGCTTCACCGCAGAAAACAAATCCGTGTCCTTCCCAATCGATATTATTCTTTATTCCCTCTCGAACGACGTACTCGTCCTCGACCAAAAAAACCTTAAGCATATAACCCTCTGCATCGTTTAGTAGGTTTAATTGTAGCACTCAAAACCTCAATGAAACAACCCGCCCCAACCTAGGGTTGGATTTTCAAAAACCATCTTCCTTTTTTCCAACCTTAAGTTTATTATCCGAAATTTCTTTTTTTCTTTTAAAACTTAAGGTTGGATTTTTGTCTCCAAAATCAGCTTTATCTCTTCCCTTATCTTCCGGATCTCGTTCATTTTCCGGTTAACTGCAACCCCAGGTTGGAAAAATGAAAAAGACATGTCTTCTTCATGCAACCTAAGGTTGGATTTATTATTTTTCGAAAATGAGAACTCGACTTAAGGTTGGAAAAATAAGTGTGACCGTCAAAAAACATCTTGCAATCATGTCAAGATAATGTTATTTTCTTATTCCGTTTATTTTCAAAAAGGAAGGAAGTGATCTGATGATCGGAAAAGAACTGAAGTTGGAATTTAAGGACAACGAGTGGCCACTCGAGGAGATTACTCATGACAGGAATATCGCGAGGGCGATCGTTTTCGATGATGAAGGTTGCTTCTATTTTGTAAGGGCAGACCGGGATGATGCTTTCGGAAAGGCAACTCACATTGAGACTCCCGGCGGAGGTGTTGAATCCGGGGAAGATCTGGAAGAAGCAATAAGAAGGGAGCTTAGTGAAGAGCTCGGTGCAGAGGTCGATGTCCTTTGCAAGATCGGTTCGGTAAGCGATTACTACAACGTTATCAAGAGACACAATATCAGTAATTACTTCCTGTGCAAGGTGAAGTCCTGGGGCGACAAGCACATGACCGAAGATGAGATCAATGATTTCCACCTTGCTACTTTGAAGCTCACATATGATGAAGCCGTAGCCGAGTATGAAAAGCACAAGGATTCAAGTATCGGAAGACTCATTGCACAAAGAGAACTTCCGATCCTTAAGAGAGCCGGAAAACTTCTTAATCCTGACTGCGGTTTTTTAAGACCGACAAAGTACTTCCGTTTCAGAACAGGAGCTATCGTTATAAGTGACGGCAAGATGCTGTTCGTAAAGAGCAAAGCAGCTGACTATAACTATATGATCGGCGGCGCGGTCAAGATGTGCGAGACAACGGAAACCTGCATCGTGAGAGAACTTGAAGAAGAGTCCGGAATGCATGCCACTATCGACCGGCTCGCGATCGTTTGCGAGAATTTCTTTAACGGCAAAGACGGTGTTATCGACGGATATGATTGTCATACTATTGAGTTCTATTATCGAATGAACGTAACACCGGAAGAACTTACTAAGTGCAAGACAGTAACCGATGACGGAGAAGATCTTGTATGGCTTCCTGTTGATGAGATAGAAAAGTTTAACATCAAGCCGACGTTCATTAAAGAACGCCTTGGTGAATTTCTAAATACCAAGGAGATCATCCACGTTATAGAGGAAAGAGACCGCTAAGGTTTAAAGCCAATTCAAACGATTCTCAAAGGCGACTTTCATGTCGCCTTTTTCTATAGTTCCGATCTCATAACAATCGTATGACTTCTTAATGTGATCCATGACCGTATTCTTATCTTTCTGTGAAGTAACTACTATAAAACCAACACCGCAGTTAAATGTTCGAAGCATCTCTTCATCACTTATGTTTCCGCTACTTCTGATGTACTTAAAGATGTTCAAAAGCTTAAGCTTGGACAAGTCGACCTTTGCACTTAATCCATCAGGGATCACTCTTCTTAAATTGCCTTCGATACCGCCGCCGGTGATATGTGCCATACCATGGATAACGTCTTTTCCGAACAGACCTTTTACTGCCTTGTAGTACGGAGTATGCGGTTTCATTATCTGCTCTATAAAAGTCATACCGTCTATCTTGTCGAGTTTTATCTGAGGCTTTCTGTCCATAAGAAGTCTTACAAGAGAATACCCATTTGTATGAAGTCCGTTTGATGCAACTGCCAGGACAGAATCTCCTTCTTCAATTGCCGATCCGTCAATGACCTTGGATCTTTCAACGATTCCTGCAATACTTGAAGTAAGAACATAAACACCTGCATCCACTACCAAAGGTTGGATAGAAGTCTCTCCTCCGACAAGAGAACACTCATTTTCTTTACACGCATCAGACACGCCTTTTACAAGAGTCTTGATAGTATCCTTTTCTGCATTGCCGCACACGATCGTATCCAATACCGCAAGAGGTTTTGCACCCATAACAATAACATCGTTTACAAGGTGGTTGATCATGTCATGACAGATGGATTCCGTATATCCATACTCCAAAGCAAGCTTCTGCTTTGATCCCGGTTCCTCTGATTTAAGTACAAGTACAGGCTCATTGATTTCAGGGAAATTGATGTCATATAAGGAGGCAAAAGGTCCAAGTCCGTTTAATACACGTTTGTCCTTTGTCTCCAGACTTTTTGCCATCTCTGTTTTTATGGTATCCGTGTATGCAATATCTATTCCTGCTTTACTGTAGGATAATCCGTCAGCCTGTTTCTCGCTGCCCTGAAGGATCTCATCGACAGTAACATCAAGCACGGTAGAAAGGTCTTTTAATATTTCTATGTTCGGATAAGCTGCACCGTTTTCCCATTTGGATATTGCCTGAAAAGATACATTCAATCTTTCCGCCAATTGCTGTTGGGTCATGCCGAGGGCCTTACGTTTTTCCATGATAAAATGTCCGACTTTCATACTGTCCAGCATCTCACGAAACCTCCGTTTTTCTTTTATGTTATCCCCCGGTTCAGAAAAAGAGCAATAACTCCTTAATCGAATCCCAAGCATAAATTCAACCAGCGGTTGATATGTCTCAAGTGCATTGTATCACGATTTCCAACCTTAAGTCCTGTTCTTCGATTCAGCACAAAACTTTTTCCAACCTTAGGTTTACTTTTCTGTTTTTTATTTTTGTTTTTCCAACCTTAGGAAGCGAATAAAAGATGCCTCCGATCTACATAAAAAACTTAAGGTTGGATTTATACTTGTTTTTCTCATTTTTCCTCATCTGAAACAGTACCGGATCATCCTTTTTCTACTCAATAAATAACTTAAGGTTGGAAAAGATTTTTACGGAAATTTTAATTGTCTCCTAAGGTTGGAAAGATGCTTAAAAAAGTGTGTTTCAGAAGGGTCTTCGTACCAATTGTCGACAATTACGTAAATTTGTCGATTATATAAGATTTCAAACCTGCTAATATGTGGAAAAAGGAGGAACCCATGGTCACCATAAGCATCAGACTTTCCGCAAGAGAAAAATGTGCACCGCTTACGGTAAACAGGCTTCTAAAGGCTGTAAGAAAAGACCGTAAAGTCAAGGATTTATTCTGGCCAAGACTGGTAAAAGACAAGAGTATTAATTACGGTAAAAAAGTTGGTGCTAAGGTCGATCTTGAATGTGTTGAATTCCTTAGGGAACTTAAGAAAGAAATCAAAAGTAAGTATGGTATTTTTGTTCCATATTCGATGCTGGTATGTGTCTTATTACAGGTCTATAAGGATTCAAAAGAAAAGGTATGTATGAGCTTGAATGTAAAGGGTTATAAATCATCAAACGCAGAACTTGCACAGCGTCTTAAAGATATTGCAAAGGAGGTAGCTAATGTGCTGCCTGACATATTGTTCCTGCAGGAATTTAAAGCAGGAGAAAATGATGTCTGTCTTAACGCTTTACTGCAAACTCTTGGTAACTATTATGAACCGGTTTTCCCGGTAGCTTATAAGCATAATGAAGACTACAACAACTGTATGTGTATCATGCTGAAAGGAAAGCATGTTGCAAACATCAAGTCCATGCACCTTAAGGATGATCACCAAGGATTCAGACTCAGATACAACCTGGTTGATACTGATGATTATGTGATCCTTAATGCTTGGATACCTCAGATCTTCAACAACCAGAACGATCGAATAAATATAGCAGAAACGATGTGGAAGGATATCATGGATATCTCTCAGTATTATTCAGGCAGGGCAAAGAAATTCTTCCTGGTCGGAGACTTAAATTCGTTTATAGGCGGACCTTTTGAAGACAGACTCATGAAACTCAATGCTTTACTGAGAGACACTAAGACCATAGAGGTTATGACCAGACCTACCGGAATTCAAAATATTCTGGATTACTCTTTTGTAAACAGATTTGCAGATCAGACAGATCTCATAAGGACATCTATCTATTCACCTTCGATCAAAAACATGGATCTATCGGATCATGATGCGCTGGTTACAACGATCACTGAATCGGGCATTTCAGGTCTTCAATAAGATCAGATCTTGTGCTCTTTGTAAAGATCAGGATATCCTTCTTTCAACGCACCGTTGAACTGGATTTTGATGATGCCGCAAACACATAGATACGAGCCGAAATAGATGATCGCAATGATCGCTACAAAGCCGAGGATCCACTGAAGCATTGCTTCACGAAATTCTGACTTGATTATCATAAGATACGCAAGATTTCCGCCAAACAGAAGAGCAACGGCACCCATAACGATGTTGAAGATCTTGAAGTTCTTTTTGTTGTCGGCTTTTAACTGCTTGCTGACATCTATTACATTCTTCTCAGGCATCTTGGCGAGTCGGATCGACTCCTGAAGATTCGAGTTCAAAGTCTTAAAGTGGATCACTGCCATAATATATATCTCCTGCTTCCATAAACTGCTTTCCCTTGCAGGTATTCTACCATAGAAATATCACGATTCTACATCCTCATCAAAAGTCGACAAATCCGTGTTTATCCCACTTCAAAATTGTTGTATAACCGAGCTTTTCGTACCACTTGTCAACATAGGTGTAGAAGATGTAACTGTAGTCATAGAATTCATCACGAAGGATCTTAGTCACATGACTTATCATGGTAAGTCCCAGGCCGCGGTCACGATACTCCGGAACAGTTCCGACACAGCCGGGACCCGCGATCTTCCACGTCATGCCGTTGACTTCATGTGTACCGAAGTCATCGATGATGCAAAAACTTGCGATCTTTCCGTCCACGAGAGCGCAGTAAAACCTCATGTCTTCCGTGAAGTTCTTGACCCAGTTCGGATTAACTTTTCTAACCGCTTCGTGAAGCTCATCCAAAGGTCCGTCATAAAATCCGAACTCTACATCAGAAAGAGCTTTCACGTACTTTGAAGGGTCAAATTCCTGAAGTCTCAGGATCATCTCGGACGCGATTTTTCCTTCCTCGGTATTTCGAACATATTCCCTCTCGAAAAAGTTTGGGTGCATCTCCATGAACAGATCTTCGTACTGTTTTCGAGTCACAAGATCGCTTCTTATGACAGAGTAAAAAGCAGTGTCATGCAGACCCTTAGCATTCATTTTTGACTCGCGGATGACTCCCTCAAAATGCATGCCTGCTTTTTGCATGACGCGACCGGATTTCTCGTTTCTGGTGTCATGTGTCGCGGTGATTTGGTTAAGGTCTTTTTCGCCGTCAAAAAGATAAAGGATGACCGCCTTCAAAGCTTCCGGCATAATGCCTTTTCCCCAGTGCTTTCGGCTGAGGCAGTAACCGATCTCGAAGGAGCGGATCTTCTCGTTCTTGCTGACGACTGCGATGTTGCCGATAACGCGGTCGTCACCCTTCATGGTAATGCCCCAGTTATAGGTTCCGCCGTCGTCGTAATAGGAGACCCACTCGGTCAGAAGCTGCCTTGTGAAATCGGCACTCTCGTGGGTCGGCCATGGCATGAACTTCGTGACCTCATCGTCGGAAGTCCAGTTGCCGTACATGTCGTCAGCGTCGTCGATCTTGAATCTTCGGAGGACGAGTCTTTTGGTCTCGATCATTCTTGTTCCAATCGTATTCATATCAGAAATTATCCTTTGCTCGTTGGGATGTCAGGCGTCTTTTCTCAAGTGTCTTTTCGAAAAGGAGATCAGCCGTCTGAGGGAAACCCTCGTATACTACTTTTGTGCCCTCTTCCGTAATGCCGCCTTTGGTCGCGACTCTGCCTACGACCTGCTCAAAACTCAGACCTTTCTGGAGCATGAGGTCTCCTGTTGCGCTCATCGTTCTTAAGACCATCTGCACGATCTGATCTTTGGGGATCGACGTGTGGCCCTCAGCGGAATTGCAGATGACATCAAAGATCGATGCGATGAAGCCCGGCATGCAGCTTACGAGTTCGGAACCCATACCCATCTCTTCTTCAGGAAGTTCGATCACGTCGCCGGCGTTTTTAAGAAGCGCGGTAAGAGCATCCTTATCTGCCTGCCCGACTTTGGAATCGTAGCAGACCAGGGTCTGTGATCTTTTGATCTCAGCGGTGAGGCTCGGGATCACTTTGGCGGTCTTATGATCGAGGATCTTGTGGATCATCTCGAAGGTGATGCTGCCGTTTAAGGACACGACAAGCGCATCGTTTTTGACATGGTCCTTGATCTGCTCCAAAACCGCCTTCAGATCGACGGGGCGGACGCAGATGAACGTGATGTCACACACAGATGCCAAAGCGCAGCTGTCGGCGATCTGAGCGATCTCAGACGCATCCTTAAGTTTTTCTGTTGTTCTGTTGGAGACATAAAGATCATCTTTGCTGATCTTGCCTTCCTTAGCAAAATTCCACAGCAGCATCTTGCCCATGCTGCCGTAACCGATTATTCCTACTTTCATGTTTTCTCCTGCCTTACCTTAGCTCTTCGAAAAGAGCTTTTGTTATATCTCTTCCGATGTATGTCGCCTCTTCAAGGTTGCCGTTGTAGTTGTCGTCGCCGCTATATTCCTCGGTATCCGTGATAGTCCTGATGGCGAGGAACGGGACTTTGTTAACGTAGCAGACATGCGCGATAGCAGCGGTCTCCATGTCAACGGAAAGAGGGCTGAACTTTTCCATGATCTCTTTTCTGCCTTCATCGATAATGAACTTCTCGCTGGTTGCGATCTTGCCGAAGTGGATCTTATACTTGGACGAGATCTTCTGCGCGGCTTTTCGAGCGGCCAAAAGAAGATCGGGGTCAGATTTGAACCAGTCTGATCCCATCCACGGATGATAGCCCGTGAGGACGCGCTCCTGGATATCGCAGTAGATGCACTCCTCGGCGATGACCGTATCGAGGATGCGGACAACGGGATCCATTCCGCCGCCGGCACCGACGTTGATGATCCTGTCGACGTCATAAAGGTCGATCACAAGCTGCGTTGCCAGCGCGGCGTTGCTTCGGCAGGCCCCGCAAAAAAGCGCGACAGTGTCGATTCCCCAGAGCGTCCCTTCGTGGATCTTGAGCATCGCTTTCTCGGTGGTCCCGGTGATCTCCATTTCCTTCAAGATCGGCTCGACTTCTTCGTCGCCCGCGCAGATAATTCCGATTTTCATGGTCTTCTTCCTTCTGTTTTTTATCAATTCTAACGCAATGATCTGTTTTCTCAATGCGTCCTTTTTTCCGAACTTACCTCATACGCCGTATACTCGTGCGAGAACTCGTACCCCAGCTTCTGTGCCAGATGCACCGAGATCATATTATGCGCATCCCAGCTCGGGTACAATCCCTCGTTCAGGCACCTTAGGATCAGCGCCGCGCAAACGATCGTCGCAAGGCCCTTCACCCGCTCGTCCTCGTTTGTATCGACCTCTATCTCGATGCCCTCCTTGTAGCGGGTATAAGACGACGCGCCCGACACGATCTTTCCGTCCTTCATGATCACCATCCCGCGCCCGTCTTCAAGATACTTTTCCTTACTCTCGAAAACACACACAAAGCTCGCCGTCACGGGATCAGTCATGCACATATCGTAGATCTCGGAATCGATATCTCTAAGCTCATATCCGTCCGGGATCCCGGCGACTGTTTTTTCCAAAAACTCCCTGTCAAAACGCGTATCTTTTCTGATCGCGTAGCGAGTGCGCTTTATCGCATCCGGGTAACATTTTTCGATAAGAGAAGACCAGGCGTCATTTTGCGGGATCATGATCACAAATCCGTCGGGTTTGCCTCTTACCAGCTCCTCCGATGGTTCGCCCGCCAGAAGCGCGAAGCAGCCCACAAAAGCTACCGCCGACTTAGGTTCGTCGACGTCAGTAACGAAGACCTTGCCCATGACTTTTTGGAGGCACGAATAGATCAGTGTCTCTTCCCAGCCGTCAAATAACGGCGCCGCTTTTGTTGTATCTTCGAGTTCAAATATCATAGCTCACTTCATCTTTTTCGAGAATAATAATTATTCCCATTATATACGAAAAAGAGCGTCCGCCAAAGGAACGCTCTTAGTCATCAGTTATTCTTCGCGGGCTCTCCGCAAACACAGGCACGCGGCTGCGGCCATAAGGAACGCCGCCGAGAGCACTGCCGTCTTCGGGTCGCGCGCTCCCGTGGTCACCACATTGCCCGTCGGCTTCGGAGTAGGTGTTGCCGTCGGTGTTGCAGTAGGAGTTACAGTCGGCGTAGGAGTCGGGACCGTCGTTTTTACCGGAGTATCAGTTGTGGTCGTGACTGTCGGCGTCGGGGTCGGCGTATCAGTCACTGTCGGAGTAGGCGTATCGGTCGGAGTCGGGGTAGGAGTGATCTCCGTGTTCTCGATCGTCACAACCGTGTCGCCTTTTATGATCATTCCGCTTTCGTTAACATATGCGACATTGAAACCTTCAGAAGATGAAGCACTCTCGGTCACGGTGTAGTCGGCGCCTGCCGGGATGCCTTCGATGGTGATCTTTTGGCCGGCCTTAAGAGTCAGCGTGGAAGAGTACGTTGTGTAAGTTACGCCATTTATATCTTCGGTGGAGGCAGCGGCAAAATCGATCTGACCCTGCTTGCCGTTGTCATCAACAGTCGCGAATGTCGTCGGGAAGTTCTTGAGGGAATCCTTCAAAGTTATCTCGAACTCGTAGTCCTGACCGTCGTCTTCGCCGACGAGCGTTTTCGAGACGGTAAGAGAGCCTTCGTCACGCGAGTTGGTGATAACAGGCTTTGTGATATGAAGCAGGTTCTCGAAATAAAACTCCAGAGCCTCGATCGTATCCTGATCGCCATTCGGATATCCCTCATACCAGGTTCCCATGTACGTGTAGTCTGTCATCTCCGAATTGACCGTAATGCCCGCAGCATCACCCGTGATGTCAGCGGTATAACCGTCGTAGACTTCCTCGATAGTGTATTCGATGCCGTAAGGAAGCGTACCGAGACCGCTAAAAGTACTTGTGCTGAGCTTACTGAAATCTCTGCTAGTCATCTGGTTGCTGCTGAAGTAAAAAATCTTTCCATTACTCGTGAGATAATCCGCAGGAACACCTTGTCCGAGCCTTACGATCTGGCCTGCCTTGGCATAGACATCCACCACGCCGTTTGAGTCCGTGTGAAGCATGGATACCGTGCCGCTTCCGATTGTATCGGTCACGTCGTCATAAAGCGTACATGTAACATCTCTGTTGGCATATGTGCCACCCGCGATCGTATCATTCAAAGTCACCTTGAAATGGTGAAGTGCATCAGGATCACAGTTGGCTGAATTCGCATCATAATCTTTTTCGAAAATGATCTGTGCCATATACCTTTGAAGCATGATGTTCATCTCAAAACCGTCGCCTATGTTCCAGTTACCGACCCAGCCGCTGTCGATGACGTGTGCGTATCCCATATACGAATTCGGATCGACACCTGTTCCCTGATCGATGGTATAGACCAGGTATTCTGACACTCCCAAAGACTGACGATCGGCATATGATATCTGCGCATCTCTCGGAATGGTTCCACGCGAGAACGTGGATCCTGTCGGAATATTATAGATATTGACGCTCTTTCCAAGAGGGATATCAATTTCCAAAATGTAATCGCCGTTTTCCTCCCGGATCATGTGGATATCCGAAGGATCATCCTCAAAAGTCCAGTAGATCTTCTCCGGTTCACCGTTCATAGGATCGGAATTGAAACTCATCTTAAATCTGTACGCATCGGTCTGGATGATCGATCCGTCAGTTGTACTGTAAGATATCTTTCCGTCTATGGAGTACGGATTATAAAGCTTAACCCCGAATGTCTGTCCCGGAGTGGAAGCATAAGTAACCGCTTCTTCCATGGAAGAATTGAACCCCGGCGAACTGTATGTAGTCTCGTTGACCTCTATTTTCGAGAAACGTGATGCAGCAGGCTTGTTGAACACGATATCGCCCGAGAAGTCCCTTACGACCAACGTAGCTTTCGTCGCACCTTCTCCTTTGCCGCTGCTCAACACCGACAACAGATCAAAAGAAGCAGATGTTACCTCTCTGTCCAAGACCTCCTGATCATCGATAAAGACTTTAACGTGATATGCTCCCGTGGAATTCGTGAGATCGACCACATGATACGAATCAAAGGTTTTTCTGATCGCCCACTCCGAGCCGTCATCGCCGTGGAGAAAACTCAGATCAAATCTGATGTCCGTATTCGGATCAAAATCCACCGCTGCATTAACGTTCTTCCAGACCGGGATCGACAATAAAAACACTACCGTAACAAGGACACTGAGTGCCCTAACCAATCTGTTCATCATAAACTCCCCCCAAACAGATCAATATAATATTTTTGATGAAATTCTATAACGATTTTACCAACACTAGCCGAGAACATCTTACAGATTCGAGCAAATTATATCAATTATTCTTTAGGCCGCCGATAGGTGTCTTTTTGAGCCTGGTTTTTTGTGAAAAATCCAACCTTAAGTTTCGTTTCCAAAATCTCCAAAAAATAAATCCAACCTTAAGCCGGAGAAAACCAGAAAGTAATCAAGGGTATGTATCAAAAATCCAACCCTAGGCCTCTTATTTACTTTTTCGGATCCTTTCCTGTCTTTAGAATCGGCTGTAATCATAACCATAGGTTGGAAAAATAATTATCGACTTTCCTGATTGCAACTTTAGGTTGGAAAAAGAAAGCGATGGCCGTCTTGATATTCCGGGCATAAAAAATGCAGAACCTTCGGAAAGGTTCTGCACTGTTGTTTGAACGATTATTGGTCCGATCAGTCTTGTGAGATGAAGTTCTCGGAGAGTGCATCGTTGAGTTCGTCACTGTTCTCCATATCTGTAGGGCATGTGAGCTTGAACTCTTCGCAGAAGTCCTCGATGTTGTCCGTGTCACCATCGATCGAGACGCAGACAACCGAGATAACGGAACTACCCTGGAGATATGTAGCCTGGTAGCAGTTCATGTTGCCGAGCTCATCTTCAATCATCTCGCGGATTTCTTTTCTTGTTTCCTTGTCATCGCTGTAGCCTCTTGCGGAAATGTAGTAGCTTACAAATGCTTCCAAGAGTACATCCTCATCTACATTTACGATGAAGTAGCCGTTGCTGCCGCTGTACTTGAACTCGTCTTTTGAGAGCTTGTCGAAGTCGACCTCAACATCATCCTCGACGCGGTCCATCATGTTCTCGAAAGCGCTCTTTGCTGCCTTGGAATCTACAAAGTCCACAGCAACGATAGCTTCGGATGACATGCTCTTGTCGCCCTTTTCTTCCTTGAGGTAGTAGCTGAGTTCCTTGATGTCCTTTGCCTTGCAGTCCTCAAAATCCACGATGCAGTTGTTCATCTGCTGTGATTTTTCGCCATTGCTCTCGTCGATGTAATCCATGAAATCGTCGATGTCATCGCCGTCTGTCAGGTAAAGAAGGATTCCGTCCTCCTTGGCCTCGTCGTAGTCGCTGCCCGTGCCGAGCTTATCGAGCTTCTTGACAGTGTACTCTTTGCAGTCAAAGTTTTCGTCGGCGAAGTTGTAGAATTTCTCTGCCTTTGGGCTGCTGAAGCATCCTGTCACTCCGGCCATCATCGTGAGGACGAGTGTTGCTGATGCGATCATCTTGAATTTTTTCATGTTGGTATTCCTCCCTAATCCATTTCATCGTGTTTTCGAAAACACGTAATGATTGTATCACAATTCGGACATTATGTTATTCGTTCTTTATTCCGAGTTTGGTGGTCCTAATTCAGCACCGCATGAAACCGCAGCAGCCTATCTCCGAAAACTCCCGTAGGTCGAGGGACTTGTAGAACTCTACGGTCTTTGGCGTGTTATCGGTCACAAGTTCCAGCTGGCGGACGCCGCTGAAGCGGTCCATGACTTCGCGAAGGAGCGCGGTTCCGACGCCGAGCCTTTGCTTGGAAGGGTAGACGAGAATGTCCTGGACCAGGACGACTGTGTGGCCGTCGCCCACGACTCGGATGAGGCCCAGAAGCTCGCCGTTATCGTATGCGCCCAATACCAAAAGTGAATTCGAATAGCCATTTTTGAGGCTTTCCATGTCCTTTGTGTAGGCGACCCAGCCAACCTCGGAGTAGAGGCGGCGGACTTCGTCTTCGTTGTAAACATATTCTTTTATTTCCATGATCTCCTCTTTCTTTGTGTTACGAACCGCCCGTTGTGTGCACGTGGAATTCGTAACCCATGATAGCTTCGGTATAGTCACTGTATACGAGGATACAGTAAAGTCCGTCCGGAAGGATCTCGTCCTGCGAATACGTGAAGTGGATCTCCTCGGGGTTTTCCTCGGTGATGGTATCGGACATGAGAAGCGTCTGCCACTTAGGCTCGGTTTCACAGGCGACCTTATAGCGGTAAGGCCAATCGTACTGCTGGCCGAGCTCGCTTATCTTGAACACCATCTCAAAGGACGTGGTGTCAGTGTAGCTGTCGCTTTCCTGGTCCCAGTTGTCGCCAACCATATAGACTTCCTCGACCAGGTCGAAGAAATCGTCGATGTAGTTAAGGTCAGTCTGCTCATAGTCGTAAACTTCCGCGAGGTCGTTGGCGTTCGTTAGAAGGAACTCGTCGCCCTTCTTCTCGAACTCCAAAGTGACCTCCACCTCGACCTTGTCGGAGATGCCCTTGAGGTATGACTCAAATTCGTTGACGCTCAGGAACTGGTCCTTGGTCTTAAATATCTTCTGATAATCCTTATACTCGAAAACAACATCAACGCTGCATTTTCTGCCCCATCTGTCTGCTTCGAAGCTTTCTTCGTCGATCTCGCTCGTGATCGTTCCGGCGATCAGATTCTCGACTTTCTTCTTCTTGTCATTTTTGTTCTCCTTCTTCTTCTTGGACGACTCGTCATCTTCCTTTTCCTCGATGACCGGCATTGCTTCCTTAAGAGTGTTCGCCTTGCCCTTGCAATCCTCTTCTATCCCCTCCATGTCGCACTTTGCGAGCTTGTAGGTGATGTCATCGATCGTGCTGAATATCTCATCTTTGTCGACCTCTTTGGATCTGTCGCATGATACCGCCGACAGCAAAAAGGCAACCGCTAAAACCGCTGCCAAAATCTTTCTTTTCATTATGTATCCTCTCCTTAGTCCAAATCTCTTATTCCCTTATTCCGTTTTCGGACATGGACATTATAACACGTAAAATGACCCGCGGACACTCAAGTTCACGGGCCGTAAAAAATCAAACTGTTCCGTTATAGCCGCGGACGAAGAAGTAATCGTCGCCTTCCATGTACTTTGTCTTCGTGAAGCCGTTTTTCTCGTAGAATCTCATCGCGTCCTCGTTGTCCTCCTGGACCTCCAGAAGGATCGGGCGCTCGCCGTACTCTTCGTAAACGCGTCTGATAGTCTCTTCGATGATCCTGGAGCCGTAGCCTTTGCTGCGGTGATTTTTGTCCAGCACGAAGAACATGATCCTGTAGAACGGGATGTCCTCGAACTGCTCCGGGTCGGTGTCGCAGAAGATGCCCTCGCCCATCATGATCGTGCCGACATACTTGCCGTTCGTGCTGATCAGGAAAGCGTGGCCGATGAGGTCATATTCCGCGCCGAACTTCAGTGTGTTGATCAGTGTCGGAACATCCTCGACCGTGCTGTAGGGAATGTCCGATCTGTCGATCTCGTACGCCTTCTCGGCGTTGTCAAAGGTCATCTTCTCGAAGACCAATTCGTCTTGTGTCATATATTGATTCCTCCGAACTCATACTGTTCCGATGTAAGCGACCGATCTGTTTGCCATGGTCACAACACCGTCTTTGGCGTACTTGTCAAAGAGGTCTGTCACTGCCTTCATGTAATCGCCGAAGTTTTCGTCGCCTTCCTTGAGCGAGTAGGATCCGGAAAGGCTCCTCGCGATGAATTTTTCCCTATCGAAGACCAGCGGATTGCTGAACGCCGCGTACTCGTATTCCCCCCTGAAGAAATCCCTGATGCGTGCGTCATCTTTTTCGATACCGCCACTGAAGCCGACAAAATCCGGGCAGTACTTTTTATACACGTCCTGAAGGTCCGCGTTGATCGGGTCCGACATGTCCCTGACGTTCCATATCAGGAAGACCCTGCCGCCTTCCTTCAATATCCTTTTGCATTCTTCTCGAAAACTCTCGACATCGAACCAATGGAATGCCTGCGCGACGGTAATGCAGTCGACTGAGGCGTCATCCAGCGTTGTGTTCTCAGCATCTCCTGCAACGGAATGAAAACCTTCAAAGGCCGACAACTCTTTCTCGGCCACGCGACGCATGTCGCCGTTTGGTTCCACACAGAAAACCTTCGACCCTCTCCTCAAAAGTCCCAGAGACAGCTTGCCGGTTCCTGACCCGATGTCCGCGATCGCAGTCG
The DNA here is from genome assembly GCA_017649645.1 of Clostridiales bacterium. GTDB lineage: Bacteria > Bacillota > Clostridia > Saccharofermentanales > Saccharofermentanaceae > Saccharofermentans. Next base: position 11,130 of record JAGCGK010000184.1, on the reverse strand, counting down.
CCCTGTCAAAGCCGTAACTCGAGTAAAAACTGTCGATCAACTCTTTGGCGTAATCAGGTCTTCCGGAAGTGTAGTCATCTGCATATCCGTCAAATTTTTTGGTGTTGTCCATGGTTAAGATCTTCCTCTTTGCAAATACAATTGCTTCATTGTATCACAAGAAAAAGATTAGTATGCTATTCCCTTGTAACTCTTCGGAAGATCGTTGTAGATCTTGTCGATCAGTTTGTCGTAATGATCACATGCGGAAGGGAATATCTGACGGTTCACGTCGTAATCTCTTCCGAGCACGACGGTGTCAAAACTGTCCGCGAAAAACTCCGCTTGAACATTTGATCTCATGCTGCCGGCATAATACCAGTAATTGTATTTTTCGAGGCGTTTGATGATATCCTTTTCACTTTTTATAGACTTATCATAGATAGCGAACTTCTCATAGTGTCCGGAAGTATTTCCGCCAATCTGATTGTTGGTAATACCGCCGACACCGTCAGAAGAAGGAGTGTATTCAGCGCCTTTTCCGATCGGGCCATGTTCGTTGATCACCGGGATCACATTGATTTTCTTATTCGGATCTTCATCTCCGATATAATCATAGGACGTATAGCCGTAGTGCTGTCTTATGATATCGAACATGTACTTTTGCTCGTCATTCCAATTCGGAAGATACTTATCCCACGGATCTCCGGGCGCAGGTTGAACATTTACGTTTTTTGGACTGACGATAAAATCGATAACTTCATCTTTTTGATCCTGTGTAAGTTTCAGTCCGTATCCGTTTGCGACATTGTTCATGTTATCTATCAGATCCGCTTTCATGATCTCATTTAATCCCTCTGTGGAATCACCGAATCCGCCTGACAAGTCATCGATACAGTGTCCCATCTCATGGAAGAACGCAGCGCAGATTTCAGGATAAAAGTATTTACCGTTGAGCTTATAATCATAATCATCGGTCAACATTATCGAGATGCTGTTTGTCAGACAATTATACACGCCTGACTCGTCATACCTGTTTATATGCGTCTTCCCCAGGTAATAGATCAGGATATCCCTGTACTTCGGATCTGTCGTATACGTTATGAATCTGACCAGCGTGATATTACGGTTGATCACATCTATATCCTCCATAGGATTCGGGTCAACCGGAGAGAAAAATCCGTCCATCCTCATCTTCGCCAGAGGATTCAGTATCTCGAAAACATCCACACAATTTTGTACTCTCTGCCTGTCAACCTCTCTTAAGTCATTCACTCCGTCCATCCTGTGAAGGACATAATGATCGTAGATCTTTTCCAGCCTGTCATAATCCTCCCGCAAAAGATCGTTGCCGCTTCCTTCCCACTCCTGGATATAATCGACGTAGTTCTTCACCGCGACCTCATTTACGTGATCATTCTCGATCTCAGTGTCGATAACGAACGTCCAGAATTTCGCAGCTTTTTCCTTGGCTTTTGCGGCATCGATCCCGGCTGATCTTATGTCGTCTTCTGTGATGGTCTTGCCGGAATATTCGCCCACGCCCTTGAGCATGCGGCTAAGCTTAATAAGCGCTGCCGTCGACTCGGAAACAGTGTCGTTTATCGTTTCCGTCATTTCGACGATCGACTCTGAGATCTCATCCGTCTCACCGTAAAAAGCGCAGAGGACTTCCTCGAGTCTTGTTAGTTTGCTCTTGATCTGCGCAACGTGGAAGGATGCTTTTCTCGCCACTTCGATATCGTGATTTTTGAGGCCGTATCTTTTCGGGCTGACCTCGATGTTGTTTATCGGTATGCAGTAGCTCGGCGAGTCGGCCGACTCGCGAACGGCATTGATCGATGCCTTTAATTCCTGCTTATAATCTTCTCCGTAGTATCTCATTTTAGTCCCTCATTTTTTTCGAGTATTATCATCTTCGACCTGATCAAAAAGACCCGATGCCGAATGCATGTAGATACTCGTTGATGAATACAGCTCATTGATGCTGTCACAGTACTTGTCGAAAGCCATGATGCAGCTGTTGATCCTGCTTATTGCCTTTCCTCTCGATCTCGAAAACGTCGGGGTCTTGCCATCTAACCTGTTCGCGCTCATGGCAGTTTCAAAATCCGCGATGCCCTGTTTGAGTTCTGTTCTGTGAATATCTTTCATGGCGGTCAGTCCTCCAAAACAGATTCGGATATCCTGTTCTCTTTGAGCAGGATGTCGTTATTAATGATCTCGATAAGACTGTCGATCATCGAATCGACATCTTCCATTGTCGCGGAAATGGTGGAGACTTCTCTTATGAGAGAATCGATGACCTTGTGGGCCGAAGAATCGTCCTTGGCTCCGAAGCCCTCGGAACTTATCGTTCCCAGAGTCTCGAGATAAGAATCCATTGCTTCTTTGGCCATGCGTCCTTTGCTCGGAGTAAGTTCGGTGTAATTGAAGATCTCGTCTTCATCAAGTCTTGTTATGTTACTCATTTCATTCTTCTCCCTTTTAGTAAACTATCCACCTTATGGTGTTCATTACCTGCTCGTAATCACTGTCATAAACAGGGTCTGAAACGAAGCCCTGTATCTTTTGTGTCGCAGCCGAGACAATAGGAGAAGAAGCGTCGATCGATGACATGTTGGATCTTAATGATGATATGTCGTCATCGTAATAACCCTTGCTTCGTTGTGTTGCCTGAAGCAAAGCTTTCAGTTGGTTTTTGTCTCTGATCTTTTCCAACTCCAGATCATTTTCTTCAGTAGTCATATCTATCCCTTCCCAATAAATGCGTACTCAAAGAATAACGGATGTTTTCGCGAAGAAAACAAAGCGTCATTTCAGAAAGAACGATGCATTTTAAAAATTCAATTGCAGTATGAAAAAAATCGGATACCTCTAAGGTAAAAACAACTCAAATCATACTCCCTTATCCGATACCTATTATGTCACCGGAAGGACAATATGTAAATAAACAAACTGTAAACGATTGAGGCGGAAATGTTAACTGCGGATCAAGTAACGACGCGGTTCTTGCCGTTGTTCTTGCCGAAGTAGAGCTTCTCGTCGCGTATCATAGACCCCTCCGTCCTATTCCATTATACACCCCCCTCTTATGTTATAATGCGTAATCATAATATAATGAGGGTGGAACAATGGGACGACTTAAAAAGACAATATCATTCACACTGATCATACTAATGCTCATCACCTGTCTTACAGGCTGCGACCTAAGCAAGATCATCGCCAAAAGGAGAGCCGTGAAAGTCATGGATGCTCTCGTCACCCTTAACTCGAAAAAGATCAAGGTCACAGGCAACTACTCCGAAGAAGTTTTGGAAGTCTCGAAAACACTCAAGGACAACTCCTACATGAAAGTCCTTCTTCCGCGTCTTTCCTACGAAGTCGACGAAGAAAACATCACGACCGAAGACGGCGTCACCTACTGCGACGTCAATGTTAAGCTACCCGATTATGAGGACGCATACCTTCGCTGCGGCGCTGACGTTTTCATGTATGCAGAAGAGATAAAGAGCCAGGACGAATCCGACTACATCACGGTCCCTGTTACCCTAGCTTTCAAAGACAAAAAACTCGTCAACGCCGATGACGTTTTCTCCGACATGTACTCTTCCATGATCTTCATGTTCGAGCCGTCCTCAAGCTACACCGGCAAGCTCCCGATCATCTACGAAGACGACTGCATCAAGCTCAAGTTCCTCCGCCTGGACTCTCTCGGCGCCCACTTCCTCATCAAGAACTACACTGACGACGAGCTCATCTTCATGCCTCAGGACATCTCCATCAACGGCCGCAGCTACTGCGACATCGACTGCTACTGCCACATCAAATCCGGCGAGGTCGGCGAAGCCACCTGCAAATTCGACATAGACTCCACCCAGGCTGTCGGCACCGTCGCCGGCCACTTCCACATAAGCTCATCTGACTTCAAGTTTAAATACTATTTCACTCTCGAAAAAACTGTCATCGACGACAAAGTTAAGTTCGACGCTCCGTCCCTTGACGGCACTCTCATCTACGAGGACGAAAACGTAAAGCTCGCCTACAAAGAAACAACTACCGACCACATCATCTTCGACGCCGAAAACCTCACCGAAAACAACATACGTATCGGCATCGATACTCTGGCTCTTAACGGCAAGAACATCGATGGTCTTTCCTTCCTCGACTACCAATACGTTGCACCCTTATCCGTCAGCGAGATCAAGTTCGATCTCCCATACGGCGCTGTCTCCGACACAGGCATCGCCACGGTCGTCGGCAAGTTCAGGATGTACACTTTCGATAACCAAACACAAAAAGATGAATCATCAACTTTCAATGTCGACAGCGGCATCCTCGATGACAGCATCGTTGTCGAGACCGGATCTGACGGATTTGCAGTCTACGAAGACAGCAACGTAAAGATCTACTACAAAGAGATCTCATCCGATGGTGTTGTCTTTGACATAGAAAACCTTACCGATTACGAGATGACTCTTGTTGCAGAAGCCGTGTCAATAAACAAACAGAGCTTTGCCCTGACACTGTGCGGAGACACCTACGCATCTCACAGTCTCGGAACCCTGGTCGCCGAATGTGATCTTGATCCTTCCACGCCTGTCGGCGAACTCTCCGCTTTCTTCCGTTACAGTTACAAGACCGATAGCGGAACCGAGAGCCAGCGTTTTCCACTCGATACTGTCATCATAGACAGCAATGTGGCAGTCGTTCCTCCGACACCTGAAGGACCTCTTGTCTACGAGGACAAGAATGTAAAGATCTACTATAACGGAGTCGCAGAAAAAGGCCTTGCTTTTGATGTCGAGAACCTCTCAAATCTCCCATACTCGATCAACAGCGAGCAGTTCTTTATCAACTTCAAAGAGTATACCGAGGAGGAGATCTTGATAAGCGGCGTGGTCGCACCACACAGCACCGGCACACTTGTTCTCGTTCTCGAAGTTCCCGAAGATGATATCAAAGTCATCAGCGGAACACTCCATATCGTAGACAATACCAACTTCTCCTCATACAATGCTGAGATCACGGAAACTAAATTTGAATAAGGACGGTCACCTTTTTCCGGTCTTGATAAAGCGGATCAATTCTTCCACATCGTCGAAGTCATCATAATCACCGATTATGCCTTCGCGATGATAAACGACGCCGTTTTTCTCATTGCGTTCAAGGCAGTCCAGAAGTTCTGCCTCGCCGTATCTTTTTACAAATAAGGTGAAACCACAAGGCTTGATCTTGGAAAGCATGCCTTTGGTGCATTCTTCTTCGCACTCATAGCAGTGACCTATTCCCTTCTCCATGGAACAAGGTCTGTTCTGACAAAAAGCCGTGCCCGGACAATCGCCGGAATTACATCCTCCGCAGTGGTCGTTTTCGCTGCAAAGGCAGCAGGCTAATCCGCAACGTGCAATACCAAGTTCTCTCTTCATTTTCTGTTCTCCTTATGGCTGTCCTGATACTCTGATTATAGCGGTTTTTTTCGAGAAGAAAAAAGGGATGTATGAGCATCCCTTAAGTATTATGCGGCTTTTGCGGCCTTCTTTTTCTTGATCATTGTGATGACGAATACAACGATGGTTACGAAGATGAATCCTGCTGTGTAGTTGATGAAAACGTCTCTGTAGGCGGATCTTGCGAGCTCGACCGTGAGGCCTCTTAAGAATACGTAAAGGAAAACCAAAAGAAGTGTCGGTACGTAAACGGCTGCAACTTTGATCCAGAAATTATTGATCTTGAGATATCTGATGAGCGCGAAGGCGATAACTGCGATAAGTACCAGGACTGCTCTGTCAAGTTCGTGCCAGTTTCCTGACGGATCTTCGAATGTGCCCTTGGCAAGGTAGATGATGCTGTTCGTGATCGTTGCGAGTGTGTAAAGCAGGCAGTACAAAAATACCGGTGTCTTCAAGTAGTTGTTCCAAATCTTTCTCATTTTCTTGTCCTCCAAGTGTCTGTCGTTTTTGTTCATGAGCAGACTATAGCTCTGTTCCCGGGGGGCATTCAACAGAACTTGTATCAAGTTGCACTTGGGGATGTTCAAGTTGCTATTGACGTGAGTTACCCGGGGGTGTTCTATGGGATTCCGAAGGGTTTAAGCATGTCGTCTGCAACTTTAGGTTGGAAAAATTTTATTCCAGAAAAAGAAATCCAACCTTAAGTTGTGAATAACAAAAGGGAAAGCAAGGGTACAGATCAGAAATCCAACCTTACGTTTCTTATGTTCATTCCGTGATCATTCCCTGTCTTCAAGATCGGGTGTAATCATGACCTAAGGTTGGAAAAATTTTTTCTGGTTTTTTTTGTATGCATCTTAAGGTTGGAAAAATAAATCTGTCGAATAATAAATCCAACCTTATGTTGCACGTAAGTAGGTGAAATGCAAGATCAATAAGATAAAATCCAACCCTTAGTTGTCTAATAATCTTTTGGGTTCCATCATGGCTTTCAAAACAGGAAATAGATGTTACCTAGGGTTGGATTTATGAAAAAGTGTCTTCTTTGTTTAAAACGTAAGGTTGGATTAATCGACTATCTGATCATGAGCAAGATTTTTGTCTTGGTCTTGTATTTTTTTGAAAACTATCATCACATATTTGGATTTTGTTCCGAATCACTTTACTCCCTCCTCGTCATAAAACACGATAAACACATGGAATTATGAAGAACAATAAGTTATTTGCACTTATGTGCTTGTTCATTGCAATCTCTATGTTTGGTACATCACTTACCAGATGTAGCAGCAATTCAAAGAAAACAAGAAGAAAATCCAGAACGAGGTCTAAAGCCGATGTTGAACTAAGCAGCTTGGTATTCCTTCATAATCTTTTGTGTTTGCAATGCAAGTACAGTACCTTTAGTCATATCACCGCAGATATGTTCCCGAAAAATAATTTCCGGTAAGAAAAAAGCTGCTTTGCACATATTCGTGAAAGCAGCTTTTAATTTGCAATATAATTGAGTTTACCTTAATTCGAAATTGATGTAGGTAAGCTGTCCGTTTGTGATCTTGCAAGGCCACATATTAGCAGAAGCCTTTACCCATCCGTTAGCAGACTCCGCATCTCTTAAATAGTCGAAATATACGACCGAAGTAGAGAGCGGATCAGTAAATCCGTTTTCGGAGATGAAATTCTGAAGATCTTCTTCGTAACCTTCATACATACACATGTTCGCATAATAGCCATCTTCTATCTCACAATCAGATGAAACAGTTAACTCAGTAAAATAATATTTCTTAGCCACCGGAACATCATTCGAATAACCCAAGAGATAATCTGTGTCGTTTGCGGCATATTTACTGCCCTGCTCCGGATAAAAACTGATCGAACTTCCATTTTCGTCGTATTCAGAGAGCGTTACTCGTCCCGGACCCGTAATGGATTCATCGACAGATTCAACCGTAGCTACATCATCGAATACACCCTGGATCTTGTCCCCAGGCTTAAGGTTGTTATACTCTTCTTCTGTCAAAACCAAAGGCTCTCCCAATAAAACAAGTACCTTGTTGGTATCTTCAGTGTTAATGGCAACAAGATATCCGATATAATGGCCGTCAGGCAACTCCTCGACATATGCATCATCATCGATAACTAAGTAAGTCATCAACGGAAATCTCATAAAGTTCTCATAAGAATCGAAGAAACCAACCATTTCTTCAATATGTTCGTCATTATATTTGTATGAATTGACCTTCGTGAGCACACCGTTATCAGCATAGAATTCTGTTTCAATACCTGTTTCAGGATCGTAAGCAAAAAGAACATCCTCATTTGAACCTGACATATATTCTGAGTCAAAACGGAAACGATACTTATCGTTCGCTTCATAAAGCTTTGTTGCGCACTCTCTATAGGCCTCTAAACGATCGGTACTGAACTTCTCATCTAAAACAAAGTCAGCAGGATCCGGTTCATACGTTTCCTCTGTAGTAGTTTCTTCAGTTGTTGTCTCCTCAGTAGTCGTTTCCTCAGCAACAGTTTCAGCTGCGGTTGTGGTTGTCTCTTCGGATGTTTCCTTTGTCTCGTTCGTCTCTTTTTTGTCGCAAGAAGCAAGCATAGAGAGCGTAAGAGCAATGCAAATGATTAATGCTAATTTCTTTTTCATGATAATTCCTTTTCCTTTATTAAAATGCAGGGTCATTATATCATCTAATCTCACATGCAGTGCACGACAGATGCTTACTTTTTTGAAAAAAAGACGCCGAAACCGGCTTAGTTTGTAAATTTGTTTTCAAGCGAGAATTTAATACAAGTTTTTTTACATGGGAATTCGGATAATATTCTTTTCACGATAAAATTCGCCAATGATTTCCCCTCCGTTTTTCAGCAGTTCTTTGCGAATAAATCCGATCTTTGGTACAGAAGTAATACCAAGCTGTTTCCGTTCTTGATATCTTCTGGTGATCATTTTATTATCCTCCGATTCCCAAAAGAGGGATATCATTTATCAGGCAAAAAGCCGCTTGCCTGATGTCTTCTTCATCTAATTCTTCTCCTTCGCGGGCCGCGCATTCGAACTCGTCCACAATGTTTTCGATAAGTGTCATGTCGATAAAAAGCTGCAGCTTATCGAGCATGTCTTCGGATACATCCGTCTCGCTCCTGTAGCCATCGAGAACTGTGTTAAGATAGTGCTCCATAAAGTCGATCCTTCTCTTCGGATCAGGCTCGAACTGACACCATCCTATACCGTGAGTCCATGTGTGCGCCAGATCGAACATATACCAGCAGTTGATGCAGTTATCGAAGTCGAATACGGTTATGTCTCCGGTACTCATGTCCACATGATAATTGCCGTCACAATAATCGAAATGCACCATGCCGAACACTTCTCTGTTGACAGGCAACTCAGAAAACTTTTCTGTCCTCTTTTCGATAGCTTTCTTAAGTTCACCGTAAGTGTCCGGGATAAGTTCATCTATATATTCCGTGTTGAACTTATCGAAGTACGACATGCGTTTGTGCGAAGGCTCGTATACCTTGGACAGCTTATGTATCCTGCCTATGGTCTTACCAATATTAAAAAAGTATTCTTCGAGAGGAACGCCTTCTCTGTATCTGTAGCCGTTATCACACATAAGCATCCCTTTCGCATATTCGAAAATGCTCACGGAAGCATCCCCTATCCTCTCTACGAAAACTCCGTTCAAGGAAGGTATTACATCCGCAACAGATGCCCCGTTTTCTTTGAGAAAACGGATATATTCCGTCTCCGCCAGATAGTCGTTCAAGGTCCTGTCATTAAGTTCCGATATGCGAAGAACGTACTTCTTCTCTCCATCCTTGCTGCACACAAAGATCTTGTTACGTCCTCCTTTATGTTCAGTTATCTGCCTTAATTCGAAGCCGTCTAATCCGTATGATTTCTTTACTTGTTCTATGATCTCCATAAAATCCTCCTTAAGCTTGTGTATTTTACCAACGTTTTTTTACAAAAACTCCGTTACCGGGACATAGTAATTCCCGGCCAAATAAATGATTTTTTAAAGTGGAAACTTTACTCCTAAATAACTGCGTCACAACAAATGTGATCGCAAAAAGGAATAACTCTGACGATTAAATATCTAAGAAGGATTTCACAAAGAGATTAAAACATACATCTGAAATAATCGCAAGGACACCTATGCTTCTTCAGATAACGAAATTGAAAACAATAAAAAACCGATAACCTGTGAAGTGAACCCCCAAAGTGATATGTACCCAGAATCCTGGACACATAGATAATTGAATTAGTTTTAACAGATGGATGCTTTCCTGTAAACAGCAGGAGGCATCCATTTAGTTTTGAATTGAATTCTACTATTGTTGTAGTAGTCAATGTACTTGTTTATTGCCTTCTTAAAATCTTGGAACGATGCAAATGTTTTCTCATTGCCATAGAACATCTCGTTCTTAAGCCTTCCGAAGAATGTTTCCATTATGCAGTTGTCGTAGCAATTGCCTTTGCGAGACATGGATTGCACAATACCTTTTTCTTTTAGAATCTGTCTGTAAGATGCGTGCTGATATTGCCATCCCTGATCTGAATGTAAGATCAGACCTTGAGTATTGGGAAATCGTCTTAAAGCCTTTTTTAGCATGCGTTTGACTTGATCCAAGGTCGGATGCAAGGACAGGTCGTAAGCAACAATCTCGTTCGTATACATATCCAAGATAGGTGACAAATAACATTTACCCCACGGCAAATTGAATTGTGAGACATCAGTAGTCCACTTTTGCAAAGGAGCTGTTGCTGAAAAGTCTCTGTTGATTATGTTATCAGCGATCTTTCCAACCTCACCCTTATAAGAATGGTATTTTTCTTTAGGTCGATGTCCCTTTAAGGACATCTTATGCATAAGACGCTGAACTTTTTTGTGGTTGATCTTATAGCCTCTTGAAATCAGAACCTGGTGTATTCGCCGAACTCCATATCGTCCATGGTTGGTCTCGAATATTTCTCTTATCTCATCCATAATGCACTGATTCTTGGTCTTATCTACATCTATCTTGTTTGGTTCAAAATAGTAAGTTGATTTGGGCAGATCCAATACTTCTAAGAGTAAATTCAGTTTGTGTCCGGAGTCTTTGAGTTCTTTGGCAAGCGCTGCTTTTTCGCCTTGAGTCGCGCTTTTTCCTGTTCTTCTCTCAAGGCTATTTCTTTTTTTATTGCTGCAATCTCAGTTTTCATCCTGGCTGATTCAGCTCTTAGCCGTATCAGTTCTTCTCTTTCAGTTTCCGTCAATGGTGTTGGTTCAATATTCTTGCTCACAGTAGGCTCCTTAGGACGTCTTCCTCGTTTTGATTTAAGACCATCGTATCCATAAAGATTATATCGCTTTACCCATGCACTCAACATTCCTGGATTAATCCCATTTCTTAAAGCGGTATCTTTTGTCGAATATCCCGCAATAACCTGAGCCACTAGTTTGTACTTTTCTATGGCATCCCATGCTTTATATCGTGTTTTGTTCCTAAGAGAAGATAATCCGCTAGCATCACTCATCCTTACCCAAAGTCTTATTGCTTTATGAAACTCAGACTTAGATATACCTTGTGGCGTATCTGGATACACACCTCTTTTATACATTTTTACGCATTTGACTTTGAACTCATACGAATAACGCATATAAATACCCTCCTTGCTGTTGTCCAGCAAAGAGGGTACATATCA
>JAGCGK010000183.1 GCA_017649645.1 Clostridiales bacterium | reverse complement strand
GAAAAGAATGTACAGACCGAAGAAACATCCAAGGGCGTTGTAGAGATCGATAACAAGGACAAGACATTTATCACGATCGAGCCGACTACAACAGAAAACCTTCTCGAGAATAAGACAAAACCATCTGAGACAGCTGTCGCAGAGACAACAGCAAGTGAGACAAATGTCTCACAAGCTCAGACAACTACTCCTACAACAACACCTACAGCTGCTCCTACAAAAGCACCTGAAGACATCTTTGCAGCACTTAAGGCAGATACAAAGAAGAACTACGCTAAGCGTTTCGATTTCTATAAGGACGGCAAAGAAGGCTGGTACCTCTACAGCGAACTCGGTTCTTTTGATATTACTCCGGGCGACAAGGTAGTCCATATCACATATAACGGAAACACGTTCGATCTTCCTATAACATATAGCGACGAGTTAGGCGTAGTCCTCGCAGACACCTTCCTCATCGACCGCAACGGCACAAAGTACCTCTGGGTATGTGACACAGTCGGAAACGACATGCACGACACAAACGTTTACAAGATCGGTGATAACGATATCACTCTGGTTGGTGTAGCAAAAAGTGTCTCCTTCGCTCAGATCAAGACAACCGAGGTAATAAACGGTTCCGAGTGGGGCGGAATGGGAATCATGTATGCCACAAGAGAATACAAAGTAGGCGACGACGGGATGCCTTTGCCTTTGAACGATATCCGTACTTTTGAGAGCATTACATATAAACTCTCTTTCTGGAAAGAGCTCGAGGGCAACATCATCAAGAACGGCAAAGTCACAGAAGAGACAGCAGTCATCCCTTACAACACATTCGTCACTTTGGTCGAGACAGACGGAAACACATACCTCGACGTTAAGGATGCTGATGACAATCTCATCAGAGTCGATATTTCAGAAACATACGCTAACCATTATAAGTATTTTGTTGAAGATATCTTCTACGAGGGAATCATGGAACTCGTTCTCGATTGGAAGGAACCATGGCTTTGATCTGATCACTTCATATCTGTTTTCACAGAAAGGAGGGCTTCGGCCCTCCTTTTTATATGTTCAAAAAGGCCCTGTTTATCGGGCTTTTCGCGTTTTCGAAAAATATTTTCTACAAATGTAGAAAAAAGTATTGACAAATGTTTTCTACACTTGTAGAATTGCCTTGTAAGTCAGAAAAAGATGCTTATTCCGGAACAAGCAATAACTTATAAATGAACTTTCATCTTGGAGGGTAATAAAATGAAAGCAACAAAAATAGCATCACTTCTTCTTACAGCATCAATCGCATTTACAGCATCAGCCTGCACGATCGAGATCAAGGATCAGGGTAACACAGTCGATAAGGTAATCCAGGCAGTTGCAGATAAAGGAATCGACGTTAAGGTCAACGACCAGCAGATCGGAACAGTTGCAACAACAACTTCTAATTCTTCTTCAACTAAGAAGATCCAGTTGGGAAATAATGTTCCTTCTTCAACAGAAGCAGTGACTGAGACAACTGAGCAGACAGCAGATACAAGCGCTATCGTTTTCGATATCAATGACAAAAAGGATCTCACAACAGAGACAAGTGCAACATCAACCGAGATCACAGAAGCAACTACAACAACAGAAACAACAGCTGCTGTTACAGAGGCACCAGTGGTAACCGAAGCACCAAAGGCCACAGAGGAAGTTAAGAAGCCTGCAGAGACAACTCCTGAAGTAACACCGGAGCCTACAGCAGAAGTTAAGAAGACTACAGAACTTCCTGATGACTGCGTAATAGATTTCATTAATTATAACTACACAAGCAAATGGACATTAGATTGTGATATGGGTTCATTCTCTTTCGAGAATGGTGACGGATGCGTAGTAGCTACATATGATGGAAAAGTTTCAGAACTTCCGATCTCATATAACGATTACCTTGGCGTAGTCACAGCAAATACATATATGATCAGAGTCAACGGCAACACTTTCTTCTGGGTTATAAGCTCGGTAAGCCCTGACAATCATGGTCTCCGTCATGACCTTAACGTATATAAGTTCGAGAACGAACAGTTTATCTATTATGGTTCGATCGAAGGATTAAGCAGAATTCATTTCGGCAACACTTCCCGCTTCACTGCAGTAGAGTGCTTTGACGAAGCAGCAAGCATCAACGTCGTAAGAGAATACTGCGTCGGAACAGACGGTATGCCTCAGCCACTCACAAACTACAGAGAGTTCGACTCTCTGACAAACATGGTAACCTTCAACGGCGGTTTCTCCGGCTTCATCTATGAGGACGGCGAGAAGACAAACAACATCTTTGTAGGTTTTGAAGATGATTATGTTTTCCTCAAGGCTACAGATGGTGAGACTTATCTCGATGTTGAGACTGTAAACGGCTATACCGTAAGGATCGGCATGACAGGTATCTACTCACAGTTTGACCATAATGATCCGTTCTATGTTCATAACGCGATCCTGGCCTGTGTAAAAGATTCCATCTTCTATGTAGATTACTTTAATGCAGTAGGCTGATAATTACAGATAATAAACTGACCCCTGAAGTTGTCTCAAACTTCAGGGGTCAACACGTAATGGAGTTATCCGGATTATCTAATTAGAATAAACCCTCGCAAGGAAGGATCCTTGCTTCGATACATCTCTGCTCAAACTCAGCGCTCTTTGCAAATCCCTTTACGACCTCTGCACGATCAGCGCCGTTCTCAAGTTCATTTATCCAGAATGAAAGACCTGTTGAATCAGCATCACGATCCATGAATGTGCTATAAAGTCTCTTTACGAATTCTTCGTTATCAAGGTTATAGCCCTTCATCTCTGCGCTGGTAAAGAACTCGAGACCGATAGTCTCACCTGTGCACTCGTAGTTAGCAAGTCTATTAGCCCAATATGCCTTACCTTCAGGATCAGATTCACGATTCATTGCCTTAGTGTACATTCTCTCAACGAAAGCAAGAGTTGCTTCAGTCGGATCAATGGATTTGGAAGGCTTAACTGTGCTTCCCGAAAGGATTCCGTATTCAGCACATGTATCTGCCCACTCCTGAGAATATACGAAGTTTCTTTCTACTTCTTCTCTTGTCATTGTCTTGTCACTAAGTGCTTTTGTCCAATAAGCAAGTCCGTCATCGTCAGGATCACGATTGAAGAATGCCTTGTAAAGAACAGTTACGAATTGAGTATCATTTTCAACGGAACCAAGGAACTCAGGGCTGAGAACAAACTTCTCTGCAACCTGTGCACCTGACATCCTGAATGAAACGAGCTCGTTTGTCCAATATTTAGCACCATCTTCATCAGCCTCTCTTCCGAGAACGCTCAAATAGAGACGATCTACGAAAGCAGAGATCTGGTCATTAGGTGATGTACTCGTAGCAGTAGTTGTTGTAGCTGTAGGAGCAGTTGTAACTGTCTGTACTGCAGTATCAGTAGCAGTTGTAGTAGGTGCTGCTGTTACTGTTGGTGTAGCTGTTACATTTGAAGCCTTTACATTGATAGTTATCTCGGCATTAGCACCGGCATCAGCTGTGGAAGTCTCCTTATATCTGATATAGTAAGTTCCCGCAGCAAGTCCTGTGATCGAAGATCCGGAAATACTTGTATATGTACCCGGCTTACCGTTAGTAAGAACTGTGTATTCCATCTTATCTGACACATTCAGGATCTTTCCGTCCTTAGCGCCATTAGAGGAACAGTTAATACCTGCAAGACCTGTAGGAGCTTTAGCACCGAAAGCCTTACCTATAGTAGTTGTCTTTGAGCTGCTGATGCTGCCTGTGTACTTACCATCTTTATCAGTTACAACACAGCTGATCTGCTTACCGATATCACTCTCTGTGAGCACATACTCATAAGAGGTTGCACCAGAGATAACTGAGTCGCCTCTCTTCCACTGATACTTGAGGTTTGTTGCATTACTGCCTGATACAGTTGCACTTACCTTATAACCGTAACGGTAGTGGTCAGCGGATAATGTTACCGTTCCATTGATCGACTGAGCAGCACCGTCTTTGATGTAAACTTCAGCCATTCCACCTGCATCTGCCGTTGAAGTAGTCTTATATCTTACATAGTATGTTCCGGCTGCAAGTCCCGTAACCGAAGTACCGGAAATACTCTTGAATGTACCAGGGTTACCATTTGTCTGGACTGCATATTCCATCTTGTCAGATACGCCTGTGATCTTTCCGTCTTTTGCTCCCTTAGAAGAACAGTTAACTGCGGAAACACCACTCGGTGGGTTAGGACCAAAAGCCTTACCTATAGTAGTTGTCTTTGAACTGCTAATGCTGCCTGTGTACTTACCATCCTTATCAGTTACTACACAGCTGATCTGCTTACCGATATCACTCTCAGTAAGTTTGTACTTATTGCCTGTGGCGCCACTGATATTTGAGTCGCCTCTCTTCCACTGATAACTGAGGTTTGTTGCATTATTTCCTGATACAGTGGCACTGATTTCATAACCGTAACGGTAATGATCAGCAGACAATGTTACCGTTCCCTTGATCGCCTGAGCACTGTTCTCTTTGATATAAACTTCTGCCATTCCGCCCGCATCTGCCGTGGATGTAGCCTTATATCTGACGTAGTATGTTCCTGCAGCAAGTCCTGTGACTGTTGTTCCTGAAATACTATTAAATGTACCAGGGTTACCATTTGTCTGGACTGCATATTCCATCTTGTCAGATACGCCTGTGATCTTTCCGTCTTTTGCTCCCTTGGAGGAACAGTTAACTGCGGAAACACCGCTCGGCGGATTAGGACCAAATGCCTTACCTATGGTAGCTGTCTTTGAACTGCTGATGCTGCCTGTGTACTTACCGTCCTTATCTGTTACAATGCAGCTTATCTGCTTACCGATATCGCTCTCTGTGAGTACATACTCATAAGAGGTTGCACCGCTTATAACAGAGTCGCCTCTCTTCCACTGATACTTGAGGTTTGTTGCATTACTGCCTGATACAGTAGCTCTGACTTTATAACCGTAACGGTAATAATCAGCGGATAATGTTACCGTTCCTTTGATCGCCTGCGGCTGCTGCTGGCCTGAAGAGATCGTAGCTGTGGTACGGTATGAATAACCCCACTTGCCGCTTCCTTGCGGTGTTTTTGGTTCTCTGGTATCCCAGATCTTGCATCTGACCTTACAACCTGCATCAGCAGAAGTCAGAGTATAAGTACTTGAAGTCGCACCGGAAATAGCGGTAAAAGCTCCCGTCGAAGTGTTCTCTCGATACCACTGATAACCGCGATAGCTCGCTCCGACATCGTAATATGTGTTTAATGATGCTGTCAGTGTGCTTCCGACAGTCGTCGTTCCTGAGATTGTTACCTCACCCCAGACTGCATTTGTCATGATCTCTTCAGACGGAAGTTCATTGAATTTCAGGTAATACAGATATTCAAAAGTACCGAGTTCAAATACGCAAGCCCATCCGTGCGGACCCCATTCGGAATTGTATTTGTGAAATTTAAATAGAGTACCATTCTTTTCTAAAACACGCTTATCTGTGTTATAGCAGGTATTGAAGTAAGAATTTTCACCTGCACCACCGGTTAACAAAAAGTGTCCGTCTGTCCTTGTCGAGAAGATACAATCTGATGGATCTTTAATCCAACTGGGTGACTCCTCAGAGTAGTAGCAGTAGGATGGACTGAATGCGCCAACATTGTAAATTGGAGCAACATCAGCAATTCCATCACCATTAGGATCACCATTCCTAAACAAAGTACCTGTATAAAGGGCTGCTGAAGCACCCATAGAATATCCGGCTACGATGATAGGCTTACTAGTATCTACCTTTTTACCTAAGCCCTCGCCTGACTGGATTTCTTTGATCAATGATTCTAAATTTCCATCTTTTACAAAGCTTTTAAAATCTTCGATTCCCCATGCAGCTGTGTTAAAGATCGAAGGAGTTATTACTACCATAGGGTCGCAATATCCCATATTGATCCACTTGTTCATGTCGTTCATCAATCTTTCCGGCAGATTTTGCAAATCCGTACCATTGACTTGATCTGATGCACCATGGAAATAGATCATTGCTTGATACTTACCGTCAGCTGCAGGTTCAAAGTATTTGCCTTTGTTTACAACTACATGCTCATCACGTGTGTACGTCTCGATCGTACCGTTATATGTCTTCGGTGCTGCCTTTACATCATTCGCGAAAATCATCGAGGTCGCGATTATCGGTACGGCAACAACGGCAGACAGAATTCTCAATAGTCTTCCTTTCATAAAAAACGTCTCCTAAATACTAACCATTAAATAATTACCAAGAACAGAACTAAATAACTCTTGTCACTCAGTCTCACAGATCCCCGTATTCGTTCACACAAACTCTAAAATGCTCGAAAACGTTCTCAATATAAAATTGTACGGTGAAAAAACTAAATAACTCTAGTTACTCAGCATCTCATTTCTTCCCGTCTACAATCACCCAAACTCGTAAGTAACTGCAGACGCTTGTAGTATAGTTTTTGCACTTCTAAATGTCAATTCTGTTTGAATAAAAAAGTCGCCGCATTTTTGATGCGACGACTTTAAAATGTTAAAGGCTATTATCAATAAGGAAGTATTCTTTCTGTTATACATCTTCCGACAAATTCTTCGCTTCTCGTAAAGCCCAGGACAACGGATTTTCTGGAAGCCCCGTCCGCCAGGCTCTTAAGCCAGAATGTCTTGCCGTCAGGCTCTGCATCACGGTCCATAAACGTCTTATAAAGACGGTCAACGAACTCTTCGTCCGAGATATTGAGATCCTCCATCTCTTTACTCAGGAAGAACTGTACGCCCAACTCCTCACCCGTGCATCTGTAGTTAGAAAGTTCATTAGCCCAGAACTCTTTACCGCCCTCATCAGATGCTCTTCCGAGAGCAGTTACATACATTCTCTCTACGAATGCATATGTCGAATCTGAAGGAGTGATATTAACCTTGGCTTTGATACTTCCACCGCATCTTATGCCGTATGTGGCACAGGTGTCAGCCCACTCCTGTGAGTATACGAAATTATTGGCGACTGCCTTACGGTCAAGAGTTCCATTAGACAGTGAGTCGAGCCAGAACTTCATGCCGCTGTCATCAGGATCACGGTCGAAGAAAGCCTTATATAAAACCTTCACATAATCCTCATCAGAGAGATTACGGTCTCTGAATTCTTTACTGTTAATGAATCCCAATGCTACTTCGTCACCGGAACATTTGAAGTTCCACAACTCGTTAAACCAGAACTCGGCACCTTCCGGTTCGGCATCTCGGCCGAGAACACTGGTATAGATATTATCTACAAACTTGGAGATATCCTCCTTGGATGATGCACCTCTGCTTCCGCCAGGTGTAGGAACATTACCGCTTCCCGAAGAAGCACCGCCTGTAGGCTTTGTCGTTACAGTCGGGCTGGTAGTTATGGTAGGCACGGCACTCGGAGCACTTACCTCAACTTTTTCGGTAAAGAAATAACCTTTGTAAACACCATCTTTATCGGTAAGCTTGCATCTTATCTTCGCTCCTGAATCAGCACTTGTCAGGGTATAGGTCTTTGATGTCGCGCCGTCGACCGGCTCGTTATTACGGAGCCACTGGTAATTGAAATTATCAGCATTACTGGAGCCGACATATGCGGTAAGAGTGTTACCCGGAGTAGCTGTTCCCTTTATATATGCATTGCCGTATAGTCCTGTTTTTGCACCGTTACAAGCAGTATCGATCATCTCAGGGGTCGGCAGGCAGTCATTTCTCATATAGAATAGGAACTCGAAGGTGCCCATCATGAAGACTTTCCAGCCGTGGGCTCCGTAACTTTTATCATAGGAGCGGAATTTGAAAAGGCCTTCTTTGTTTTCTTTGTTGCCTTCTATATAACCTTTATATCTCTCAACATTTTGGCCAAACTGTGCATCCTCTCCTTCGCCGTAGGACATAAGATAGTGTCCTTCCAGATCCTGATTGAAAACAAGTTCCGATGCCGACTTAAGATATGATTGCGAACTTCCGTTATAGCAGCACCAGGACGGGCTGATAGATCCGACGTTGTAGAAGGTATCGGAAAACTTGGCACCTGCACACAAAGCCACTGCCCCGCCCATTGAATAACCAGCGATAGCGATCGGCTTACTGGTATCCACCTTGGAAGAGATATTTCCTGCCTTGATCTCCTCGACGAGTTTCTCGAGATAACCTTCGGTAACAAACTCTCCGAAATCGGTGATGCCCCATTTCTTTTCCTTGATCTGTTCGATCCTTGGACATATTACAACAAAAGGTTCGCAGTAACCATTAAATATCCATTTGTTCATCAGATTCAAAAGACCTGAAGGCATATTGCCCTGGCCGCATCCGCCGGTTTCACCTGAGCCGTGCACATAGATAAGGACCTGATATTTGCCGTCTTCCGAAGGTTCGAAATATTTTCCGTAATTATATGTTTTCTCGATCGTATAATCCTTTACTGTGCCGTCATACGTGTACGCAACAGCTGCTTTTGTATCTTGCGCGAATACAAAAGACGCCATTGTGATAACAACAGCGATAACGGCAGAAAGGAGTCTTATTAATCTCTTTCCCATAAGATTCTCCCAAACTCTGGTATTAAATTGTTAATGTGAAAAAATACCGGGAACACTAGCAGCCCAGTTTTCTCATAATCTTCCTGCTTCTGACCATACAAACTCAAAATGTTCAGAAACATATGTAGTATAAAATTTAGAAGTGTAAATGTCAATTTATATTGTTTATTAAATAACAATACAAACGACAAAAAACCGACTTCCCGCAACAGGAAATCGGTTTTTAAGTTTTTTAGGAAATGCGGTTTATCAGAGGAGGGTGATTCCCTTTGCCTCGAATTCCTTGTACATGTCTTCTGTCCAGACGGATGCCTGAACTTCGCCGATGTGAGCTTTTTCGAGAAGGAACATGCAAAGACGTGACTGGCCGATACCGCCGCCGATCGTAAGAGGCATAGTGCCTTCTGCGATGAGCTTATGGAACTCAAACTTCATGCGGTCCTCTGCGTTTGCGGCCTTGAGCTGGGATGCGAGAGACTTGGAGTCAACACGAATACCCATGGAGGAGATCTCGAGAGCGTGTCCGAGGACTTCGTTCCATACCATCAGGTCGCCGTTGAGGGACCAGTCGTCGTAGTCAGGAGCTCTTCCGTCATGCGGCTCGCCGTTACTGAGAGGTGCGCCGATACCCATGATGAATACGGTGCCGTGCTCTTTGACAATAGCGTCCTCACGAGCCTTTGTGTCGAGATCAGGATACTTGTCGAGAAGTTCCTGAGTCGTGATGAAGAATACATTCTCGTTGATCGGATTCTTGATATGAGGATAACGAAGCGTAACCTGACGCTTTGTATAAACGATAGCCTTAACGATGCTTCTTACCGTGTCCTTGAGGAACTCGATGTTACGGTCTTCAGCTGTGATGACTTTTTCCCAGTCCCACTGATCTACGAAGATGCTGTGGATGTTGTCTACGTTATCGTCGCGGCGGATGGCGTTCATGTCTGTGTAGATGCCTTCACCCGGCTTATAGCCGTAACGGTAGAGAGCCATACGCTTCCACTTGGCGAGGGACTGAACGACCTCTGCATTAGTCTCGATCTCCTTGATGGAGAACTCGACCTTACGCTCAACGCCGTTAAGGTCGTCGTTGATACCGCTGTCCTTAGGAACGATCAAAGGTGCTGTTACACGGTCGAGAGTGAGAGCAAATGACAATGACTGTTGGAAAGTGTCTTTGATCTGCTTTATAGCATGCTGTGTCTCACGAAGGGAAAGATGTGACTTGTAGCCCTCCGGAATGTTTACTGATCTGGACATATATATTACCTCGTAGATTATCGGATGTTGTTAACTGTTCTTGGGTAGAGCACTACATCTCTGATGTTTGCCATACCTGTTACGTACATGATCAGACGCTCGAAGCCGAGGCCGAATCCGCCGTGCGGAACGGAACCGTACTTACGAAGGTCAAGATAATCAGCATATGGATCCAAAGGCATGTTACGAACCTTCATAGCCTCGAGGAGCTTGTCGTAGTCAGCCTCACGCTCGGAGCCTCCGATGATCTCACCGACACCCGGAACAAGAAGGTCAACAGCTGCAACTGTCTTGCCGTCAGCGTTCTGCTTCATGTAGAAGGACTTGATCTCCTTAGGATAGTTGGTAACAAATACAGCCTTGTTGAAGATCTTCTCGGAGATGTATCTCTCATGCTCTGTCTGGAGGTCGCAGCCCCACTCAACAGGATACTGGAAGTCAACATCTGCCTTCTTAAGAAGCTCGATAGCCTCAGTATATGTGATAGTTCCGAAGTCTTCGCTGATGAGCTTTGTGAGACGCTCGATAAGACCGTTCTCCATGAACTTGTCGAAGAACTCCATCTCCTTAGGGCACTTCTCGAGAACACGTCCGATAACGAACTTGACCATCTCTTCTGCAAGTGCGATAACGTCAGGAAGTTCAGCGAAAGCCACCTCAGGCTCAACGTGCCAGAACTCTGCAAGGTGCTTAGGTGTGTTACTGTTCTCAGCTCTGAATGAAGGTCCGAATGTGTAGATCTTACCCATGGCAAGCGCTGCTGTCTCGCCTTCGAGCTGTGCGGAAACGGAAAGACCTGCCTTCTTACCGAAGAAGTCGTCAGCATAGTAGTCTTCTGCACTCTCGTACTTGCCGTTCTGGTAACCGATAGTTGTTACCTGGAACATCTCACCTGCTCCCTCGCAGTCGCTGCCCGTAATGAGCGGCGGGTTAACGTATACGAAGTTCTTGCTCTGGAAGAACTCGTGGATAGCCGCAGCCATAACGGAACGTACTCTGAATACTGCGTTAAAGGTATTCGTACGAAGACGAAGATGAGGCATGGTTCTCAAGAACTCGAGTGTGTGCCTCTTCTTCTGGAGCGGATAATCTGCAGGTGCTGTTCCCAGTACCTCGATACTTGATGCATTTATCTCAACGATATTATTGGCTGAAGGAACAAGCTTGCCTTCAACCTTAAGGGCAGTTCCGAGCTTGAGGCACTGCTCGAGCTCGATGCCGGAATCCTTTTCAATTACGATCTGTAGGTGTTTCAAGCTTGTTCCATCATTTAATTCGATAAATGCAACATTCTTGGAATCTCTTGCTGTTCTAACCCAACCGCATACGGTCACATTATTATTGAGCAGCCCCTGATTCTCAAAAATCTCTTTGATGTCAATGTGTTGCATAATGATCTCCTTTCATGCATAGAACTTTACTTATAACAATAAGTACCAAGTAATTATAATATCAGTTCCTGATAATTCAAAGGAGAAAATCATAGTATTTTCTTATCGAAAACGTTGGTCAGCCGTCAAATCAACAGAAGTACTTTATGCCAATTTCATGCTGTAGGCAGAATAATATTCCAAAAACTCTTCTGAATTTACTACTTCAAACGGATTACCAAAGCCCTTGCTCTCTAAAAGTTCCACAGTACAATAATCCGTGCTTCCTATAGTGTTCATATACTGAAGTTTTATGATCTTATTTTCGCTAAGATAGATCGCATCAACAAAAATGAACTCTCCGATCTCTGCTTTGTATGCCTCAATAGTTTCATCAGTCGGCTCTTTATTCCAAAGATACTTTAAGTAATTCTTGAAATCGAAATTTGCTACCAGATAACCCTGTGTACCGTCAAACTGGTACTCATCTTCGCTCAACTCCACGCTTCCGAAGTTAACAGTGACATATTCCTCAAAAGCAGCTGCAGCAGTTTCCTCATCTTCGTACGACAGAATTGCCAGTTCTTCGTGATAGAAGTCATAAGCAGATTCCGTAACAATCTTCATGTTTCCGTCATCATCCGTGGTCAATGTGCTTGGTTCATCGAATTTGGTCTCCCGGATCCTGAGGAACTCCGTTAATAATTTGCAATCATCAATATGCAGGGTCTTACCGTCTCCCTCTTTAAAAGGAGCCAAAAATTCAGTTTCCAGATATTCTTCGAAAAATGCGGCCTCATCGCCCGACACATTGCAGATCATTCCATTGCTGACTACTTCAGGATCATCTTTATTTAGGATGTAATCTGTACAGTCCTCTGTAAATTTATATCCTCCGGAAATCTCCAGGAGCATGTCGTCATCCTCGTCTACACCTACACGTCTGCGGGCTGCATTTCCACCCGGCGTGATACTCGGTTCCGTTTCTTCAGAAATGCTGGTCTCAGGATTTTTCACTTCCTCGGATACTTCAGTTTCCTCTTGTGAAACTTCTGTTTCAGGCTCGTCCTTATCTTTTTCTTTTACCGAATCACAGGAAGCAGCACACATAACTGTTGCCACTGCAAGCGACACTGCCAGCATTTTTCTCAGGCCCTTCATATTTGTTTCCCCCAAACACGATTTGTATTTCCCTATGCACTTTATCAGAAAATACTGACATTTGCACCTGTTTTCGAAAACTGTTGCCCGAATATGCAGATTAACTATTCTGCATCCTCTACCGTTATTTGTTTTCTTTACTCTAAAAGACGAAATATATATACTAGATTTGAGAAAACTTTAATACCGATTCAATTTATTGAGGAGGATAATATGAAATTCAAAAGATTATGGGCAGCTGCTCTGGCAGTTTGTTTTTTGGTTTCCGTTTTTTGTGCTTGCGGCAATTCCCGCAAGTTATCAGAAGAAGTTCTCGTAAAAGAAGATGACATCTGGTATGACTCCATAAGGTTCAAGGTTGAATTGACAGACGACGAGCATTCCAATCAGGAAGCTGAATGTCTCGATGTCATATATAAAGACGGAAAGTTGTACGCACCGTTCATAGTCGACCGAACTGAAGACGGCGAAGACATCGTCGATACTTATCTCAACATATACGATATGGATGGAAGTTGTGTTTCAAGGATCATCAAGTATCCGGAGGATCCGGATATCTGGATGTCTACCTTGTCCATTGTACCAAATAAAGATGGTCAGACCGCTACGGCATTTGTATGGAGAAGCCGTTCGGGGTCGATAGATTATACGTACTATTTCTCCACTATAGATCTGGCTACAGGCGAAGCGGGAGAATTCCGTAAGATCAAAGAAGTCAGCGAAGATGGTGTTTTTCTCGGCTACAGAAAAATACTTGTTGTGGGAGACTATATCTGTTTAAAGTGCGGTGACGGAGCCGGAAATGACATATTGATGTTTTACGAAGGAGATAGATTCGTTTCAAGAATAGATGTTAAAGATTTGTCAGGAGGCGAAATGCTTTATGATATGGAGACCATCTATCCTCAGGAAGAGACAGATCTTGTCTATGTCAGTTATTTCAGTGAAACGGGCAAGACGCATATGTTGATCGATCCTGCGACCGGAAACGTATTAGATAATCAGAAGCAAAGCATGGAGGAGATCCGTAACAGTTCTTTCAGCATGGATAATGCCGATATGTCTGCGTTGAACCGAACGGCAGAAGGCGAACTGATGTGCTGTGATCATGTGGGAAATATATACAGTTTTAACGGAGAAGACGATTCACTGCAACTTGCCATAGACAACAATCAGTATTCTCCTTACTTTTACGATTATTCCGAGGCAAGAAACTTTGATGATATAAGTGTATTGTCACACACGGACGATCAGGCAGTATTATCATTTTTAGACTTGGGATTTCAGAGTGGTTATGAGAATCCTGTTTATAACATCACCATTCTTAACAAAACAGAGAAAAATCCTAATGTCGGAAAAAAAGTGATCGATCTGACATTTAGGGATGATTGCTCAGACTATATGTCATCTGCGATCTATAACTTCAACAAGACCAATGAGGAGTACCTGATAAGACTTTGGGAAGATAAAGATGATCTGCTGATCATCCCGAACGGAAGAAATTATACAAGTTTTGATACAGACAGTTCGGAAAACATGATACATGCTCTTAACAAGGATAAAGAGAGCATATATTCTTATGAGCAAAAACTCATCGAAGATCTTAAAGGGACTGACGTTCCCGATTTAATACTTGATCTTCAGAACACCAGAGCCTATAACGATGATTGTCTTGAGGACATTTCAGATTATCTGGCTCCGGAGGTCAGAGCTATGCTTTTCGAGAATGTCATAGAAGCAACAAAGTATGAAGGAAAAAACTATTTCCTGCCCGTAACCATAAGCATCAACGGGATCATCTGTCCGGAAGATGCGGTTAGTGAAGGGAATAGTGGATTCACCTTTGAAGAATATTCGGATTTTGTCAAAGGTCCGAGCAACGGAATCGAACCATTTGCCGAATACTATAACAGCAGGGAGCGCACTAAATTTCTCCTGGCTTGTGTGGATATCAATTCCATCAGTTCAAACGACAAGATTGACTTCGGAACGGAACAATTCATCAAAGCCGCTGAATATGCAAAAAATGAATATATCACCACATATACGGGAGAAGAAATCTCGTATCTGGACTATTGCAATCTCCCGGCTCCGTGTGCCAAATATACTTGCATAGATACGTACAACGACTTTATCGCAGCTTATACCAAGGTCTCAAAACCTTATCGCATAATGGGAGCACCCTCCGTCGATGCGACAGGACCTAGTTTTGATGTTGAGGAATCAATATCAGTATCAAGTGCTTCCGAAGTCAAAGACGGAGTAAAGATATTCATAGACTACCTTTTTAAGGGCGAATTCAAGGATGGTGAGGTCTTCACTTCTATTCCGATAAATAAAGATGTATTGGCATACGACCTTCCGATACTGAATCAGATCTGCATGAGAAATTACAGTCTCCTCATAGATCACTATGAACCTCCGGAAGTTATAAGTGATTTAGGTTTCAGGGTAACAACTGACCTAATGATAGAACAGTTTATCAAGTCTCTTTCGGATCTGTCATATTATTCCCATACAGACCCCGAACTGACTTTGATCCTGATAGAGGAAATGGACTCGTACTTCAACGGAGACAAACCTCTGGACGAAGTGATCAGCGTCATCAATGATAAAGCCCAAAAGATCATGGACGAGAGGAAATAATTACCCTCGCGGGGTCATTCATCCTCTTTTTCCTGCTCAGCCTTATTCCTGGATGCTTCATAGGCAGCGTTTGAATATACAGGTCTTACAGCTTGTGTATTGGACTTCTGAAGAAATCCGTTAACAGCCTGTGCCTCGGGATTGTCTTCAGTCTTTTTCTTCTTGAACGGGATAAACTCCTTAAGAAGGTCCTCATTATACGTACCCTTCAGCTTCAGATATATCAGTCTTCCGACGATGAGGACCGCGAGGATAATGATGAGATACTTGAGTAATCCCAGGATGATCGAGCCCGCGCCCGGACCTTTGCCGTCATTATTTCCCATAATGGCGCCAAGCTTCGTCGGAGGCTTTGTCGGGATATGATCGGGATCTTCTGTTTCTTCAATAGTCTCCTCAACTAATGCCTCAGCCACGCTCTCTTCAGTTACAGGAACAGGCGTCGGGGTCGGCGTTGAAGTTGGCGTCGGCGTAGGAGTCTCTGTCGGTGTAGGAGTAGGTGTTGATGTAGGTGTCGGTGTGGGAGTATCTTCCGTGCCCGCATTATCATCAGGAACCGCTGTCGGTTCAGGAGTTGCCGTCGGAAGAGGTGTAGCGGTAGGTGCAGCCGTGGCGATAGGAACAGGAGTTTCCGTCGCCTTCGGAGTCGGCGTTGCTGTCGGCTTTGGAGTAGGAGTCGGCGACGAGGTTGCTGTAGGCGTCGGGATCGGTGTCGAAGTTGCCGTTGGTGTCGGCGTAGTGATCTCCTCGGAATAATACGAGATACCGACTCGGTTCAGGTCAACGGCCGCGTCACTGTTTGAAGATACTCCGACATAGATCTCACAATCCGAAAGCGGCGATCCGTCCTTGGACTTAACAGTAATATATGCGGTACTGCCGCTTTTCTCACAGAAGGCATTAGCTTTTCCCGAAGTCTCGTAAGCCCATACGGAATAGATCTCAAAATTGTCCATGGCGGAGTAATCAGAAGCTCTGACCGTGCACGAGAAGCTCGCGCAATTGTCTGAACCGTTGCCGCCAACGCTTACCGTTGTATTGCCGTCAGCGCGGACATTGTAGCCCTTATAAAGGCCAAAAACATTCAGCAGCAACAAACAGCAAAGCACGGCTGCTACGGTCAGATATGTTCGTCTTGAAACCAAAGGTTTCACCTCCTAAGCATAACTAACCCTTTCCCTACCCGATTATATAGCACATCTTTACTCACAAAGAAAGTTTTTTCGAAAAAAATCAGCTGCCCCAAAAGAACAGCTGACTTAAAACACATGATCAAAAGGTCTTCTTATTCTTCGAAAACCTCTTCATAAGCCGCGACCATAGCCTCGGAATTCTCTACGAGATACGGATCACTGAAGCCCTCTTCCAGGATAAAAGACAAAGACACATATTCAAATTCGCCGGCAACGGTAATATAGTCGATCTCGATAATCCTGTTACCGCTCTGGTAAAATCCGATCAAAAAACTCATGTCTCCCAGGAGTTCCTTGTATTCTTCGATCTCCTCATCAGTCATCTCGCCTAAAAGCATCTGCATCAACGTATCAGTTCCGAGATTGAATACAAGATATCCCTGAGAACCTGTATTCATATATTCATCTTCGTTAAGAGACAAATTACCGACTGTTGATGTCTTAAAGGATTCAAATGCTGCATTTGCAGCCGCTTCATCCTCGTACTCGAATACCGACAAACATTCATGACTGCCTCCGACATCATTCCTCTTCTCCTTAACATAGCTGATCACGGACTCGCATTCGTACAAGTTCATCTCTTCAGCAACATCGTCAGGGATCATGGATGAGCCCAGATAGAGCATATCATCAAGTATATCCTTAACCTCATCTCCCTCTGCACAGGCGATAACGCCATCGACGATCACATCTTCTTTATTCAGAGAATAATAATATGAATTAATCTCGATCTCTTCTGCACCGGTGATTTCCTTGATCCTATCGAAGTCGGCATTCACACTGAAAACCTGCGTACCTGAAGAATCTCCTGTTTCCTCCGTCTCTTCAGTTTCTTCGGAAGTCTCTGACTCTTCGGTATCTTCGGTCTCTTCAGATATCTCAGTTTCCTCCTGATCCTCTGTTTTCTCAGTTACATCCTCGTCATCTTCATCTTCTTCCTTTTCGGTCTTCTTGTCAGACTTACTCTTTTTGCTCTTTGAAGATGATGAACATGAAACCATTCCGAAAAGCATCGCGAAAGCGATGATCAAAGCCAAAACTCTTCTTGCATCTTTCACTTGTGTTCCCTCTCTTTCCAATAAGGTCCTGTACATTTCTTACTTCAACCTTAGTGTTACTCTATCAAATAATCGAGGGATAAAAAAGAGGCTTTCGAAAGCCTCTTTAGTATGATCTTTTTCCTTGTCACATGAGCACGCTGCCCAATATGAAACTCTTGAAGCACTCAACCGCTTCATCGGAACTATCAACCTCCAACGGGTTTCCTAATCCTCTCTCGGCAAGATAATCAAGAACGACGGAACTGCCACATGCTCCATCACTGGAGAACTGAACCAAGAACGCTTTATTACCGACCTGATAGAAAGAGATAACGTTATCCGCTTCGTTCAATCCTTCTATCGCAGATGTGACTTCTTCGTTTGCAAGATCACCCCAGAACTCCAACATGGCCTCAACAGTTTCATCCCTGTCAAAGTGAACTACCAGATGTCCTGTCGATCCGTCTTTTCCGTATTCTTCTTCGCTCAGCTTACTCACACTAAGATCAGGAGCAATGCCGACCATAGCCTGAAAGACTTTGGATGCGCTGTCCTCATCTTCATACTCGAAAACAACCACCTTCTCGTAAAGACTCGATTCATCATCCCAGACGTTACGTTCAAAGCTCGTTAATGAGATACAGTTATCACTATAAGGGGAAGTGTCGTCACTAAGCGACGTTACTATCATCAGAACATTGTTGATCTCATCTCCCTCGGCATAAACAAGAATTCCCTTACTCATATAATCGGGATCGCAATAGTTCTCGTTAAACTCATCCGCGTTCAAAACATCTACACCCGAGATACCGCCTAAAAGTCTCGCATCATCTACATCATCAACAAAGGTCTCTTCTGTTTCCTCAGTCTCTTCCGTAGATTCTGTTTCCACGGACTCCTCAGATTCCTCAGTCTCTTCCGATTCTTCGGACTCCTCTGTTGCCTCGTCTTCGCCTTCATCCTCTTCGGTCTCGGATCTCTTGTTTGCCTTTTGATCGTCAAGCGGCTGAGCGCAAGAAGCAATGCCAAACACCATTGCAGCCGCAATGATAACGGCCAATACTTTTCTTAAATCCTTCATTTCATTTCTCCTTCGAAAAATATCTTCCTAAATATTCATCAAACTTATTTTACACAAAGAATTAAGATCATGTCCTAAAACTATCGGCAATTTTATGGCACGGGTTATCCCAGACTGTCCAGATAAGATTGAACTTTTGTGTTAATGGAAGAGATGACAGTATCGAGATCTTTTTCTCCGTCAAGATAGCCGCGTGACTCTTCGAGAATAATGTAGACAACTGTCATATCGTAGACATCTGCTCTTTCAAAATCGTCAGTAAGCGAGTCGAGCTGGTTCTGGGTTCTCTCTAACGGATCATATAGATTGTCGTTTCTGTCTATAGCTTCTGACTGGAACTTAGCGAGATTATCCTTAAACTCCTTGGCATCGTTTTGGTAGTTGTTGCTTTGGAGCATACTCATCGCTTTTCTATTAACTGAGATGTAGTCATTATTAAGCTGGACTTCAGTACTCAGAAGATATTTTGTGAAATCGATGCAGGCATCCTTAACTCCCGTATTGGCACAAACGGATACGGAAGATATGATCTGTGCATCAGGACCTGCTCCGTCATACGAAGGAATACCGCAAAGTTTCAGATTCGAATCACTGACCAATGCCGATGTATAAGTTCCGAAAAATCCTCCTGATATAAAAGTGTACGGAGGGGTCTTTCTCTCATATGGATACGGATACAGGAACTCCGTGAAATATCCCTGATCATTTTCGAAATCGGTAGCAGGGACAAATTCTTTTACAAAGGTTAATAGCGAACGGAATTCCTCTGTATTAAAGTCAGCCTTTCCGTCTTTGAGCCAGGAACTGCTCATCGAGTTTAATAGGAGCTCCAGATATCTTTTTCGAGTATAAGAATAAGAGATAGGATCGTTATCCTCGCAGGATGAAGTAACAAACTCTCTGTACTTATCGAACGTGAAACCTTCTTTATCCATATAATCTTTTGGAATCATGACACCGTTAATGAGAAAGCCCGACGGGATAATATAATGATTGTCGCCTGTGGCAGTAAAGTCATAGATCTCGGAGTAATATTCGTCGTATTTCATTTCGATATCTTCACTCATATCCAGGAAGTAATCGTCGTTCATGAAAGCAGACAGCACATACGAATTAAATACCAGATCAGGGCCGGTCTCAGACTTGATCTCCTGAGAAACGGAATCATAGTATTGCTGAAGCTGTTCAGACGTGAAAAGATCGAGCTCGGTTACTGATCTTACAACAGGCTTTATGAAGTATTTATTGTCAGCTCTGTTATATCGAAGGATAGCCTCATACTGATCATTTTTAAGTTCGGTAACGGCCAGTGCATTGATGAGCATCTTGCCTGCGTTCGGATTTCTGCTTTGCTTCTCAAGAGTAATGATCCTAAGTCCCAAGGTGAAATTTTCCATCAAATCTTTTCCTGCAAGGATAACCCTGTCTTCTTCAACGCTTAAAAGCGTCACGTCATACATATTCAAAAGATTAACATCGCATTCCACATACGAGAGATATAGTTCGTCTCCGCAATAGATTCCGTCGGATTTTGGCATGTAACGCCTTCCGTCAAAACCCTCGATTTCATTAGTCACACCATCAGAATAGTAACTGCTGAAATCTCCAAAAGAGCGTGATGCTTTATCGAATGTGATCCTTACTCTCTCACCCGAATAGTAAGCATAGGTTTCCCAACTCTCACCTTCAATAACGATCGTGTCGCCTGTATCATAGATATAGTCCAAATACATTGCCTCGCACTCAGTCTCTGAAAGATCCAAACTGCCTATATGTTCCGAATCCTCGAAAACATCTATAGTCATGCTGGAAGTATAATAATCTTCACCATAAACGTTGGAACTGGTTACCAGAATATTGTCTGACTGAACAGCCTGAATAAGATAATCTCCCGGTACTATCAGATCTGTCGGTACAGGCTCACTAAGCGTATTACTGTCTGTGTCCCAAATTATGTAGTTCAATACATAGCCTTCTTTAGCAGATGAGTGCGTTAAAAGAGAAATCCTAAAGTCATCACCTTCAGCCGTAACTCCCAAAAATATCTGATCCACGATCGAAAGATTATAACTGTACTCATTTTGGCAGATAAGATTTCCTTCCAGATCAAAAAGGCCAAACATCCTGTTATAGTAACTATAAGTATCGTCGCCATAATCTATACCGCCTGATTTTTCAACAAACAGTTTATCTCCAAAAACAGCTGTATAGTAGTCAAAGCTTTCGATCTCATTATACGGATCCAAGAAATCGCACGGATTATAAATATCCGCCTTGTACCATGGGTCATCTTCTTTGATGATCACGTTGGACGAACGCGGCTCGTTATTCTTTTTCTTTTTACACGAAGAAAAACTCAATGCCATTCCCGTAAGCATTGACGATAACAGTATCGTTGCCGCTACTCTTCTGAAATACATGTATCCTGTTCCCCTTTTTCCTTTACTATCAACCAATAAGTGATTGTACTTTGTTGTTTATCGAGTCAACAATACCTTCATCATCATTATATCCGAGCAGATACCCGGTAACATAGTTGTTGACGACAACAAGCACAACATAATTATAGTGAGTAACGCAGCTTACACTCTCGATCGCATCTTCTACACATTCCATTTTCTTCGCATCAGGTTCATAGTATCCATTTTCATGAGCTTCAGCCTGGAACTTGGCAATATTACCCGAGAACTCCGACAGTTCTGATTTATACTTATCACTCATCAGCATACCCTGAGCTTCTTTATTCATGCAGAATCCTTCGCAGTTAAGCTGGATCTCCGTACTTAGGAGCGTTCTTATAAAATCGATGCATCCTTCCTTTACTCCGGTATTGGAAGTGACCGATGCACTAGACTCGAGATAAGCCACAGGTCCTGTTCCGTCCAAAGATGGAAGTCCGCACAGTACAGGCTCTAAATATTTAGAGGCAGCCGTTGCATAAGCTGATGCTCCTATACATTCGACATACTTACATATGAGTGCGATCTTATTCGTAGGAGAACCGACACTATAGTGATCCCCATAATAAGATATGTTGTTCGCGAAAACATCCTCCGGCACATCCTTCACATACTGAAGAAGAGCATTAAATGAATCGCTTCCAAAATCTACGGTTTTGTCCTTGATCCAATAATCACCCATAGCATCGAACATCGAAAGAAAATAGTATACTCTTGATGTGTTAAGTGACAGCGGATCCGTATTATCACAAACTTCACTTACAAACTTTGAATACTCTTCAAAAGTAAATCCCTTCTTCCCCTGATCAATATTTTTACCCTCGATCAAAAGGCCGCTTATTCCATATTCCAACGGAATAACAAAATGCTTATCACCGGAAGCTGTAAGGTCATATATATTCGTGTAGTATTTCTCCTCATCCAAATCAATGTCTTCGCTCAGATCAAGGAACATCTCATCAGTCAAAACACCTGATAACTCACTTGCATTAAAGACTATATCCGGACCATTGTCAGATCGGATCGCTTCCGTGAACTCTTTATAGTACTCTTTGATCTCTGTTTCAGAATCCATGTTTATATCACGTATATTCATGATCTCTGGTCTTATGAAGTACTTACTGTCTCCTCTGTTGAATCTTATGATCCCTTCTGTCAGTCCATAACTCAGAAGTGACGGAGAAAGTGCATTTATGACCATCTTACCGGCATTCGGATTTCTCTTCTGCTTTTCAAGGAAGATTACTTCTTTTCCAAAACTGACGTTATACTGATCGACTTCATATCCGGACAGCACAACGCGGTCCTCCTCAACGGACAGGACGGTTACATCCATAAAAGAACTCAGATTGTAATCGCAATCTGCATATGAGATATAAAGCTCATCTTCTACATATATTCCATCATTCTTTGCGCTATATAATCTGCCGTCAAAACCTCTTACACTTTGCTTAGAATATGAAGGACCAGCTTCTTTGACGTCTGTAACGGTTCCCGTCTGAACATCAAAAATGATCTCTGTCGAATATGTATCCGTGATATCTGACACATATCTCATACAGTTGAGAACCAGGATGCCGTCTTCTTCACGGATACCACGGAGCCATGAGTTTCCCATATCCATCTCACTCAGATCTATTACTCCAACATTGTCTTCTCTGTTGTATACAAATAATCTCTGAATCATATCATCATATCCCGTCTCAACAACAGCAAAATAGTTATCCGATGAATATGAACTGTAGAAATAGCTATTCTCTTTAAAATCACCGTACTCCTCAACAGGCTCACTTAATGAGTTACTGTTAACATCCCACGTAACTTTGTAAATGACATCTTTTATCAAATCATAGTCTTCCATACTGAAGTAGATATCGATGTTATCATCTTCACGAAATGCACAGATATACCTGGCACTGCTGTATTCATTACCGACGCACATTGTATTCTCGATCAATGGATCACCGTAGGAATCGAAAAGCATGAACATCTCATTATCTTTCATCAGTCCGCCTTCATCATATGTAAACCCTGAACTTGCTACAAGCAGATCATTTCCAACTGAGAAAATACTATCTTCAAGATTGTATGAAGCTCCTTTAGAATTAGTGTAATCAGACGGATTGAAAGACCGTCCCGTATACCACGGATCGTCTTCCTGGATTATATAGTTGCCCTCTCTGGGTTTGTTGTTTTTCTTGCACGCCGAAAAAGCGAGAGTCATTCCAAACACAACGGATGATATCAGGATTACTGAAACTATTTTTTTGAAGTTCATTTGTATTCTCATTTCTCTTATTCTCACTTCACACTATACATAGTTTTCGAGCATTACTCAAGAACGAAAAACCAACTGCATCGTATGTGATGCAGCCGGCTTTTCCTATGTTATTTCTCGTTCAGATATGTCTGAACTCTGTTATTGATCGTATCTATTACGGCATCGATATCTTTATCCCCGTCAAAATAGGTCCTGACCTCCTCGCTTAGGATGTCGTAGACCGCTTCATCGACTGCGGTTACCGAACCGATGTTCTCGATGATGTCTAAAAGCTGTGCCTGTGTTTTCTCATCAGGAGCATAGTATCCTTCCTTGCGGGCCTGCGCTTCAAATTGAAACTTAGCGAGCGTATCTTCGTACTGCTTAAGTTCCTCCTGATACTTATCGCTCAGCAGCATGCCCTGTGCTTCCTTGTTGATGCAGAAGTATTCACAGTTCAGCTGAACCTCGGTATCGATAAGAGTTTCTATAAACTCGATGCACCCCTTTTTAACGCCCGTATTCGCAGTGACTGATACGGAAGAAATTATGGATGCAGAAGGTCCCTTTCTGTCAGCTGACGGAAGACCGCAGAACACAGGATCCTTAAAACCTCTGGCCTGATACTCATATCCGTCGTATGAAACGCTATTGAGATACTTGCATTTTGTAGGACTATTCTGCGCACTGCCGTCCAGGTAATATATCTCGACATATCTGTTCATCGAATCTTCAAATACGGTTGGAGGAACATTTTCCTTTATGTATTTCATAAGATCCCTGAAAGCTTCATTATCAAAGTCAGCCTTTCCGTCCTCTATCCAGAAATCACCCATGGCCTGATAACATGACATGAAATACTCGTTTCTGGAGATATGCGCTGCCATCGGATCTACTCCGTTACAGGAATCACTTACGAATTTTACATACTCATCGAAAGTAAATCCTCTCTGTCCTTCACTTAGATTTTCTTTCTCAACAAGAATACCGCTTAGAGAAAAACTTATCGGAACCATGTAGTATTTTCCGTCAACAGCTGACATATCATAAATATTGGAATAAAACTTGCTGTCATCAAGTTCAACGTCTTTAGCAAGATCCAGGAAATACTCGTCTGTCATCATACCCGAGAGCATGTTGGCATTGAAGACGATATCAGGACTGGTGCTCGATATGATATCAAGCGCGAAATCGTTATAGAACTTTTTAACTTCAGATTCATTGTTAAGATCAACTTCATATAGGCTTCTTACGGTTGGCTTGATGAAGTACTCGTGATCAGCTCTGTTATATCTTAGAACGCCTTCCATGAGTTCAGTGCTAAGAGGAATCGGTGAGACTGCATTAATGACCGTCTTACCTGCATTCGGATTTCTTCCTGCCTTCTCGAGAACTACAAGTCTTACTTCGACTGTGCTCATGAGGATGTTGATCTCATATCCTGAGATAACTACCTTATCAGGATCTACGGAAAGAAGCGATACCATGCTCATGTTGTTCATGTTCACATCACAGTCAGCATATGAGATATATAACTCATCACCTGTATAGATTCCGTCTGATTTAGCACTGTAGGCTCTTCCGTCAAAACCGATGATCTCGTTATGAGTAGCTATTGTACCTGCTTCTTCACCGCTTATCAGATTACCGTTATTCGGATCGAAAGTAAGTCTTAATGTATCACCGGAATAATTGGTATCTCCTGATGAGAGTATTCCGCCTCTTCCTTCAAGGATCAGGTTACCGTTCTTCATATATACTGCGCTGGTCATAAAACTTTGGTATTCCGTCTCGGAGAGATCACATATTCCGATAACATCACTGTTCTTAAGGAAAGTGATGCTCTCGCTAAAGTCGTCATAATCCATCTCTTCGATGACGAGATAATCACCATACATGAAGTGATTGGAAATATAAGAACCTGCATCAAGTCCGATATCCTGAGCAACAGGCTCGCTGAAAGTATTAGCTGCGGTATCCCAGGCCATCGAATAAAGAGCAACTGTTCCAAGGTCCTTAGATTGTCCTGTGAAAAGTATCTTAACGTTATCTCCGTCAGGAAAAGCTCCGAGAATTGTCACAAGACCAAAATCCGACTCACGGGTCATGATGTTATCGCAGATCAGATCTCCGTCCATAGTGAAAAGTCCGAACTTCTGTCCGTTTCCGTATGTACCTGAATCCTCATTGTAATAAGAGCCGGTCTTTGCTATCAAAAGATTATCTCCGACAACAAACGGAAAACTTGTTCCGTTAAGGATCTCAGTGTAAGGATCTATGATCTCGTCAGGTTTGAAAAACACCGCAGAATACCACGGATCGTCTTCTTTGATGGTGACATTGGTCTCACGCGGTTTATTGTTTTTGTTGCATCCCGAGAACAGCATAAAAGTTCCCGCCATGACAAACACGACCAACATCATGGATACCAGTTTTCTTGATTTCATATATGTTCTCCCCGTATCAGTTTTCTCACAGATACATATTACGATTAAAGGCAGATAAAAACTATTTGATTACATTACGATTTGTCAGTTAATCTTACAATGATGTAATCAATAACCGGCAAGAAAAGACTTGGTCCTCTCGCTTTTCGGATTATTGATAATGTCCTTCGCAGGGCCCTGCTCAACAATAACGCCGCCGTCCATGAAGATGATGCGGTCAGCAACGTCCCTTGCAAAACTCATCTCGTGAGTAACGATGACCATCGTCATCTTCTCTTCCGCGAGATCTCTTATTACCTTGAGAATGCCTGCCGTAAGTTCAGGATCCAATGCCGATGTAGGCTCATCAAAAAAGATGATGTCAGGGTTCGTCGCGAGTGCTCTCGCGATACCTACTCTCTGTTGCTGTCCGCCTGAAAGATTGCACGGATAAGCTTCTGCCTTATCTAGCATTCCCATCTTAGTAAGAAGCTGGTCGCAGATCTTATCTGCTTCCTCCTTGCTCTTTTTATGCACATGGATAAGTGCTTCGGTGATGTTGCGTCTTACCGAAAAATGCGGGAAAAGATTAAAACCCTGGAATACGAGTCCGAACTTGGATCTTACTTCCTGGAGCATCTTCTTGTCGCAATAGACTGCCTTATCGTCTTTGGTCGTAACGAGGGTATCACCGCCTATGATGATATCTCCTTTATCGATAGTCTCAAGAGTCGTGGCACAGCGAAGGAGCGTTGATTTACCGCCACCCGAAGGACCTATTACCGCTACGACCTCACCTTTTTCGACAGTAAGATCTATACCTTTGAGTACTTCAAGGGAACCGAAGGATTTATGTATGTTTTTCATCTCAAGAACGCTCATATTATCCTCCGATCACTGATAGTAATTCATTTTCTTTTCGAACCGGTTCATGACGATCTCGACAAGACCGTTGAATACGTAGTAGAACACGCCCGCTACAAAAAGCGGAATAACGGATGCCTGTGCTGCGGAGATCTGCTTTGCAACCGTAAACATTTCTATGACTGAGATAGCCTGCGCAAGTGACGTATCTTTTACGAGAGTGATTATCTCGTTTGTAACTGCAGGCAAAACGCGTTTGATGACCTGCGGCAGGATGATCCTGAAGTAGGTCTGTGTTTTCGAGAAGCCAAGGACTGTGGCTGCTTCATACTGGCCCTTGGACATGGACTGTATGCCGGACCTGAAGATCTCGCCGAAGTATGCCGCGTAGTTTATGGAAAAACCGATGACGGCTGCGATGTTACGGTAGTCGATCGGGCCGAGTTTAAGGCTTCTTAAGTTGATATTGAAAAGGTAGTACGGTCCGAAATAGACAAGGAGCAGCTGGAGCATGAGAGGAGTTCCTCGCATGACCGAGATATAAAAGCGCACCAATGAACTTATGACCTTGTTCTTGGACATCCTTCCCTTCGCGACCAGAAGGCCGAGCGGGATAGAGAAGATCAGGGTCAAAAAGAAGAGCGCTATCGAAGTAAGAAATCCTGACCCGAGTTGGGTCAGGATACTGATTAACTTGTCCATTAAAACCTGCCTACAAAGATTACTTGCCGATAATGGTTACGTCTGTTCCGAACCACTCGTTGGAGATCTTGGTCATTGTACCGTCAGAAGCCATATCTTCGAGGGTCTTCTGGACCTGATCACGAAGTTCGGTGTTGCCGAGTTCAAAACCCACACCGTATGTCTCGCTCGCAACTGACTCATCGAGGATCTTGAAGTTCTTGCCGGATGTCTGGATCTGGTAACGGGCTACGATCTCATCCATTACGATGGCGTCAACCGCTCCGGACTCGAGTTCCATCATAGCGTTAAGGTAGTTGTCTTCTTCGAGAAGGCTTCCGAACGAATCCTTAAGTTCTGCATTATCGTTAACTGCTGCAAGTCCCGAGGAATCCTTCTGAACTGCGACTGTCTTTCCTGCAAGGTCAGTAAGCTTACTGATGTCGGAGTCAGAATTAACTACTACGACCTGCTTATTTTCCATATATGCATCTGTCCAAGCGTACTTGTCTTCACGTCCGCTGATGGTAAAACCGTTCCAGATACAATCGATATTTCCTGAACTTAATTCCTGATCCTTGCTGTCCCAGTTGATCGGCTGAGCTACGAACTCGAGGCCCATACGCTCTGCTGCTTCCTTAGCAAGATCAAGGTCAAAACCTACATAGTTACCGCTGTCGTCCTTAAAACCCATAGGCGGGAAATCAGCATCAAAACCTACTACGAATTCCTTCTTGGAATCACCGTTTCCGCCATTGGAATCTTTTCCTGAACAGGAAGAGAAAAGACCGAGCATCATGACTGATGCAAGCGCGATAGCAACTATTTTCTTCATAAAGATCACCTCATTAACTGATTTACAACGTAATTATAATGTTCGCATAAATCAAAGTAAAGGCGAGGCATATCTTATGCGGGTTTATTCCTTCTTCTCATCAAGCACTGTCTGTACTCTGTCTTCAAGATTTTTGATGAAAGTATCTATGTCCATCTGACCGGAGAAATATGCTCTTGCTTCTTCCGATACGATCGTCGACATCGCGGTATCAAATGTATAGACACATTCCACGCTATCCAAAGTCTTGAGATAATTCTCCCTGGCTCCTTCAGGCGCCTTCACGACGCCCATCAGATGCAGATCATACTGAGTCAGATTCGGATCCGCGATGCATCTTTCATAGTATTCATCCATAGAACTTACAGCTTTATCTATGAGGAATTCCGCTGCTTCCCTGTTGACCGGATTATACAGATTCAGTTCCTGGATTTCCGGTGACAGCAGCATCTTAATAAAATCAATACACGCATCCTTATGCTTGGCTGACGAACATATTGCAACACTCTCTGTTATCTTAGCCATACAGCCTCTGCCGTCGGACGAAGGAAATCCGAGGATTACCGGTTCATCGAGATCCGAGGTTTCTCTTAACAGATCGCTTGTAAAGAGCATGTAGAATGCTCTGGCTTTTCTCGTTGTCTGTTCTCTGAGATAATCGGTACCTATCACGACCGAACCTTCTTCTGTTTCCATGTTTGCTTTATCAGGAACATTATCCTTTATATATTCTGCTGTTTCCCTGAACGCCTCCTGATCAAAATCCACCTTGCCGTCTTTGAACCAGAGATCTCCTGATGTACTCAGGCACTGCAAAAGGTAATCCTCTTTTGAATAAATATCATTCATCGGATCATCACCGTTACAAATAGTACTTACCAGTTCCTTATACTCTTCGAAAGTAAATCCCTTCGCTCCGTCTTTGACAAGGGATCTGTCCGTAAGGATGCCCTCCACTCTGAAGCTCAGCGGTATGCTATATAGCTTATCATCCACCTTCAACTTGTCTATTATGTTTGTGTAGTAGGATCCGGTATCGAGCACTATATCTTCACTCAGATCCATAAGATATTGTCCTGAATTCAAACCGCTGACTTTTGCAGGCTGGAATATTATATCCGGACCGTCATCTGAAAGGATCCTCATCTTAAAATCATCCTCGTATTTTTTCCATTCTTCTTCATCGGAATAATTGAGTGGATGACCATAGTAGTAATCTTCACTCATAGTCCTGATATAATATCCGTTGTCTTCGGAGTTATATTTTCTTATTCCTTCGGCTGTCATCTCATCCACAGTCGAAAATGCAGATTCGGCATTGATGAGTATCTTTCCTGCATTAGGATTCTTATCAGCCTTTTTGAGGATCGTCATATTATTTATCAGCTTATATGTATCAAAATCAAGATCCCAGTAATACAGATAGATCCTGTCTTCCTGCACTCTTTCCAGTTTGGAACATGCAAGTTTATATAGATTCCCGTCCGTATCTCCGAAAGACAGATACAGTTCGTCATCGACATAGATACCGCCTGATTTGGTCGTATAATACCTGCCGTCAAATCCTCTTACCGTACCGTTTCCGGAATAAAACTTTTCCGAACCGGACCTTTTAAAATCATTAGTATTGACATCATATTCATATTCGATAGTTCCTGATGCGTTGGAGATATAAAACCTGATCATATCTCCGTCACGGCTTATGCCATCCACAGCGAAACCTTCATAACTCAGAAAACCTCTGACTTCTTTCTCCATGAGCAGTTCACCATCCTTATACGCATATAGGATGACAGCCATTCCGGAACACTTGAATATATAAGTGTAATCATCACAAAATGCCATTTCCTCCACACGCTCACCCGGGGCAAGAGCAAAATCCACATCCTCCGGTTCACCTACATTGCCGGACGAAGGATCCACGCTGAATCTCTTTATCAGGTTGATATCCTTTTCCCAATTATTCTCGGAATAATAGCAATAGAGAACATCATTTTCCTGCGAACAACCGAGGACCTCCATATATGCTTCCTCATCGTAGTCTCCGGAGATAGCCTTAAGATCCACACTGTTGATCAGTTCTCCTTCCGAATCGAATATGCATGTGATCTTATCGTCTGATACTGTTTCATTATCGTATTTGAAAAGTGTATATGATACGAGTATATAATCACCGAGGATCCTGTGATCATCGACAGACACCGAGTCATATCCCGATATATCACACGCCGTATTCAGATCAATCTCTTTGGCGTAATACCATGTATCTTCTTCGCGTATGACCTCTTCATTATTCTTCTTGCATCCCCCGAGAACCGATAAGGATCCAGCGATCATCAGGACTGCAAGAATAGCAGCAGCTTCCCTTTTTGTTTCCATATAATATCCCCCAACTCCATGAAGAAATAGTGATGTGTCTTTACTTCCCAATACAATTTTATTCTTGTCTATATTCGACAACTATTTTTTTACATTACATATCAGGGATTAACATTACAATGATGTAAGAAAGACAAAAAACAGGAGGCCTTGCGGCCTCCCTGAGATTTCATCTTATCCTTGTTCGTTGATCACTGTCTGAACACGGTTTTCGAGATTACCGATAAAAGAATCAATGTCTTTCTGACCTGAGAAATATGCTCTTGATTCTTCACGAAGGATCGTTGTTACCGACAGATCATAATGGCCCACTCCGTCAATGTTTTCGAGAGCATCAAGGTATACTTTTCTTAACTCATAAGGAACCTCGGATAATCCCATCATTCCCAGCATTTCATTGGTATAACCCATTTGATCGCGTCTTTTCTCATACTCGGCATTTAATGCACTTATGGTCTTATCTATCAGGTATTCTGCTGCCTCCTTGTTCATCGGACTGCAGGAACTCAGTTTCTGGATCTCAGGACTAAGCAATATGTTTATGAGTTCCAGACAGGCATCCTTGTTCTTGCAGGATGCGGTTAATGATACAGTCGTTTCAATGTGTGCAGTCAGTCCTTTTCCTTCAGTAGAAGGCAATCCAAGAAGAACCGGATCTTTCATGTCAGGCATAAATCTTATTAAGAACGAAAGATCATAGACCGACATGCAGGATGCTTTCTTTTTTGCCTGGTTCATCAGATACCCGTCGTCAAAAGTGACAACGCCGTTTTCATCTTCGAGATTAGCCTGATCCGGAATGTTATCCTTCGTGTACGAAGCCATTTTCCTGAATTCATCATGGTCGAAATCCACCTTGCCGTCTTTTATCCATGAGTTATATGAACTGCACACAAAATGGACAAGAAGATCTTCCTTGGAGTATTCCTCACACAAAGGATTCTCTCCGTTACAGGTAGTACTTACGAATTCCTCATATTCGTCAAAAGTAAATCCCTTGGTTCCTTCCTTAACATATGACTTATCTGTAATGATACCTTCAAAATAGAAGTTCAAAGGAAGAGAATAAAGTTTGCCGTTTGTTACAGCACATTCTTCAACCGTAGCATAATACTTGTCAGGATCGAGCTTGATATCTTTACTCA
The DNA here is from genome assembly GCA_017649645.1 of Clostridiales bacterium. Lineage (GTDB taxonomy): Bacteria > Bacillota > Clostridia > Saccharofermentanales > Saccharofermentanaceae > Saccharofermentans. Next base: position 4,672 of record JAGCGK010000183.1, on the reverse strand, counting down.
GGTCAATAAGACAATTATCATTTTCCAATCCGCTTATGTTATCGGCATTAAAGATGATGTCAGGACCATCATCCGACAGGACCTTCAGTTTAAACTCATCTTCGTATTTCTGATAACTTTCTGAATCAAACATGTCGAAATCAGGATCGTTATACGCATCGTCAGCCTGGGTCCTTATGTAGTATTTGTCGCTTCCGGCATTAAACTGCTTTATTCCCTCTGCTATCATCTCATCCACCATGGAATATGAAGAATATGCTTTGATCAAAGTCTTGCCTGCATTAGGATTCTCAGCCTGTTTTACAAGAATATAAAGAACAGGATCCTGATCCAGAGAGATCGTATCTGACGCATCTCCGTAAAGAATGACCCGGTCTTCCATTACGGAACCTAATTTAGCATCGGAAAGTCTTTTCAGATTCCCGTCAGAATCTCCGAACAAACAGAACGGTTCACCATCGACATAGACTCCGTCACCTTCATCGGAATAGTATCTGCCGTCAAAGCCCTGAACCACATTTCCGGGCCTGCTGAATATGGAGTCGCCGACCTTCTTAAAGTCATTACTCTTAATATCATATTCGCATTCGGCAAGGCCGCCTGAATATGAGATATATAAAGTGACCTTACTGTCATTTCCGCTGATCCCGCTTACATAAACATAATCAGTCGCAAATTCACTCTTAAGATCCTTCTCGAGAACGAGTTCTCCGTCCTTGATAACAAGGACTTCGTATGAACTTCCGGATTCTGCGAAGATAAAACCATAATCTCCATAGACAGACATACATTCGATATAAGATATATTGCCTGAACCAAGTTCAACTTTCTCTACGCTTCCGGGCTTCCCAGTCTCAGGATCTATCTTGGCCTTACAAAGACCTCCATGATTGAGATAACAATACAGGTCTCCATTCTCAGCGATACATCCTAAAAGTGTGGTAAAAGCTTTATCAGATTCACCGACGATGTCAGTCGAAGACAAACGGCTTATCAGTTCGCCGTCCTGATCCAAGATGCAGGTAATATAATCCCCGATCGTTATATAACCTTCATCCGAAAAATTGTGCGCCTCACAGTTGACCAGGATATAATCGCCTTCAAACTGAAAACCCTCAAATGCGATCTCCGAATAATCTCCGGCGTCACAGATGTCATTGAAATGTACTTCCTTTGTCGTAAACCACGGATCATCCTTACTGATGATCTGACCTTCCCCTGTTGACTTTCCTTTACATCCCGCGAAAGCAAAAGCGCTTCCAATCAGCATCAAAGGCGTAAGGAAAGATGCAATGATCTTTCTAGTGTTCATAAGTTTTCTCCTTCATTTTGTAATTACATTATATCCCTGCCATAGATAAACAACTATTGCTTTGGATTACAAATATAAAGGAAACCTTACAAATAAGAAAGAAAGGCAAAAAAACAGGAGGCCTTGCGGCCTCCTTTGAAGATCATCTTATCCTTGTTCGTTGAGTACTGTCTGAACTCTGTTTTCGAGATTGGCGATGAATTCGTCTACACTCTTCTGACCTGAGAAGTAAGCCTGAGCTTCTTCCGATACGATGGTCTCTATCGAAGTATCAAACATATATACCGAATCAACCTTATCAAGCGAATTCAGGTAGATTTCCTTCGCGTTATCCTTAGGCTTGGAATAGCCCATCATTATAGCTTCTTCATCGCTGTATCCATATTCTTCAACATTTTTCCTGTATTCTTCATTCAACGAGGTAAGAGCTTCGTCTACTATACTTTCAGCTGCTTCTTTGCTTATCGGATTGGTATCACACAGCTTCTGAACTTCAGGCGAAAGTAACGCTTTAACGAACTCTACACAAGCATCTTTGCTTGCTGTTGATGCGCTGATACCGACTGTCTGCTGTGTTGAAGCAGCAGGACCTCTTCCGTCCGTTGAAGGGAATCCGAGGAATTCGGGATCTTCCATATATGCCACTTCTCTAAAGAAGTCAGAAACAGAATAAAGATATATCTGTCTTGCTTTCTTATTCATCTGTGACTGCATATAGGTTTCGTCGTAATAGATTACTCCGTCTTCATCCATCAAGGTAGGATTATCAGGCATATTGTCCTTGATGTACTCTGCCATTGCCTTGAACTCGTCCTGGTTAAAGTTAACTTTTCCATCCTGGATCCATGTATTGTAGGAACTGCTGAGGAAGTAGAAGAACAATGATTCCTTTGAATACATTTCAGTGATCGGGTCTTCACCGTTACAAGCTTCACTTACCAGTTTCTTATACTCATCAAGAGTGAATCCCTTTGCTCCATCCTTAATGCACTCTTTCTCAACAAGCAGACCTTCAACAGAGAAACTGAGCGGGATTGCAAAGAGCTTGCCGTCCTTGGCCATTGAATCGGTAATATTGGTGTAGTAAAGATCCGGATCAAAAGTAATATCCTTGGAAAGATCGAGAAGACAATCCTCATTTTCCAGACCGTTTATGTTATTAACATCGAAGATGATATCAGGACCGTCATCAGCCAAGACTTTCATCTTAAACTCATCCTGGTATTTCTGTATGAAATCTTCATCTTGATAATCGTAATCCGGATCATTGAACAGATCATCACTGGTCGTCCTGATATAATACTTATCGTTCTCATTATTGAACTTTCTTATACCTTCAGCCGTCATCTCGGTTACCATCATAAATGGGGCGGAAGCAGTAAGTAATGTCTTGCCTGCATTAGGGTTCTCATCCTGCTTATCGAGAATGATAATGGACGGCTTCGGCATATATGTATACGGATCATAATCATTTCCGAAAAGGATCACTTTGTCTTCCAGAACGGAACCGATCTTGGCATTAGAAAGTCTGTTCAAATTTCCGTCAGTATCACCGAAAGCACAGAACAGCGTATCGTCATCAGCATATACACCGTCAGCCTTGACTGTATAATACTTTCCGTCAAATCCCTCTATTGATCCGGAATTGCTGTAGTAACTGGACTCTCCGTTATTCTTAAATTCATTGGTCTTGGTGTCATACTCACATTCACACTGACCGTTATTGTCGAAAGAATACAATTTGATCTTTTCTCCGTCAGAAATAGCATTGGAGACATAGATGTAATCGGATTGAATAATATTCTTAAGATCCTGTTCATGGACGATCTCACCATCTTTGATAACGTAGAGGTAACCTGAACCCTGTGCATTCTTAAATATAAAACCATATCCGTCACAAACTGTCATGCTGCTGATCTGCTCTCCATTTTCAAGACCCAGATCGACTTCCTCGGCTTCACCCGTTCCGGTCTCGGCATCAATCTTAACCTTATATACCTTGCTGCTTCCTTCCATCCAATTCGTCACGGCTGAATAACAATATATCTGACCGTTCTCAACGATGCATCCGAGAGCCTGACAATAAGAATTCTGATCGACGTCGATAAGACCTGCTGTACCGAACTTATTTACGAAGTTTCCTTCTTTATCAAATATAGCGATCAAAGTCTCATTCGTACTGAGCATGTTCTTCGGATCGTATTTATATGTCTCGTAGTTAGCGATGATATAATCTCCCGCATACTCAATACCGTTGAAATATGCACTGGTGTATTCTGAAACACCGACTATTTCATCAAGATCGATCTCCTTAACCTTGTACCACGGATCATCTTTACTGATAGTTACTACTTTTTTATTGCTTTTGGAATTGCATCCTGCAATAGCAAAAGAACTGCCCATGAGCATAAGAGCAGCTAAAGCGACAGCCATGATTTTCTTGGATTTCATAATAATCTCTCCTTTTAGTTGATGATTTGATTTTAGCCCTGCGGGAGAGACCATTCTATTTATCTACATTACGAAATGGCCGGTAAACCTTACAATACTGAAATATAGAGCACGTCAAAAACCAAATAGAGATATTGTCGTGTCAAAATAGCGACATTTTCGAAAAAGAAAAGAGCTGCCTTCCAAAGGAATGCAGCTCCATTGATATTTAATTCATATCCGATTACGGTGTGTAATCCATACTGATCTCGTAGAGTTCACCGTCTTTAAATGTGTACTCATAGTAGCAGGAACCGAAGTAAACCTCAGCAGATTTTCTGTAAGAATATGTATGTGTTGTATAAGAGCTTCCCTCATACTCGTAGAAGTCATCAGCCTCTACATCAACACTTGCAAGGAACTCGTCCTCTGTGAACGGGATCGGGAAGTCAAAGCTTACAAAACCTTCTTCCATCTCTTCTGTGTACTCGAATGTAAGAGATACGATCGTGCAATCGCCAACCTTCATGGAATCCTCAGTAAAGTTAGCAACCATCAAACGCATGGAAATGTAATCTGCAAGTTCGATAGAAAATGACTCGAAAAGCTGTGTCTCGCCGTCAAGTGACTCTTCGAGATCATCGATGTTGTAATCATCGAAAACAACACCGTCAGCGATCATCTCGTTAATAGTTGACTGACCCAATGTGTACTTTGTACCTTCAACGTAGAAGTCCATGCTGTCAAAATCGATGAGCTCATCTGATGAAAGAGAACCGGAAGCAGGCTTACTTGGCTTCTTAGACTCCTCAGTAGTCTCTTCTGTAGTCTCCTCAGTTGTCTCTTCTGTAGTTTCTTCAGTTTCCTTAGGCTTCTTGGTTTCCTCCGGCTCGTCCTCATCGTCCTCGTCGTCGTCATCCTCGTCGTCTT
>JAGCGK010000182.1 GCA_017649645.1 Clostridiales bacterium | reverse complement strand
TGACCATCTTTTCCTGTATCTCTTCGGGCAGACTTGTGGAAAAGCCCTGAAGGTCCATCTCGGTCGTATTAAGGCCCATCGGCTCGACGAAGATCTGATGTCTTTCCTTGTCCTTGAACCTCATGAACTTATCTTCGATGGACGGACAGTATCTTGGTCCCACGCCTTCTATGACGCCGCTATATAGCGGTGATCTGTGCATGTTATCGGATATGACCTTACGGGTCTCTTCTGTTGTCCAGACGGACCAGCAAGGGATCTGCTCTGATGGGACAGTTATTCCGTTCATCTCGTTTTCGAAAGAAAACGGAGGTATATCGGTCTCGCCGTCCTGCCTTTGCATTACGGAGAAATCGATGCTCTTCTTGTTTACGCGGACAGGGGTTCCTGTCTTGAATCGAAGGATCGGGATTCCCAGATCTCTTAGGCTCTCGGAAAGACCCACGGATCTCGGAAGACCGTCAGGTCCGCTCTCGTTTATGACTTCGCCCAGGAAGGTCTTAGCTTCCATATATGTTCCCGAACAGATGACGCAGGCTCTGCACTCGTAGATGGCGCCCGTTCCGGACATTACGCCTGAGACATGAGTGTCGTCGCCTTCGGTCAGGAGCTTAACGATATGCGCCTGCTTTATCGTAAGATCATCCAGGTTCTCCAGTTCGTGCTTCATCATGACGGAGTACTTGCTCCTGTCCATCTGAGCTCGAGGAGAATGGACTGCAGGACCCTTGGAAGAATTGAGCATCCTGGTCTGGATCGCACACTTGTCGGCCATCTTTCCGATGATGCCGCCCAAAGCGTCAACTTCCCTTACGAGCTGGCCTTTGGATGTGCCGCCGATACTCGGGTTACAAGGAAGGTTCGCGAGGGAATCCAGCTGCAAAGTAAAAAGGATCGTGTTAAGTCCGAGCTTCGCGCATGCATGCGCAGCCTCGCAGCCCGCGTGGCCTGCTCCGACAACGGCAACGTCATACGTTCCCGCGATATATGTGTTGTCCTTTTTCAATGCTTCTTCTATCGTTGTCATGTTCTTATTTTCCTATGCAAAATCTCGAGAAGATATTATCCACGAGCTCTGACGATACGCTCTTGCCCGTGATCTCTCCCGTCTTGTCGAGAGCGAGCCTTAATACCGACGAAGCGGCATCAAGACCCATATCATTATCGATCGCATCGATGCCCATGTTAAGGTATCCGACGGACTCGCTTATTATCATCGCGTGACGCTTGTTAAGAAGGATCGTCTCGCCTGAAGTCGTGCCGCCCAGATTCTCGTAGCGGTCGGTAATAAAGCTCTTCAGTTCCTCAAGGTAGATCCTGTCAACGGATGAGACGCTTATGAAGTTCTCTATGCCGATCTCACGGCACTTGTTTTCGATGACTCCGGAAGAGGAATTCCTGCCGAGGTCGCTTTTTGAAAAGACCACTGCCAGTGACGACTTACTGACACCCTCGTCCAGAAGTTCGTTTATCTGAGTAAGGATCTCATCCGGCTCAACGTCAGGCGCTGCGAGATACAAAGTCAGGTCGCTCTCGAAAGATGCGGTCTTGGCCCTCTCCACGCCCATGGCTTCGATCTTGTCGTCGGTCTCGCGGATACCCGCGGTATCGATGAGCGTTACAGGGATCCCGTTAACGTTCACCTCGACCTCCAGCGTGTCCCTGGTGGTGCCTGCAACCTCCGTAACGATCGCTCTGTCGTATCCCGTGAGGCTGTTAAGAAGAGAACTCTTGCCGCTATTAGGAAGACCGCACAGCGCGATCCTCATGCGTTCTGACAGTACTCTGCCCTTCTCATATGAATCCTTTAACCTCTCGAAAACACTCTTCACCTCAACACACAAATCTTTTACCTTCGTCGTGTTCTCAGGTGTGTCATCATGCTCCGGAAATTCCACCATCATCTCGATAAGGGACAATGCTTCATAAAGCTTATCTTCAGCTTCCTTAAGTTCTCTTTTGAGAGCTCCGCCAAGCTGCGCGTTACTCGCCTTCAAGGCACGCTCGGAATCAGCGGCGATAACGTTCATGACTGCCTCGGCTTCCGTAAGATCCAGCTTGCCGTTCAAAAAAGCCGTCTTCGTAAACTCGCCCGGAAGCGCCGCTCTTCCTCCCTGCTCGGTAAGGACTCTTAAGATCTCCTGCTTTACGACTACGCCGCCGTGACAGGATATCTCCACCATGTCTTCGCCTGTATATGAATTAGGGCTTCTGAAAACAGTAACTATGCAGTCATCAATCTTTTCATCGGTATTCGGATCGACTGCCTTGGCATATGCTGCCGTGTAGCCTTCCATGTCGGAGATGTTCTTAGCTTTTCCGCAGGTCCTTAAGATCTTGAAGATCTTGTCGCAGACCTCAAACGACCCTTTTCCGGACATACGGATAACGGCGATACCTGATACACCGCCCGGAGTTGAACATGCGCAAAATGGTTTGTTTTCGATGTCCGACATGACCGCTTTCCAACTTTCTTAAAAATGACGGAATCGAGCTTAAGTAAAACTTAAGTCTCGATTCATTAAAGTCCGATTTTTTACTTTTCGAGAAAAGGCATCACTTTGTGGAAGTAACGATGATCCTTCTGTTTGGCTCTTCGCCTTCACTGTGAGTCTCAACTCCGTTTACAGACTGGAGGTGGGAGTGAACGAGTCTTCTCTCGGAAGGATTCATTGGCTCCATAACGACCTTTCTTCCTGTCTTCTTTACCTTGAATGCAGCCTTGTTTGCAAGGTTGATCAATACCTGCTCTCTGTGCTTTCTGTAACCGCCTACATCGAGGTGAACTCTTACTCTCTCTTCGCTGTGCTTGTTAGCGATAAGAGTTGTCATATAAGTGATAGCCTCGAGTGTCTCACCGTGACGGCCGATAGCGGAACCGCAATCGTTACCGGATACGGAGATGTAGATCGTATCGTCTTCTCTGTAGGAATCCATGTTACCGTGGATGCCGATACCTGAGAGGACCTCAGCTACGAATCTTACAGCTGCATCCTCAGCTTCGCTTACTGCATCGCCTTCGAAGCTCTCATCGTCACCGTAGTAAACGACTTCCTCTTCATCATCTGCGATATCTGCAGTTACCTTAACTTCTGCTTCTTTGCCTCCGAGACCCAAGAATCCGTCCTTAGGCTCAGAAAGAACCTCGATCTTGCAGTTTTCCTCGGATACGCCGAGCTCTTCCAAAGCAGCCGCGATTGCTTCCTCGACTGTCTTACCTGTCTTTGTAATAGTCTTTTCCATATATTTCTGGCCTCCGTGCCTTAATAGTCAAATGATGTATCGATTATCTCTTCTTCTTGGAGTTCTTTTCTTTTTTGTTGTTCTTCTTTGCTTCTGCCTTTGCTACGCTGCTCTTGTTGCTTCTAAGGAATGCTTCCTTCTGAGCATCGAGTTCCTTCTTCTTGATCGTATAAGGCTTTGTGAAAAGGAAGTAAGTAATAAGCTGTGTAATGATGAACATAAGGCTACCAACGATCCAGTAAAGACCCATAGCAGCAGGCATCGTGAAGGATGTCCATATCATGATGATCGGCATTGTGAATGTCATCATCTTTGACATCATCTCGCCTTGATCTGTAGGAGCCTGACCGTTCATAGCGGCGTTCTTCTTAGCTCTCTTTTTCTTCTCTTTGTTCTCCTTGTAATCAGGGTTGAGAACATTACCGAGCTGCATGGATGCAACGCTGGTAAGTACGACCAAAAGCGGGAACAAAAGGAGTGGGAGATATCTTCCCGGATCAGCTATGATCCTGTTAGGAAGCCATTGCGGTGTGTCGGAAAGATCGACACCAAGGAAGTGCAGGTCGATAACCTGGTTCATCTTGATAAAGCCGTTATCAATGGCACTCTTCAATACTTCTGAGTTACTGTGCAAGACCTTAAGGAGCGGAACGTTGTTCTTATCTACACCCTCAAGGACCTGCTTTGTGATCATTCCCTTGTTATAGGCGATATTACCGATCTTCTTGATATTCTCTACGGAGATTCCGCTCAAATATCTCATCGGTGCACTTACGATACGGAAGATAGGCCAGATAAAGAAAAGCTGCAGGATGGAAAGAAGACAACCGGCAAATCCGGATGCACCGTTCTCCTGCATGAGCTTTGTCTGCTCTTCCTGCTGTTTCTGTTTGTCGTCCGGATATTTTCTCTTGATCTCATCCAGCTTGGAAGACATGGTCTTACTCTTGATCATGGACTTCTGGCTTGTGATGTTGAGCGGGATGAGACATGCACGGATAAGTACTGTCAGTGCAATGATGGCAAGTCCGTAGTTGCCGAAATAATTGTAAAAAAATCTGGTGAGCCATCCAAAGAGGCTATAAAGCGGATTGCTCAACAGATTAACGGTGAAAGTTCCAAGACTTAAAAATCCCATTTATGTTCTCCTAATTACTTAACAGGATCATAGCCGCCCTTACAAAGAGGGTTACATCTTAAAATCCTATAGGCTCCTTTAAGACCGCCTTTGAGCGCTCCATACTTCTGGATCGCTTCAATAGTATATTGAGAACATGTCGGATAGAACCTACAACACGGCATCGTGTTCGGTGATATGCACTTCTGATAAAACTTTATCGTCTTTACCATCGCACGGTCTATCATTACTGACCTCCGATTCTATCAAATGCAATCTGACAAGAAGTCTTTGCATGTCCTTAGAGATATCAATGTATCGCGGTAACTCATCACAGGTCTTAAGGGTGAAAACAATATCGTATCCTAACGGTATATCGGAGGCGACCTGATAATAAGCCTCTCTCATTAATCTCTTGGCCTGATTCCTCTTGACTGCGCCCAGTTGTTTCTTGTTCGCGCAAAACCCTATACGGTTTATATCAGCAGGAATTGCGGTAGCATTATGCTTAAGTCCGCTTGGTCTTTTAAAGCTATGAACTGTTATATATTTCCCTACTGCGAAGCTTCCTCTCTTATAAACTCTGGAGAATTCATAATTGAACTTCAATGTGATAACCTTCAAGGCACTCACCTCAACTTCGCATTAAAAAGAAAGGACCACCGGGTGATCCTTATGCAGCAAGATTCTTTCTTCCCTTTAATCTTCTTCTCTTGATTACGTCACGTCCGCTGCTTGTGGACATTCTTGCACGGAAACCGTGAACCTTGGATCTCTGCCTCTTCTTAGGCTGAAATGTCATCTTCATATGTAGATACCTCCGTATTGTAATTCATATAATCAAACGACTCGCGCAAATGCGCATAGTAGTCCTATTCGATAATTAGCCTGTAGATTATATTCTATCCTTCCCGAAAAGTCAACAACAAACAGATTCACTCTCTGCTCATACTCCGTCTGATGTTATTCTTGATAAATCTGTTAAGCATTCTTTTTTCCACCACTGATATGGTCAGATAAAGCCACAATATCATCTAGCGCAGCTTCCCAGACTTCCCTTTTGTATTTTTTTCTATATGCAGATTGATTTTTTCCTTCCTTTATTGTGATATAGTATATTCCCCTATTCTTCTGAATATGACTACCAGACTTAATTATCCAAGAACAATTGCCTTTAAAAGAAGATAAAATCTTATCAAGAGTTTTAACACTAGCATCAGACGACATCTCACAAAATTTCACAGTCAGCTTGGGTATTCTTTGCCAAGGGTATTCCGGATTCAAAATGTTGGTTGAAATACTTTCAACAGCAAATTGTTTTTTTATAGTCTTTGAAACAAGGTCCAAGTGTAAATTAGGCTCTTTTCCAGACAAAATATCATTAAGTCGCCTAACCAATTCTTTGATTTCTTGTTTTGATCCGTTACCATCAAGTGAGGTTGATATTTGATTGTTGGTTCTTAATATATTTTCAGCTATTTCTGCTATTTTGAAAAAATCTGTCTTGTTATCATATATTTGAGCTTTTTGATCTCGAATAAAGCATTGGAGAAGTTCTCCTTCATAAAGCTCTCCACAGAAAGGATTATCATACAGATGTTGAATTCCAATAGGAGTAGCAACTTCAACCAGAAGATCCTGTCGGAGCATACGACAAATATCTTCTATATTAAGCTCTTTTTCCTCTTTTTCAATAAACCTGTTATACCATCTTCCAAGAGATGAGTCGCAAGAATTATCATGCTCTAACCTGAACTTTTCTTTAATATTCATCTTAGCCTCTCCATTAACATTTTAAAATACTCAATATATAATTCACTACTCTTTTCTTTGGATACATCAATTCCTACGCTGATCATGTGATATACCTCCTAAATCTGAAATTAGTAATTGTTCCAAGCCGCGCTTATTACCATTCAGTTTAGTTGGTTACGCGGGAGCTGATCCCTACCTGCTTAAGCGAATGCTTATAACAAGGGGTTGGCTGACAGTTTTATTGACGGATGCAAGATCCAAAAGGCCGCACGTCAGGCCAATTACTCCCCTAATTATAAGAAAAGTGCAACTGTCGGAGTTAATTACTCTCTAACAATTACACTTTCTATGGTACTAAAAGGCTGCCTCATGGCAGCCTTTGATCTGTGCAAATTGCGTGCATCACTCTTCAACAGTCATGCTCTCGATTACCTGATCTGCGATCGGCTTATCGGAGTAGTCAGTTCTCTGATCAGCGATGCCGTCAACAACGTCCATGCCCTCGATTACCTTACCGAAAGCAGCATACTGACCGTCAAGGTAAGAAGCGTCTTCGTGCATGATGAAGAACTGGCTTCCTGCTGAGTTAGGATCCATAGCACGTGCCATGGAGAGAACTCCACGAGTGTGCTTAAGGTCGTTCTTTACGCCGTTGGCGGAGAACTCACCCTTGATGGTGTAGCCCGGGCCGCCCATTCCGTTTCCGTTAGGACATCCGCCCTGGATCATGAAACCCTTGATAACGCGGTGGAAGATAAGTCCGTCATAAAAGCCCTGCTTAACGAGTTTTACGAAGTTCTCAACTGAGATCGGTGCGATCTCCGGATAGAGCTCGGCCTTGATGATGCCGCCCTCTTTCATCTTTATAGTTACGATTGGATTTGCCATTAGTAGTTCTCCTTACTTGTGTTTTCTATAAGAATGCAGGATATCATTCTTGATGTCCCAGAGTTTCTGGGAAAGGTCAACATAATACTTGTGAGGGTTCTCGAATCTCTTTACGGAATCCCAGAGTGTATCGAGTTCCTTGGTGCAGTTGGCACGAAGTTCCGTTATCGAAGGGCACTTGTAGACGAGTTCACCCTTGTTGAAGATACGGACGAGAAGTTTTCTTGCCGTATAGTTCTCCAGGGTCTTTGTCTTCCATGTGTCAACAGGATCGAAGATCTCGTATGGCTCGCCGTTAGGGATCTCCTCGTCAGCTACCATGATAAGGTCAGCCATTGCCTTGCCTGTTGCGTTGTCGTAGAAACGTACGATCTCCTTGCTGCATGGGTTTGTAACCTTGCCGATGTTCTCGGAGATCTTCATCTTAGGGATGATGTTTCCGTCCTTGTCCTCGATAGCGGAGATCTTGTAAACGCCTCCGAATACAGGCTCTGCCTTGGATGTGATAAGTCTTTCACCTACACCGAAGGAATCGATGCATGCACCCTGGCTTATGAGGTCTCTTATAAGATACTCATCAAGAGCGTTGGAAACTGTGATCTTACAATCCGTAAGTCCCGCTTCGTCGAGCATCTTTCTAGCCTGCTGTGTCATATATGTAAGGTCACCGCTGTCGATACGGATGCCGAGAAGTCTCTGGCCCATTGGCTCCAAAACTTCCTTAGCGCATCTTATGGCATTCGGGATACCGCTCTTCAATACGTCGTATGTATCAACGAGAAGAAGTGTCTTTGTAGGATATGAGAGTGCATAAGCCTTGAATGCCTCGAACTCGTTTTCGAAAAGCATTACCCAGCTGTGTGCCATTGTTCCCGACAGAGGAATATCGAAGTGCTGTCCGCAGATGGTACATGATGTTCCGGCTACGCCTGCGATATAAGAAGCACGTGCGCCCAAAACAGAAGCGTCAAAGCCCTGTGCTCTTCTGGCACCGAACTCCATTACAGGACGGCCTTCGGCTGCTCTTACGATACGTGCTGTCTTTGTAGCGATAAGACTCTGATGGTTGATCGTACAAAGAAGAGCAGTCTCGAGGATCTGTGCCTGCATGATAGGTCCTCTTACCTTAACGAGAGGTTCGCCCGGAAATACAACCGTTCCTTCAGGGATAGCCCATACGTCACATGTGAACTTGAAGTTACGGAGATACTCGATGAATCTGTCGTCGAACTTGTACTGCTCCTTGAGGAACTTAAGATCCTCTTCGTTGAACGTTAAGTTCTGAAGGTAATCGATGACCTGTTCGAGGCCTGCCATTACTGCGTATCCGCCGCCCTCAGGTACGTTTCTGAAGAAAGCGTCGAAGTAAACGATCTGATCTTCGTATCCGCCGTCCAGATAACCTTTTGCCATTGTAAGCTCATAGAAATCCGTGAGCATGCTCATGTTTGTGCGGTCATTCCATGTTAAAAAATCACTCATAAAAAAATACCCCTTTCAGGAATAAAAAAATCTCCGACTGATGGTAACCACAAGTATACCATTCAGCACGGAGATTTTCCATTTTAATCTAGCTTTTACTTATTGTTCGAAGCATTGTTTGCGTTCGGATCAGCAACGATCTCCTTAAGGGATGTAGCAAGACCTGCGAGGCCCTGGATCTCTGAAGGGATGATGATCTTTGTTGCTCTGCCGTCAGCTGCCTTAGCGAATGCATCGAGGCTCTTGATAGCGATAAGTCCGTCGTCTGCGCCGACATCCTTGATCATCTGGAGACCTCTTGCTGTAGCTTCCTGAACCTTGAGGATAGCCTGAGCCTGACCATCAGCCTCTCTGATAGCTGCTTCCTTCTTAGCTTCAGCACGAAGGATTGCTGCTTCCTTCTCACCTTCTGCCTCACGGATAGCGGACTCTTTCTTACCTTCTGCAACGAGGATAGCTTCTCTCTTCTCACGCTCAGCCTTCATCTGCTTCTCCATCGCATTCTGGATCTCGCGCGGCGGCATGATGTTCTTAAGCTCAACTCGGTTAACTTTGATTCCCCATGGGTCTGTTGCCTCATCAAGGATAGCTCTCATCTTTGTGTTGATGATGTCACGGCTTGTAAGAGTCTGGTCGAGCTCCAAGTCACCGATGATGTTACGAAGTGTTGTAGCTGAGAGATTCTCGATAGCGAGGATCGGACGCTCGATACCGTATGTATAGAGCTTAGGATCAACGATCTGATAGAAGACTACCGTATCGATCTGCATTGTAACGTTATCCTTTGTGATAACGGCCTGCGGTGCGAAGTCTGCTACCTTCTCCTTGAGGGAGATCGTCTTTGCTACTCTGTCGATGAACGGTACTTTGATGTGGATACCTGTATCCCATGTCTTGTGATAAGCACCGAATCTCTCGATGATCTTTGTTGTTGCCTGTGGTACGACCTTAACGTTTGTGATGATGATCAAAAACACGATCGCCAAAATGATTCCTAATGTAATGATTACTTCAACCGGCATAATATATGTCCTCCTAAATTAATTAACTGTTTCTACTACAAGTTTTACGCCTTTGATACCTTTTACGATTACCTTGCAGTCCTTATCGATCGGCCTGTCACAAGACGCGCTCCAGATCTGACCCATTACTTTGATCTGACCTTTGCCTTCGATAGGATCGATGGCCTCTGTTACGATGCCTTCCTGCCCTATGAGACGGTCCGCGTTGGTTGGCTCTTTGTCGACCTTTTTAATATCTTTCATGTTTGGTTTGATCCATACTATGAACAGTATAAAAAGAGCTACCGATACCAGCACCATCGCGACGATCTGGATCCACAGGTCAACGTTGAATGCTGCGAGTATCGCTGCCACAAGACAGCCTGCTGCACACCATATCGTAGTAAGACCCATTGCAGCCGCCTCGATGACAAGGAATGCGACCATTAAGATGACCCAAAATAACCACATTGGAAATGTGCCCATATCATTACTCCTTTCTTTAAATATAGCCGAACCTATTTATTCAATAAGTCCGACCTCAATTCCCATTAGTTCTTAATGTGATTTGATTATATAGCAGCAAAAATGGGCTTTCAATATTTCCGAATATATCTTATAAAAGTCTTATACATTCCTTAAACTTTGGGCTTCCCAGTCATAATAGACCTCTTCCAAAGTTAGTCCTTTTGCGGGCAATGTCCGGCCTGCTTTTGTCCTGTCTTTTGACTTGATTATCGACGGTATCTCATCAGGTTCGATCTTTCCGTATCCGACCTCCATCAAAGTGCCCGCGATTATCCTTACCATGTTGTACAAAAATGCGTTGCCCTGAACCTCGATCTCTATATCATTATCCTTCTCGAAAACGTTTACCGAGAAGATCGTCCTTACTGTCGTAGTCTGGCTTCCGCCTGCCGCACAAAATGCTTCAAAATCATGTTCTCCCTTAAAAAATTCGGAAGCCTTTTTCATCTTCTCGACATCAAGTTTATATGTTGTGTGATATGAGTATCTGTCCTTCAGAGGACTTCTTAAAGGAGACGAATAGAGCCTATAGATATATCTCTTTCCGAGGGTATTAAAACGTGCGCTGAAACCGTCGTCAACGTACAATGCTTTTCGAACAGAAAGATCGGAAGGAAGGTGCGCGTTGATGGCGATCGGGAGCTTGTCTTCCGGTATAAAAAAAGGAACGTCCAGAGAACTTACGTGACCGCGCGCGTGAACGCCCGAATCAGTCCTTGAACATCCCTCTACATGTATCTTTGTCTGATAGATCTCTTCGAGTGCAGCCGTTAAGACATCGCAGACCGCGCGGCCGTTGTTTTGACTCTGGAATCCGACGAAATCAGTTCCGTCATATTCTGTGATCAAAGCAACCTTCATCTTATCATCCCTGCATGTTGTCATCGCTGCATGACTTAGCCATCATGGCAGCACCTACGATACCTGCATCGTTACCCATCTGGGCAAGAGCGATCCTTGTCTTTCTGACGCCCGGTCCGAAGTAAGGACGTGACATTGTCTTCTCCTGCAACGGAATGAGGAGCGGATCGCCTTCGTTACAGACACCGCCTCCGATAACGAGTACCTCAGGCATGAATGTGTTGATGGCATTTGCAAGTCCGTCAGCGAGATAATCCGTATACGTATCAACTACCTTAGCTGCAACTTCATCATCAAGTCTCATAGCCATAAATGCAACCTTTGCATTTACCTTGCCGAGCTCAGCGATAACGTCGTTGAGCTTTGACTCAGGATGAGCTTCGGCAGCTTCTTTTGTCATTCTGATAAGTGCGCTCGCAGAACCATACTGCTCGAAGCAGCCCTTACGTCCGCATGAGCACTGAACGCCGCCTGAAACGAGAACGTGGTGACCGAACTCGGAACCTGCCTGATTGAATCCGGAATAGATCCTGCCGTTGATGATAACGCCTGCGCCTACACCCGTTCCGAGCGTGATCGTTACGGAGTTCTTTGTGCCCTTAGCGGCACCTGCAACTGCCTCGGCCATGCCTGCGCAGTTTGCATCATTGTCGATATATACAGGAAGATCAACAACGCTTCTGATGATCTTTCTCATCGGAGCCATATTGAACGGAAGGTTGTTGGAATATACCAATACACCTGCTTCGTTGTCAGGTGTTCCCGGAGAACCGATACCTATAGAATCGATCTGATCAGGTGTAAGGCCTGCATCTTCGATGACCTTGAGAGCGAGTTTACCCATATCGGTAATGATCTCTTCCATCGGCCTTTCAGCCATGGTCTTGATGCTGTCCTTGTTTAAGAGCGTACCCTTTTCATCTACAATTCCGGCCTTGATGTTCGTACCACCGAGGTCGATACCCACATAATAAGTCATAACACTTTTGCCCGCTTTCGAAAATAATTTGCCCGCTGTCTCACACAGCAAAAAAGATTATATCACAGACACCTCTAAAAGGCTATTTATGAATGTTTTCGAGAGGGAAAAGATCAGAAAAGGCTCCTGATCCTGTCAATGTTTTCGACGGCGACAAGAAGGATTGCGCCCATGGTCAAAGCGATAAAGATCGCCACGTCTTTTCCGGTCAGCTTCAGAGGGTGAAGCTTGGTCCTGCCCTCACCGCCGTTATAACATCTGGCGTCCATTGCTGTCGCGAGTTCGTCCGCGCGCCTGAAGCTCGATACGAACAAAGGAACGAGGACTGTCACGTATCCCTTGAGACGGCTTATGATCGTACCCGTGTCATAGTCGGCACCACGGGATACCTGAGCCTTCATGATCTTATCGGTCTCGTCGATCAGGGTCGGGATGAACCTCAGTGCGATGGACATCATCATCGCCATCTCGTGAACAGGAAACTTAATGACCTTGAGAGGTCCGAAAAGTTTCTCGAGAGCCTCCGAGAGCTTAAGCGGTGTTGTCGTAAGTGTAAGGATGATGCTCGTAACGAGGATCATCATGAGAAGTCTCACGGCCATGATAAGAGCTGAACTTATGCCGCCGTCGGTTATGGTGATCTTCCACCAGGAGAAGATAACGTTTCCGGTCTTGAGCGTGAGAACGTTCAGTACCACGATAAGTATGATTATCGGAATGATCGGTTTAGCGGAATTCCACATGACCTTCGGAGGTATCTTTCCGAGGATCTGAAGGATTACCGTAACGACCACCAGAAGACCGATGGCTATAGGCGACTTAAGAAGGAAAATCGCGATAAGATACAGGATGAAAAGTATCGCCTTGCATCTTGGATCGAGATTATGTAGAACTGAGTTGGCGCGGTAGTAGCGGCCGATACTGATATCTTTAAGCATCGACACCTCCCAAGAGGAGCGCTGCCTCTTTTACGCTCTGCGCGCGAAGAAGATTCTTCTTCGATACGGGATCGAGTCCGAGCCTTACTGCGATTATCTCCAGGAATCTTCTAAGATACGGAGCTCTGATCTCCATCTCTCTTAAGTTATCCTTATCTTCGAACATCTTTATAGGATCGCTTACGCCCATGATCATGCCGTCTTTCATCGTGCAGATCCTGTCGGCATGCTCATACGCCTCATCCATATAATGAGTAACAAGAACTATCGTGGTGCCGTTTTCCTTAAGCTTCGAGATAGTCTTGAACATCTCTCTTCTGCCCTTCGGATCAAGTCCCGCGGCAGGCTCATCCAATACGAGCACCTCAGGCTTCATGGCGATTACGCCCGCGAGAGCGACACGTCTTTGCTGACCGCCCGACAGTTCGAACGGACTTTTATCCAGAACCTCATCATCAAGACCGACCTGCTTAGCGGCATCTCTTATCGCCCTGTCGAGCTCGTCACCTTTTATGCCCATCTTCTTTGGACCGTACGCGATATCTTTATATACAGTCTCTTCGAAGAGCTGATACTCAGGGTACTGGAACACCAGTCCCACTTTCTGCCTGATCTTCTTTATATCTTTTTTCTTGGAAGTCGTAAGCACGGTATCACCATAGTGGAACTCCACTTTGCCTTCGCCCTGCGGCCTTATGATACCGTTCATATGTGTAATGAGGGTCGTCTTGCCGCAGCCGCTTCTTCCGACCAGCGCGAGAAGTTCGCCCTTCTTTATATCCAGATCTATATTCTTCAGGGCCTTAGGACCCTTGTCATCATATGCATAGCTTAAGTCCTTAACGCTTATGAGCGTCTCATCGTACTTAGGCTTAGCAGACGGTGCATTGATCTTAACATCCGTAAAATGCGCACCCAAAAATCTCAGCGCACTTCTTATGGTCTTCGCATCATCAAGTGAATAGTTAAGTCCCGTCGCGTTTTTTATCTCCCACAAGAGCTTCGAGTATATAGGAGAATCAAGTCCTGCCTCGAGCATCTCCGGAACGTTATTGAGAACATCCTGCGGAGCACCCTCGAGCGTGATCTTGCCCTTTTCCATTATGTAGACCTTGTCGGTCCTTGAAGCTTCCGTCATGTCGTGCGTGATAGTTAAAACACTGATCTTATTCTCGCGAACAAGCTTTTCCACGAGAGATAAAAATTCGTCGCGGCTGACAGGATCAAGCATCGCCGTAGCTTCATCCAAGAGGAGGAACTTCGGAGACATCGCGAGCACTCCCGCGATGGCGAGCTTCTGTTTTTGTCCGCCCGAAAGTTTTGCAGTCTGCCTTTCCTTCTTATCGAAAAGTCCCACATACTTAAGAGCTTTTTCGACACGCTCGGAAAGCTCCGGGTTAGGGATACCGATATTTTCCGGACCAAAGGCAACATCCTCTTCAACGGTGGTTCCGACTATCTGATTATCAGGGTTCTGGAAAACACAACCCGTGTTCTTCCTTATGTCCCAAAACTTGTCATCATCTTTTGTATCTATTCCGAAAACGGTAACTTCTCCCTCCTTCGGCATCTCCAATACATCAAGGAGCTTAGCCATGGTGGATTTACCGGATCCGTTGGCACCTAAGAGCGCGACATATTCGCCCTCCCCTATCGTGAGGGAAGCGCCGTCTATCGCGTATTTCTCGCTGTCGCTATATGCGAAGCGTACATTTTTTGCACGTGCCGTATTTTCCATAATGACCTTCATTGTATCACAGAGATAAAAGAGGGCCGTCTCAATATTTGAGACAGCCCTTTAACTCTTGTCTTTAAGACTTCCTCAAATTATACGAACTCGAGGATAGCCATCTCAGAACCGTCACCTCTTCTGGCACCTGTTCTGATGATTCTTGTGTAACCGCCTGTTCTTCCGGCGTACTTAGGAGCAAGCTCGTCGAAAACCTTATTAACCGGGTTAATAACATTTCCTTCAGCATCGTGGCTCTTCATGAGCCAGTACATGATCTCCTTACGTGCAGCAAGTCTTGAAGGGCTGTCAACCTGAACGCTCTTCTTCTTAACTTCACGGTCAACTACCTCATACTTGTTGCCTGCCTTGGATGTCTTTGTTGTAAGAACCTTCTTGCCCTTACCGTCAAGCTTAGCAGCGGAAACTGTAACTTCTTTTGTTGTGTAATTATCTTTTTCCTTAATAGCCATGGAGATGAGCTTCTCTGTAATAGCGGAGATCTCCTTGGCACGAGCAACGGTTGTCTCAACCTTGCCGTTAATAACAAATGCCGTTGTCATGTTACGAAGGATAGCTTTACGCTGATCCGCAGCACGACCGAGTTTTCTGTTAGGCATCTTGCGTGTCCTCCTAAATTAATCTTCAGTATCTGCGAGAGACAATTCCATCTCTGCAAGTTTTGCAATAACTTCATCAAGTGACTTCTTACCGAGGTTTCTAACCTTCATCATGTCATCCTCGGAACGAGCTACGAGATCACCGATCGTGTTGATAGCTGCTCTCTTAAGGCAGTTATATGTACGAACGGAGAAATCAAGATCCTCGATAACGATGTTGAGCTTGCTGTTCTTCTCGCTCTTGTCATCGATCGTTGTGAAGCTCAAGCCGCTGTCTGTCTCTGTAAGAGATGTGAAGAGGCTGAGGTGCTCAACGAGGATGGAAGCTGCAGAAGAGAGAGCTTCGTCAACCTTGATCGTACCGTCTGTCCAAACCTCGAGTGTGAGGCT
Organism: Clostridiales bacterium; assembly: GCA_017649645.1. GTDB lineage: Bacteria > Bacillota > Clostridia > Saccharofermentanales > Saccharofermentanaceae > Saccharofermentans. Next base: position 8,387 of record JAGCGK010000182.1, on the reverse strand, counting down.
GTCAAAGTCTGTACGCTCGCCGACACGAGTATTCTCGATCTTGTAGTTAGCCTTCTTTACAGGAGTAAAGATAGAGTCGATAGCGATAACGCCGATCGTCTGGCCGTCTACTTTGTTCTGCTCTGCTGTGTTATATCCGCGTCCTGTGCTGATCGTAAGTTCCATGTAAACCTTGGAAGATCCGTTCAGGGTTGCGATTACATGATTAGGGTTCATGATCTCAACTTCATCATCGTGAACGATATCACCTGCTGTGATCTTACCTGTCTTGCCTTCAGCGATGCTGATGCAAACGGTCTTAGGTGAATCTGTGTGAAGTCTTGCACGAATTCCCTTGATATTGAGGATGATCTCTGTCATGTCCTCGATAAGGCCGGGAACTGTGGAGAATTCATGATAAACGTTGTCAATACGGATCGCTGTAACAGCTGCACCCGTAAGGGAAGAAAGAAGTACTCTACGAAGCGAGTTGCCAAGTGTCGTACCATAGCCACGCTCGAGCGGAGCTACAACATATTTGCCGTAGGAACCATCATTGCTGATTTCAGCACACTCAACTGTTGGTTTTAAGATTTCAATCATTTTTTTCCTCCTATAGGCTTTTCGCTTTAAGCAGTATTCTCAGTAGTAACTTACAGATATTACTTGGAATACAACTCGACAATAGCAACTACGTTTACCGGTACATCGATCTGCTCAGATCTTGGAATAGCTACAACCTTACCGCTGAGCTTATCCTCATCTGCCTCGAGCCACTCAGGAACAACGTGTCCGTGTGTAGCATCGATAATATCTTTGTATCTCTGGGAGGCCTTAGCCTTCTCTCTGATCTCGATAACGTCACCAACGTTTACACGGTAGGAAGGAATGTTTACGCACTTTCCGTTAACCTGAACGTGTCTGTGGCTTACGATCTGCTTAGCTTCAGCTCTTGTACGAGCGAAACCGAGTCTGAAAATAACGTTGTCAAGTCTTGTCTCGAGAAGAATCATAAGGTTTTCACCGGTCGTGCCGTACTTAAGCTTCTTTGCCTTCTCGAAATAGTTTCTGAAAGGCTTCTCAAGAACACCGTAAATGAACTTGGCCTTCTGCTTCTCTTTGAGCTGCATGCCATATTCACTCTGCTTCTTAGGTCTTGCTGTCCTATTCTTGTTGGACTTTTTATCTATACCAAGATATGTCGGCTCAATACCAAGAGCTCTACATCTCTTAAGGACAGGTGTCATATCTCTTGCCATCTCTAAATCCTCTTTTCTAACTAATAATAATCGTTATCCGTATTAAAGCTCGGATTATACTCTTCTTCTCTTCGGTGGTCTGCAACCATTGTGTGGAACAGGTGTAACATCTTTGATCATTGTTACTTCAAGTCCAGCTGTTGCAAGAGCACGAACTGCAGACTCACGTCCGGATCCAGGTCCCTTAACGAAAACTTCAACAGTCTTCATACCGTGATCAACAGCCTTCTTAGCAGCTTCCTCAGAAGCCATCTGTGCTGCGAATGGTGTACCCTTACGTGAACCTCTCATGCCCATCTCACCGGCGGAAGCCCAAGAGATAGCATTTCCCTGAGTATCTGTGATTGTAACGATTGTGTTATTGAATGTTGCGTGAATGTGAGCCTGACCCTTGTCAATATTTTTACGCTCACGCTTCTTAGGTCTAACTGCGGCCTTTTTAACTGCCTTTGCCATTACTTGTTACCTCCCTGATTACTTCTTCTTGCCAGCAACAGTACGCTTCGGACCCTTACGAGTACGTGCGTTTGTCTTTGTACGCTGACCTCTTACCGGGAGCTTGTTCCTGTGACGACGGCCACGATAGCATCCGATTTCAGTTAAACGCTTGATATTAAGAGCTACCTCTCTCTTGAGGTCACCCTCTACTGTGTAATTGTTTTCGATCTGATCACGAATCTTAGCGATCTCTTCCTCTGAGAGATCCTTAACTCTTGTGTCAGGATTGATACCAGTATCCTTGATGATACTTGCTGCATTTGTCTTACCAATGCCATAGATATAAGTAAGAGCGATCTCTACTCTCTTGTCATTTGGCAAATCAACACCGGCAATACGAGCCATTTCTGTACCTCCATTTGAACAGTTAAATGTTAATTATTTATATATCGACACGCAGCGTAAGGATCTTTCGGGTTAGGAAAGCAGCCGCCCCTACATGAACGTGTAATATCCTAAATTGTTTTTAAGTCGTGTCAGGACTTACATACCAAGACTTGAACAGGGCTAAATCTGTTCTCTTGGCGTTATCCTTAGCCTTGCTTCTGCTTGTGCTTAGGATCGGAGCAAATGATCATGACTTTACCGTTTCGGCGAATAACCTTGCACTTTTCGCACATAGGCTTTACTGATGGTCTAACCTTCATTTTTTACCTCCTGGTTTTTCTCAACGCAAATTTAGCGCCTTTTACGCGCATGCTAATATATTTTAGCAGAACTTTTTATTTTTGCAAGAAGTTTTTTCATCCTTCTCGAAAATAAAACCGCCTCGCTAAAGGCGGTCCTAAAATCCTTAGTTCTTAGCTCTCCATGTGATCCTGCCACGGGAGAGATCGTATGGTGAAAGTTCCATTGTTACCTTATCACCCGGAAGGATCTTGATATAGTTCTGACGAAGCTTGCCCGAGATGTGAGCGAGAACAATATGTCCGTTATCAAGCTCAACCTTGAACATTGCATTCGGCAATGCGTCTACTACCTTACCCTCTACTTCAATTACGTCCTCTTTTGACATGTCATTCCTCCTCAAAAGTTGTCATTTCCGGTCCATTTTCCGTTATGATTATCGTGTTCTCATAATGTGCCGACGGCTTTCCGTCTGCGGTTACTATTGTCCATTCATCATCACACAGTAATACTTTCTCAGTACCCATGTTGATCATCGGTTCAACACAGAAGGCCATTCCCTTTACGATCCTTGGTCCTCTTCCCGGCTTACCGTAGTTCGGAACATCCGGTTCCATGTGCATCTCTCTTCCGATACCGTGACCTGTCAGTACCCTGACGACTCCGTATCCGAAAGACTCTGCATGTTCCTGGACCGCGTGGCTTACATCGCCTATCCTGTTACCGATCTTAACCTGCTCCAGGCCTTTGAAGAATGCTTCCTTTGTTCTTTGTACGAGAAGCTTTGTCTTCTCGTCAACATCTCCGATGAGGAAAGTCCTTGCTGCGTCTCCGCAGAAACCGTCAAGCTCAGCCACTACATCGCATGTGATGATATCTCCGTCCTTGAGGATTATATCATCTGTCGGGATCCCGTGTACGACCTCGTCATTGATCGACGTACAGATCGCTGCCGGGAACGGCGGGTTACCGTAACCTATGCACGGAGCAGAACCGCCTGCTTCCTTGATGATCCTTTGTGCGACGTCATCAAGATACTTGGTGGACACGCCGGGCTTTGCTTCCTTCTTAAGTTCCTTCAAGATCTTAGCTACGAGCTTACCCGCAGCTCTCATCTTGTCTAATTCATAATCGGATAAGATCTCAACCACGAAATCACCTCTTTTGAACTCAGATGAGTCCTTTTGCCTTGAGGCCATCCTCGAGCTGCTGTCTGCAGATCTCAGGATCTTTATTGTTATCGCCCTCGATGATGATTCCCTTCTTGTCGTAGAAATCGATCAAAGGCTGTGTGTTCGTGTAGTAAGTCTTAAGTCTTGCCTCGACTGTCTCCGGCTTGTCGTCATCTCTTTGAACAACGTTGCCGCCGCAGGAATCGCAGACACCCTCGACCTTAGTAGGTCTGAATGTTACGTTGTAGCTCTCGCCGCACTTCTCGCAGACTCTTCTTCCGGATACGCGGCCCTTTATGGTCTCATCGTCAACAACGATAGACAAGACTGCGTCGATGGACTCGCCCTTTTTCGAGAGGATCTCGTCAAGAGCCTGTGCCTGTGCGATAGTTCTCGGGAATCCGTCAAGGATGAATCCCTTCTTGCAGTCATCTTCGTTAAGTCTGTCCTCGACCATGGAAACAGTTACGCTGTCCGGTACGAGAAGACCCTTGTCGATGTAGCTCTTTGCTTCAACGCCCAAAGGAGTACCGCCCTTGATGTTTGCTCTGAAGATATCTCCCGTGGAGATGTGAGCGAGGTTGTACTTCTCTCTTAAATATGTAGCCGAAGTTCCTTTTCCTGAACCCGGTGCACCAAGAATAATAAGTTTCATATAATAAACACTTCCGTTCTGTTAGTTTTCAAACGTTTGTATTATAAACGCATTTTTAAATAATTGCACTCTTTTTCGCTATTTTATGCTTTTTCGAAAACAAAAAAGACCGCCTTCCAAGTGAAAGCGGTCATTTTTTTAATCTTTATGATGATCAATCAAGGAATCCTCTGTAGTTTCTTGTTACAAGCTGGCTCTCGATCTGAACTACGAGATCGTTAGCAACACCTGTAAGGATCAATACGGAAGTTCCTGCGAACCATACCATACCGAGATCGAGCAAGCTCGAGATAAGAGTAGGAACCAAAACGATGAATGCAAGGAACAAAGCGTCCACCCAGTTCAAACGGTTAGCTGTTCCGAGGATGAAATCCTTTGTCGGACGGCCGGGTCTGATACCAGGGATAAATCCACCGTTCTTCTGAATGCTGTTCGCAATCTCCAATGGGTTGAACTGGATCAACGAATAGAAGAATGTGAAAAGTATGATACAGAAGAATTCTGCTACGTAGTACCAAGGGCTTGTACCGAAGTCACGGCACCATGTTGCAAATAAGCTATCTGACTTCTGAAGGAACAACGTAAAGATGAAGTTCGGCAAAGAAAGGATAGACATTGCAAAGATAACCGGCATAACGCCTGACTGGTTAACCTTGATCGGGATGTATGAACTCTGTCCGCCGTAGCTCTTACGTCCAATAGTCTTCTTGGAGTACTGAACGTTGATCCTTCTCTCAGCATTCTGAACATAAAGAACGAAAATGATGAGACCTACTGTTACTGCGGAGATTGCCAGGAAAGCGAGCACACCGGTGGAAATACCGAGGATGCTGCTGTTAGCCTTAGCAGAGATCTTACCGCTCAATCCGGAACAGAACTCATAAGCCTGCTTAACCATCGCCGGAAGTCTGGTTACGATACCAGCGAAGATGATAAGGGAAACACCGTTTCCGATACCGAACTCGTTGATACGCTCACCGAGCCAAACGATGAAACATGTACCGGCCGTGAAAGCAAGCACGATAAGTGCTGCGTTCAATGGCTTTGGAAGTACATTAACCATTGCTGTTCTTGTAGACCACATGATTCCGCAAGACTGCAAGAATGCGAGTCCGATCGCAGAATATCTAGTGATCTTCTGCATCTTCTTCCTGCCTGCCTCACCATCTTTTGAGAGCTGCTCCAACTGAGGGAATACAACTGTCAAAAGCTGAATGATGATGGATGCGTTGATGTATGGAGTAATACCAAGGGCAAAGATTGTTGCCGAGTAAAATCCACCACCTGAGATGATATCCATCAATCCACCGAGCTGACCCCAATTCTTAACGAGGTTTGTGAATGCAGCTCTGTCGATACCAGGAGCAGGAATAAGACCACCGATCTGATAAAGGCCCAAGATCATGATTGTGAAAAGGATCTTCTTACGAAGTTCCGGCAAACTGAAAGCCTTGATCAAGGAATCAAACATACCTCTCATGATCAAACCTCCTCAGCCGTTCCACCAGCCTTTTCGATCTTCTCTTTAGCAGAAGCTGTAAACTTAACTGCCTTAACAGTCAACTTCTTTGTGAGCTCACCGTTACCGAGAATCTTGATGCCGTCGTTTACCTTAGGAAGGGAGATGATGCCTGCATCTGCGAGGATCTCTGCAGAAACCTCAGCACCATTATCAAACTTCTCAAGATCGCTGACATTAACCTCGATATACTGAGGAGCGAAGCGCTTGTTGTTGAATCCTCTCTTAGGCAAACGTCTGTAAAGAGGCATTTGTCCACCCTCAAAACCCGGGCGAACTCCACCGCCGGAACGAGCTTTCTGTCCCTTGTGTCCGCGTCCTGCTGTCTTTCCGTTACCGGATCCTGCACCGCGGCCCTTGCGGTATGCAGCGGCGTTGCCGCTGGAAGTCATTTCATTGAGCTTCATTTCTATATACCTCCATTAAACTTCTTCACAAGTTACAAGGTGAGCAACTCTGTGAACCATTCCTCTGATAGCGGAATCATCGTTCTTCTCAACAGACTGACCGATCTTCTTGAGACCCAAAGCTGCTACTGTTGCTGCCTGAACTTTTGTGCACTTGTTGGTACTCTTTACCAAAGTAATTTTCAATTTTGCCATGATAAGAGCCCTCCTTAACGAATTTCTTCAATGGACTTACCACGAATACGTGCAACCTTTTCGATTGACTTGAGTCCCTTAAGACCCTCGAGTGTGGCATTAACCATGTTGTTCGGATTGTTTGTACCGAGAGACTTGGTACGGATATCTGTGATACCTGCGAGCTCGCATACTGAACGAACAGGACCACCGGCGATAACACCGGTACCGCCTGCAGCAGGCTTCATGATGATCTTACCAGCGCCATAAAGTCCAACTGTCTCGTGAGGGATCGTGCCGTTTACGACAGGTACCTCGATGATGTTCTTCTTAGCTTCTTCGATTCCCTTGCGGATAGCATCCGGAACCTCGGCAGCCTTACCGATACCCTTACCAACGTGACCATTACCGTCGCCTACGATAACGAGAGCAGCAAAGCGCATGTTTCTACCACCCTTAACAGTCTTGGAAACACGTCTGATATGGATGACCTTTTCTGTTAATTCCATATTTGTAGAATCAAAACCCATATGTTATTTCCTCCTGATTAGAATGAGAGACCAGCTTCACGAGCTGCCTCAGCCAAAGCTGCTACTCTGCCGTGATATACATATCCACCACGATCGAAAACAACTTCCTTAATGTCCTTAGCAAGCGCGCGCTCTGCAACAAGCTTACCTACTGCAGCTGCAGCATCCTTGTTACCGCCGTTGCCCTGGATATCCTTATCAAGAGAAGATGCACTTACAAGTGTAGTACCGTTTGTATCATCAATAACCTGAGCGTAGATGTTAGCGTTACTTCTGAATACGCACAAACGTGGGCACTCAGCTGTACCACTGATCTTCTTTCTTACGCGAAGGTGCTTTCTCTTACGAATTTCGTTTTTATCAACTTTACTAATCATTGTTTACACCTCCCGCTTACTTCTTAGCGCCAGTCTTACCTTCCTTGATTCTCAAGTGCTCAGTAGCATATTTAATACCCTTGCCCTTGTATGCATCAGGAAGTCTGAATGAACGAATCTTTGCTGCTGTCTCACCAACGAGCTGCTTATCAGCACCCTTAACAGTGATCTTCTGAGCATCCGGAACCTCGATTGTGATTCCCTCCGGCTCAACCATTTCGATTGGGTGTGAATAACCAAGGTTCAAAACGATCTTGTTACCCTGCTTTGTAGCCTTGTAACCAACACCGTTGATCTCAAGATCCTTGGAAAAACCTTCGGATACACCGATAACCATGTTGTTGATCAAAGAACGTGTAAGTCCGTGAAGAGCCTTCTGCTGCTTCTCGTCGTTCTGTCTTTCAACTGTGATAACGGCGCCGTCGATCTTAACTGTCATATCAGGATGTACATCCATCTCGAGAGTGGACTTTCCGCCCTTAACAGTCAGGTGATTGCCGTCAAGCTTGACCTCGACTCCTGCAGGAATCGTGATCGGCATTCTACCAATTCTTGACATATTTTTTTCCTCCTGCTCTTTAGATTACGCGCGTGGCACATATGTCGTGTGCCCTGCGCTTTTCAGAGTTTTTATAACCTTATTAATGATTACCAAACGTATGCGAGAACTTCGCCGCCTACACCGAGCTTACGAGCTTCTTTGTCTGTCATAACGCCCTTGGATGTAGAAACGATTGCGATTCCGAGACCGCCCAATACCTTAGGGAGGTTCTCCTTGTCAGCATAGATACGAAGACCCGGCTTAGAGATTCTCTTGATACCGGAGATGACAGGCTCACGTCCGTCAACATACTTCAAAGTAACCTTGATCATTCCCTGCTTATTGTCCTCAATGCACTGGAAACCTGCGATGTAACCTTCGTCCAACAAAATCTGTGCGATAGACTTCTTCAAGTTAGAAGAAGGGATCATTACTGTCGGATGGCCTGCTGTTCCGGCATTACGGATTCTTGTAAGCATATCTGCAATTGCATCTGTAATCTGCATATTTTTTCCTCCTATAATGCTACGAAATTACCAGCTTGCCTTCTTAACGCCCGGAATCTCACCCTTGTATGCGAGATCACGGAAGCAAAGACGGCAGATGCCATACTTACGCATGTAAGAATGTGGACGTCCACAAAGCTTAC
>JAGCGK010000019.1 GCA_017649645.1 Clostridiales bacterium | reverse complement strand
TGTTCATCTGAAAGGAAAACAGACCACGATTTACTTTCGTATAACTGAAACTGTTTTTCTTCTTCAGACAGGTTGCACCAATCACAATTCCCCATTCTTTTCACCTACAAATTTCGATTTATCTTAGTCTTTTATGCTGTTGATTTATCTTACTGACAATCCAATTATACCATTACAAAAATACCGCCCGACCATTGCAGATCGAGCGGTATCTGTCGATTTTGGTGGAGGTGAGGAGAATCGAACTCCTGTCCGAAACCATATCCTTCGGGGCATCTCCGGGTGCAGTCATTGAATGGTTTTATTCCCTTTCTCATTTCGCCCAATGACAGGCAATGATTCCGGTAACTTGATAAGATACAACTGAAGCTCAAAGCTTTGCCTCAGAGGTTGTCCCGTTTAACCTCTGACGGGTAAGGTCTGCAGGTGGCGCCTATAACCTGTACGCAGATATACAGATCAGGCGGTAGCTAGATTAAGCAGCTACGAGCTGTGTTTTGTTTGCAATTACTTGCTTTCTCGTTTTTTTAGGAGGCCAACGAGAATCCTCCACCCGCTTCCCCGATCTCAACGACCCCGTCGAAACCGGTGCACCCCCATATAATGGGTTTTACACAGCTCTCATTATTTTCGAAAAAAATAATGACCTAAGAGTTAGGTCATTATATTCTTTTTTATAATGTTTATCAAGTTGGATCAAACTTCGTCAAAACGAAGATCGTCTTCAACGTTGTATTCCTTCTCTTCCGGCTTATCAACAAGCTTTACACCTACATCCTTGATCTGATAAGGATTAGCGTTAGACTCGTAACCGCAGTAGATACACTTGATTCCGAAAATATCAGCTGACTGAAGAAGTCTTCCGCAGTTAGGACATGCAATTGCTTCCTTAGTACTTGTGTGCTTAGCGGCGATGTTCTCCTTAGCAGTAGCCAAAGCTTCGTTATACTCTTCGTGTGTAAAGCCTTTCTTCTCGAGCATCAACCACAAACCGTAATTGAGAACCTCCAACTTTTCAACACGAGACATAAGCTCTCTAACATCATTACTGACATCCAATGCAGCAGCAAACTTCTCTACCTCATCGGTATCCTTAGGAGCATACTTCTGTTCTTCTAATTCAACGGAATCGTCCTGTGGTTTTGCCTTATTGTAGTTGTCAATAAAAGTGCGCAGATCATCATCTTCAAAATCTTTCATAATATGCTCCTTTTTTGTTAAATATTATTTAGATTCTAGCACAACAAGGGGCAAAATCAAACACCCTTAAGATTCTTTGAATTCACCGGCAAACTGACTTATTGCTTCACATATCTTTACCTGATTGTTTTCATCAAGAAGAACGGCTTCATCATTGCTGTTTGACAGAAGTCCTAAGGATATCTGGAACGAAGCAACAGAGTTGGCATAATTAAGTCCTGTGTACATACTCGTCGCTTTGGTTCCGAGGAATTCCAAACCAAGTGAATCAGCAACTGTCTGACCGAGAATATCTCCTTTTCCGACTGCGCTGCTCTTATAATTTCCTGAATCCGGAACGAAAACTTTGACTCCGGAACTCTTACTGTCGTTTGCAGCATCAGTATGGATCCTGATAAAGATATCAGCAGAATTATCAACAGCGATCTGAGCGCGTTCCTGATTAGTCAGATCGACATCATTTGTCTCTCTCGTAAGGATAACTGTAGCACCGCACTGCTCCAGATAATTCTTCAGTTTAAGACTGATCTTTAAGGTAAGTTCATACTCAGGAACCCCGCTTGTTACACCAACAGCACCGGAAGTAGCACCGCATTTCTCATCCGAGAGCCAATCAGCAACCTTCTCTGTTCTTTCAGATCTCTGTTCCTGGTGACCCGGATCGATAACGATAGTAAGACCCGTGAGATCCGGACTGTCAGCAGCAAGAGGTATCATCGTCGGCGTAGGCGACGGGGTCGGAGTTGTCTCTTCCGAAGCAACAGTAGTAGTTGTAGTTATCTCAGATGTGGAAACAATCTCGTTAGTTGTCTCGCTGACATCTGATACAGCTGTCTCCTGCGCTTTTTCCACAAACGCATCCATCTTATCGTCAAACAGCACTTTAATACCAAGACAGGCAGCACAGAAAACCACAAGGATAGAAATAACGATGATCAGTTCCTTGCCGGATTTTGTTTTTGTTTCACTTGTCTTTCTCGAAAAATCTTTTTCAGTGATCTCAGGAGCTTTCTTTGCCGTTGGTTTAGGCTGCGGAGCAGAAGACTTTTTCTTCTGATTTACATTCTGATTTTTTACCGGTTTATTAGGACGCTGAACTTCATGCCTATTCTCATTAGCTGAAACGATCTTACGGATCATTTCTTCTCTTTGAGCTGGTTCCATGGATTTAAGTCTCTCGAAAAGTTCCTTTCTCTTATCCTCAGGAAGGCCCTTCAAGATCTTTTTAAACTTCAGTTCTACATCATTATAATCTTGTGGCATATATTGATCCTCTTATTTATTCTAATAGATATTCTACCATAGCAAAAAAAATCGGAAACCGTTCGATGAACGATTTCCGGATAAGGATCATTAATTGATCATTTAACTTCATAACGAAGTATGAACTCTTCACACGCATCAGCAACATCTTCATATGCAACAAAAACGTCTCTTGTTAACGTATAGATCTCTTTCCACCTGATTATCTCAACAGGATCTTTCTCATAAGTAAAGAGGTTCTTCATTGCTTCAGAATACATCCTTACACCTTCATCACGTGAATGGTTAAGATCAATTATCGCTAACTGGATCGGACCAACCTTACTTGGTTTTTTCATGGATGATGCAAGCATCGTTAACGAATGAGCTGCCTGTTCAACAGCAACCAACATCGGAACATAATCCTCACGCAGAGAAATAACATTAAACGAGTTATATGCTATAGCAAGATCTTCGATAACATCCGTACATTCTTCTATAAGCGACAAGACCTTATAATACTTCTGAGATTCCTCATCAGCTATAACACCCATTTCCTTAAGCTGCAAAGAAGTGGTATGAACGATCATATCAGCATCAGACTCCAAGGAGTTGACCTTCTTGGCAATAGAATCAACATCCTGGACAAAATCGATCATTTCATTTATCACTGATGCTTCCTTAGCTGTAGTATCAGCAACAGAAGAAAAAGCATCCGCAATGATTTTTTTAACCTTGGCTTCCATTGAGATCCCCTCCCTGATTAACAAGGATATTATAGTCTAAAAATAAACAAAAAAATATCCCGAACACTTATGTCCGGGATAAAATTAATCAATTGTTTAAAATCAGAGAGCTGAAACCTTTGTACCTGAAATGGACTCAGAAGCTTCGTTAGCATCAACGATCAAGTTAACATTCTTAGGTGTGCAAACGAATGTTGTCTTAACAGCTGTTGGCTCGATCTTACCATCGAAAGCATAAACACCGCCACTGATGTAGTCAACAACACGCTGGTTGTTTGAGCTAGCTGTGAGGTTACAGATTACGATATGACCTTCACGGATGTGATCACAAACGATCTGGCTTGTTCTGATATCATAAGGGCTGAGCATTACAACAGTAGTTGCCGGCTGCTGATATACCGGAGTAGTTACTGCAGGTGCAGGCTCAGAAATAACTGTCTGCTCCTCGTATGAATTGTTTGTCCACATGGATGAATCCTCTGCGCTATCCTGCTCTTCATAAAGACCCATCTCGTCATCATACTCTGTGTAATCTTCTTCGTACTCTCCGCCTGTCAAGAAATTCTTGAATCTCTCCATCATGCCTGCCATTTTACAATTCCTCCTGTTTTTTGATGCCCACCACCCGGGCGTTTTTTAACTATGGTTGAATTGTACTAATGTGCTTCTCAAAAATCTATAAGATTTGGGCAACTGTAATAAAATTGCCATTTAATAGGCTCTATACGCCTAGTTTGTTACACGCATGTAACATTAATGGCTATCTATATATCTTCTGTCACCGAAAATGGATGTTCCGATCCTTATGCATGTACTGCCCTCAAGAATCGCATATTCAAAGTCCTGACTCATGCCCATTGACAATACTTTCCAGGCATCTGCATCTTTCACATCAGCCTTCAGTTCATCAAAGAGTTTCTTTGTATTCGCGAAAACTTCCCTTGCCTGTCCTTCATATTGCTGTATCGGAGCCATTGTCATAAGGCCGTTTACCTTAACATTCTCCATCGAATCGATCTCGGAAAGTGCCTCCTTTATCTCACTCGGAGAAAAACCGTGCTTGCTCTCTTCGCCTGATACATTTGCCTCCAGAAGAATATTTGTAACAATGTTATTCGCACCGGATCTCTTATTGATCTCTTTAGCAAGATCAACGGAATCTACTGAATGAATGAGCTTCGGTTTACCAATAATATACTTTACCTTGTTCTTCTGAAGCGAACCGATAAGATGCCAATTACAAGCAAGTCCTGCTTCTTTTACAGTCTCATACTTCGGAACTAATTCCTGTACTCTGTTCTCACCAAGATCAGTAAGTCCTGCCTTGATAGCTGCCATGGCATACTCTACCGGAAACACTTTGGATACACCGATCAACGTGATCTCATCTCTTGAGCGTCCTGCTTTTTTACAAGCCTCGTTGATGCGTTCCTCTATATTATTAATATTATTCTTAATCTTATTAATTAATTCAAATTCATCTATGTTTTCCATACTACTCTACTTTATCTCCCGGTTTTACTGCAGTAGGATTTGTTATTATTACCGTCTTACTGCTTGGAACTGAAGCATCTCCAAAAGGTGCGATGATCGCAAATTCTCTGTCATAGTCTTTGATGATTACATCCACCTCGGAAGCAAATCCGTCATCATTGACATATATCGTTGCAACTCCTCTGTCGTAATCAGGCTTAACGAGACTTGTTGTCTGAACACGAAGACCTGATGTGGAATTAATAACGATCTCGATATTAACAGATCTGAATCCGATAAGGCTTTCAACATGTCTGCTTGTTGAGAAAACAACAAGAAGACCATCATCACACGGAACGGATCTTACTACCTTACAGTTATCAATCGTTACACCTTCCGATGCGATATTGATATTGTGTTTTGAATCTACCTCAAACTCCTCTACCTTAACGTCTTTTCCGCTTAAGATAACAGCCAGATACTGCTCTTCATTCTGAGATATCCTGGCTACGTTCTCGTCTTCCTCAATTGCAAGGTCAGATGTAATGGCACCTGTAGATCTGCTTATATAATCCTTGATGGTTGATGGTTCTGCAGACAAGAGGAAATCGAATGAGAGTTCTTCCTCCCATCCGTCCAGTTTATAGGAAACAATACCCGGATTAACTGCCTTGATGATAGCCGCATTCTTTGAGAGCTGATTCTCATAACTTGATGCATCATTTCTCAAAAGATTAAGTCTTTCATCTTCGAAATCGATCTTGGTAAGTTCTTTTTCTCTTTTATCAATAAGAACTGCAAGAGACGATTCATAGGAAGATGTATTACTTAAGTTTCCATTCATAGCATCCTGTCTCAAAAGATCGACGATAGGAAGAATATCCTCATCTACATCATCGTAAACCTTTTGAGCTCCGGGAGCTTTACCTGACATGATAAGTTCCTGCTGAACTTCAGAGACCTGAGACTGTGTGTTTCTGAGATTAGTAACGATCGAGGACATGTTGTCAGGAACCACCATAGCTATCTCTTGTGATTTGGAGATACGGCTGCCCTCTGTGGCTTTAGTTACAAGTTCGCCCTTTGCTTTTGAAGGAATAACCGTCTCATCACGAACGATCAAAGCAGTAGCACCGATCGTGTGTTCAACACGGCCTGTCGATATAAATTCAAACTTTGGTTTCGCAGCAATATAATCATAAAGATGGTAAATAACGAAAACAAGAACAGCGAGAGAAAACGCTGCAACAACTACTGCAAATATGCTGTTACGAAGTGCTCTCTTACCTGCTCTGGCTTTTCGGTTAGGCTTATAAGCTGTCTGTTTCTTTTCAGGCTCCGGATCACTAGCATTATGTTGGATCATTTCCTTATCATTAACTTTAGCTTTTACTTTTGCCTTATCTTTAGCCTTATCTTTGGCTTTTGCTTTCTTTTTCCCGTTTATATTGAAGCGCACAAATATTTACCCCCATGAATCTATCGTTAACATAACAGCGAGCTTAGCCTGCTCATATACAAGACCACCTTGCATATATCCGATGTACGGTTCTCTCATAGGGCCGTCACAGGAAAGTTCTGATGTAGCACCCTGAACAAATGTACCTGCAGCCATAACGACTTCATCACTATAGCCTGGCATAGCATATGGTTCAGGAAGCGCAAAGGAGTCAACCGGTGAACATGTTTGTATCATCTGACAGAATTTTACGAGCTTATCAGGGTCATTAAATTCTATCGTCTGAACTATATCTCCACGCGGTTCTATTGCTGAAGGACTTGTCTTAAATCCCGTAAGCTCAAACATCTTGGATGCAAATACCGCACCCTTAAGACACTCGGCAACGGTAGCAGGTGCTCTGAACAGACCCTGAGCTATCATTCTGTTAAATCCCAAAGTAGGTCCTACATGACTTCCAAGTCCCGGAGCCGTGATCCTGCAGGCAACTTTTTCTACAAGATCCTTTCTTCCGACAATATAACCTCCGGTACTGCAGATTCCGCCGCCCGGATTCTTTATAAGAGATCCGCCGCAGATATCAGCACCCAATTCGCATGGTTCTGTTTTCTCGACAAATTCTCCATAGCAATTATCAACAGCAATAACGATGTCCTTACCGTTCTCGGAAGACCACTTTCTTACAGCATCAACGATGCTCTTTATGTCATAACTCATAAGAGCTCTTCTTGTGGAATATCCTCTGGACTTTTGGATAAGGACCATCTTTGTCTTGGAATTAAGCTTAGCGACAATTCCTTCAATATCAGGACTGCCGTCAGGAAGAAGGTTAACTTCATCATAGGTAGTTCCGTATGCTAAAAGCGAAGCATCGTATCCGTCTTCACCAAGACCTATCGTCTCCATAAGTGTGTCATATGGTCTTCCGGTTGCTGCCAAAAGTTCATCACCCGGTCTGAGGATTCCGTAAAGGATCGCAGATATAGACTGCGTACCGGAACTTATCTGGGTTCTGACATAAGCAGATTCACCGCCGAAGACCTTAGCGTAGATCTCTTCGATCTTTTCTCTTCCGATATCGTCATATCCATAGCCTGTTGTAAGACCCATATGTCTTTCGGCAAAACCGAGTTCTCTATAAGCCGCAAGGACTTTGAGCTGATTATATTCGCGGATCTCCTCAATTTCCTTAAACACAGGCAAAACAGCCTTCATTGCCTCTTCGGCTAACTCGGCTGTTTTGTTACTGACACCATATGTCGAATAAATATCACTTATCATCAGATACCGTAAACCTCCTCAGGAGACAGTACCTTGATGCCCTTTGAATGGAAGTGATCTAAAGCTTCCTCTGCATTGTCAACTCTGATAACTACAACTGCATCCGATGATGCTCTTCCTACGAAAGCGTAAAGATATTCCATGGAAATGTTGTTCTCTGAAAGTACGGCTAATGCCTCATCAAGAGTACCCGGCTTATCCGGTATAGCCAAAGCTATTACAGATGTCTGGCTTACAGTAAATCCTGCCTTTTGAAGTACGATCAAAGCTTCACTTGGTTTATCAACAATGATCCTTAAGATTCCGAAGTCTGTTGTATCAGCGATATAAAGAGCTCTGATATCAATATTTGCCTTGGAAAGCGAATCTGTTACTTCTGCCAATCTTCCGGACTGATTCTCCAGAAAAACGTTAATCTGTTTTACCCACATAAGCAAATCCTCCGTTATTTTTCTATATTATAACAATAAGAATAAATATTTGAATACAACAAAAACGGCAATTACGTATTAACCGAAATCACCGTTTTTGTTTCCGTTTATAATGAAGAAGGCTTAATAACCTTTAAACCCCTTATCTTTGTACTCTTCCGCTGGCATCACCGTTCATCAGGGTCTCTACTTCCTTAACGCTGACTCTGTTGAAGTCCCCGCTGATGGAATGCTTGAGACAACTAGCGGCAACCGCATACTCAAGAGCTTTCGTATCATCGTTATAAGTACGAAGACCATAGATAAGTCCGCCTGCGAAGGAATCTCCGCCGCCGACTCTGTCGACGATATCCTTGATCTCATACTTACGGCTTACATAGAATTCATTTCTGTTATTGATACATGCTGACCATCCGTTATGATCAGCACTGTGGCTCTCACGAAGTGTGATAGCGATCTTTTTCGCGTTCGGATAAAGTTCAAGAACCTTATCGGAGAGCTTTTTGTACTTATCTGTGTCGAGCTTACCGCTTTCTACTTCAACATCAAGCGCGATACCAAGGGACTTCTGACAGTCTTCCTCGTTGGCTATGATAACATCCGTCAAAGAAGCGATCTTGGTCATTACTTCATCAGCCTTGACTCCGTATTTCCAGAGATTCTTACGGAAGTTCAGATCACAGGAAACCGTTACACCGTGCTTTTTGGCCTCTTCGCAAGCCTTGATCGACAGATCAGCAGCACTTTGGGAGATAGCGGGTGTGATACCCGTGATATGGAACCAGTCAACGTCATCAAATATCTTGTCCCAATCGAAAACATCCGCTTTTGCAAGTGCCATGGATGAATAACTTCTGTCGTATACAACTCGGCTTGGTCTTTGATTAGCGCCGGATTCGAGGTAATAGATACCCATTCTTCCTTCGCCTCTTAAGATCTTATCTGTGCCGACCCCGAATTTGCGGAGCTCTCTTACGCATTCATCGCCGACAACGTTTTCGGGAAGAACAGTAAGGAATTCTGACGGCATATCGTAATTTGCCAGAGATACGGCAACGTTTGCTTCACCGCCACCGAAGGTTGCCTCGAATCTCGGAGTCTGGAAAAATCTCTCGTGCTCCGGAGTCTTAAGTCTCAGCATTATCTCTCCAAAAGTTAAAACTTTCATCTTCATATCCTCCCCTATTACCTTCTCGCTTCAGCGATCTTTTCAATTGTCTGCTTTGATATCTCTGTTATCTTATCGAAATCCTGATTCTTGATATCAGCCTTTGTGCAGACAAAGCTTCCGCCGATGGCAGTTACAAAAGGAGCAGAAACATACTCGCTCATGTTCTCCTCATCAATACCGCCGGTAGGAAGGAACTTAACACCGGTGAACGGTGCTGCGAGGGCCTTAAGAGCTTTAAGGCCGCCGTATACATTTGCAGGGAAGAATTTAACAACATCGAGTCCTAAGGACATAGCTTTCATGATCTCCGTTGGAGTAGCACATCCCGGACAACAATAGATATCTTTCTCAATACAGAGCTTAACTACTTCCTCATCAAGACCCGGGGAAACAATAAATTCAGCTCCGGCTTCAATAGCTTCAATCGCCTGAGTCTTGTTAACGACCGTTCCTGCTCCAACGATCATATCAGGGCATTTGGAAGAAACTTCCTTAATGCACTCGAGTGCGCAATTAGTTCTGAGAGTGATCTCCATAAAGCAGATGCCGCCGGCCAAAAGCGAATTTGCAAGAGGGACTGCGTCCTTAACATCTTCTAAAACTACTACCGGAACGATACCGACTTCATGAATCTTTTCTTTGATATCCATTTCTAACTCCTTTAACAAGCCTACTAGTATTCTAGCACATTTTATCTTGTAATCAATATAAATTTGCTGTAATGTTAATAAAAGATAATATCCAACAGATATTTTAACGCAGCAAAGGAGATTTTGTATGTCACAATTTATCAATGACAGATTTCTTTTGAGTTCTGACAAGGCTTATTCCCTTTACGAAAAATATGCTAAACCACTCCCGATCGTTGACTATCATTGTCATATCGATCCGAAAGATATCGCTGAAGACGTATCATTTTCCGATCTGTCTTCTATCTGGCTTTCCGGCGATCATTATAAATGGCGCCTAATGAGAGCCAACGGTATACCGGAGAAATTCATCACAGGTGATGCTTCCCCAAAGGAGAAGTTTATCTGCTGGGCTAAAACTATCGGAAACGCGATCGGAAGTCCGCTTTATCATTGGAACTGTCTCGAACTTGCACGTTACTTTGGAATCTTCGATCCTCTCACCGAGAAAAACGCAGAAGAGATCTGGGACAAGACATGCAAGATGATGGCAGATGATTCGGAAAAGTATACAGCCAGAGGACTTATCAAAGCTTCAAATGTTAAGGTGATCTGTACAACAGACGATCCATGTGACGACCTGAAATGGCACAAGATGATCAAGGAAGATCCGACTTTTGAGACGACGGTCCTCCCTTCATTTCGACCTGATCCGATACTGGATATCGAGAAGGAATCCTTTGCTGATTACATAGCAAAACTCTCTGAAGTTTGCGGTCATAATATCGATAATTTGGATGATCTTTTAAGTGCGATCGACAGCAGGATCGAACACTTCGTTTCTCATGGTTGTAAGATCGCCGACCACGGAACGGAATTTCTCTTTTTCGAGGAAGGAACAAAGGATCAGATCGCGAGCATTTTCGAGAAGAAAAAGACTTCTTCTTTGTCTTCTTCAGAGATCGATATGTATAAGACTTTTATCCTTCTTCATTGTGCTCGAGAGTATGCTAAAAACGGCATATCCATGCAGCTTCATTTTGGCTGCATAAGAAACGTCAATGAAGAGAAATTAAGAACACTCGGGGTTAACTGCGGATGCGATTCCATAAGCGGAACGAACGACTTCATCACACCGCTTTCGAAGGTGCTTTCAAAGCTTTCTTCCGAAGGTTGTCTCCCGAGGACCATTCTATATAGCCTGGATCCGAACAACAACGCATTGATCGATACACTTTGCGGTTGTTTCATAAATGTTCATCACGGTGCTGCATGGTGGTTTAATGACAACATGAACGGAATGCTCGATCACATAAAGTCACTATCCTGTCAGGGATATTTCCCGGGCTTTTTGGGTATGCTTACCGACTCGAGAAGTTTCCTTTCATACACCCGTCACGAGTACTTCAGAAGGATACTTTGTTCATTCATTGCAGATCAGGTTAATTCAGGTCTCTTCCCTGATGATGACGATATTCTTAAAGATATAATCGAGCGGATCTGTTACCGAAATTCACTGGGACTTTTCGATTAGAATTCTAGGACTCGCAGTTCTTTGTTGCGAGTCCTAATTATTTTAGACTCAGCTTTGTTGATACTACAAATCGCCTTCTTCAACAATTAGCGGAAACTTTGATTTTACTTCTTCTCGCCATGCTTCTTGATCGGCATTTTTAATTACGACCTTGTCAAGAATTACTATATAATCAATATCACTGCCTGTCAGAGCAAAGTAGTCATACATATTTTTTATGTAGTCATTATAGTAGTCATAGTCATTATTATCGATTGAACACAATTCATTAAGAAGCTGGATATCTATTACTGAATATTGATTAAATCTTTTTATCTCATCCCTAAAGTTTGTTTCGACTTTGAATATACTCTTTGATTGCGAAGACCCAAAGTATTCATAGACCTTATAAAGCATAATATATCCGTCTTTTTCTTGAAGTTGCTTTGCCAATCTGCAATTCGGATTAGAGTCCAAATATTCATTCACCATAACTCTTGTGTCTTCAATCAAAACATAAGCGGGCATTATTCTTTGCTTTTCTTTATTTTGCAAATACTTTTCTATATTTAATCTTATGTTGATATTATTCTCAAACTCGTCAACATCAACAGTTAGATATTCACCGAATCTATCATCTATCTGATTAATTAATTCCTCATATTCTTTCTTATACTCGTTCTCGTTCTTTGTTTTTACACAACCCAAAAAACACAGACTCATCAAAAAGATTATGATAATAGCAAGAACTCTTTTCATGATTGTATCCTCTCTTTAATTCATATTACTCGAAAACAATCACAGTTCCATATCTTCCTGAAAAAAACACAAAAAGAGGCTCTCCGAAGAGAGCCTCCAAAGGTTGAGTTGTAGAGTTAGAATCTTATTTACCGTAAACCTCTGCGTAGAGTTCCTCAAGACCTGTGTAGTTGAGTCCCTCACAAGAAGCTACATACTCATCCCACTTAGCATCGATGTCTTCCTTACCTGTAACGAAGCTCAATGTCCAAGTATTGACGTTATCTGTCAAAGGAGTAGCGATGAGGTTCATCTCTTCTGTCTGATCCTCTGTAGGAGCAAGTCCAGGTGAGAGCGGAACTGCATCACGGTATTCACTTACGTGAGCTACGAAAGCAGCTACCGGTGGAATGAAGTGGTCAGAAGCCTCTTCCATTGTGTGGCCATACCAGAAGTTACCACCTGCATAACCCCACTCAAGACGGATATCTGTCATTGATCCTTCTTCGTCATTTGCATAACCGAGACCGGAGCAGCACATTCCAGGCAAGAGAGACTTTGTACCGTCAGCATTAACCTGATATGTCTTACCCTCAACACCCCACTTAACGAGAGTGTAAGCTTCCTTTGAATAGAAGAGCCAGTCTACGAATCTGAGCATCTTGATGAAACCTTCCTCACCGAGCTCATCAAGAGCCTTCTGGGAGATCATAACACCGCACTCGAGACGACCTGCACCTGCCGGGCTGTAGTTTGTAGCACCTTGAGGAGCTACTGCATAGTAAACTTCATAGTTACCAGCACCAAGGTTAGCGTCGAGGTTAGAAACGAAGTTAGCATACTGTGACTTGTTAACGGAGATGATAGCTGTCTGTCCGTTGAAGAACTTGTTTGTAGCTGTTGCATCATCCTGTGTGAATGTCTCAGGATCGAGGATTCCAGCCTCAACAAACTTGTGAGCTACCTTAAGGAATGACTTATACTTTTCTGTAACTGGTGAGAAGTAGAACTTATCAGCAGCCTGGTCATATCTCATACCATCACCGATAGCCCAACCTGCATTTACATCATAGGAGTTACCTATGAGCTTCAAGAGGTTACCACCGTTACCCTGTCCGGATTCGTTACCGCACCAGAGGTCAGACCAGATGTAATCAGACTCAGAGCACATACCTTCCTTTACCATGTAAGCCTTAACTTTTACAAGTGCATCACAGAGGTCTTCCCATGTGTAATCTTTCTCGATTGCTTCGATGTCAACACCTGCTGCTGCAAAGAGATCTTTTCTTACGAGCAATGAGTAGTCAGGCATTGTAGCATCATACATACCAGGAAGTTTGTAGTAGTTTCCGTCACTTCTTGTGATAGTGAGGAGATCTTCCTGCATTCCGTATGTATTGTAGAAATCTACATAGTTAGGCATGTACTGAACATACTGTGAGATCGGAACGATAGCACCACCATCAACGAAAGCGGAATCATCGTAGATCTTAGGAATGATGTATGCAGACTCACCTGCGTTGATATCGAGAGTGATATTGTTCATGTAGTCACTTGAGTCGTAAGACTTAATGTCGAGATGAACATTTGTGATATCCTCGATATCCTTGAACAAGCCATCTGTAAGCCATGAATCCTGCATAGCGTACCAGCTTGCATCACTGAAGAACATAGAATATGTAACTGGTGTATCAGAATGGAAATGCTCACCATACTCATAATCCAAGTTCTCCTCTTCTGCCGGATCTGTTGCGACAGTTTCGATTGATGAAGGGATAGTCGTTGCAGAAGTCTCTTCCCCTTCACCTTCTTTAGTACATGCCATAAGGCCTGTACCGAGCATTGAAGCAGTTAAAAGTAAACAAACGAACTTTAACTTTTTCATAATAGCCTCCTCGTTTTTATTTTTCTGTACCGGTTCGACCGGTTACATCCGTAATTAGTAATGCGGTGTATTACTCCTTGACACCGCCGAGCATCATACCCTGAACGTAATATTTCTGAATGATCGGGTAGACGCAGATGATAGGAAGAACTGTAAGTACCATTGCGCAGGACTTAATGTTTGCGGAAACGGAAGTAGCATCTCCGTCACCCTCTTTTGCACCTACACCTCTGATGATCGTCTGGAGGTAGTAAGCTACAGGCCATTGCTTCTTGTTGAGGTACAAGAATGCCTGATACCAGTTGTTCCAATACATAACTGAATAGAAAAGAGTCATTGTAGCCATGATCGGCTTGGAAAGAGGAAGAGCGATCCTCATAAATACTCCGAACTTACTTAATCCGTCGATCTCACCGGCTTCCTCAAGATCCTTAGGGATGCTCTGGTAGAATGACTTCATAAGGATTACGTAATAAGTACTTATCATCATAGGAAGGATGAAAGCCGGAACCGTATTCTTAAGTTTCAATCCAACAACAAGGATGTAGTTGGAGATCAAAGTTCCGCCAAAGTACATTGTGAAGATGATGAACGGAGTAAGAACCTTATTGATCTTGAACTCTGGTTTTGCCATCGGATAAGCAAGAAGCGATGAGAAAATAAGAGACAAGACTGTTCCGATCAAAGTGTAGACAATCGTATTCTTATAGTAGTGAAGGAACTCACCCTTAAGAACATACTTGTAAGTTTCAATATTGAATCCCTTAGGGATGATTCCCGACTCACCTCTGATGATAGCCTGCTCAGAAGTAAATGACTGGGATACGAGATAAAGGAACGGATAAAGAGTTACTACTACAACGAATAACATGATAATGAAATTCACTACAAGGAATGCTTTATATCCGAGATTTTCCTTAACTTTTATACTTGTTTTACCTGCTGCATTAACTGCCATTTATGAAACCCTCCTTACCAAAGACTGCTGTCTGTCAGCTTTTTGGATGCCACATTGGCAATAGTCAACAATGTAAGATTTATAAGTCCTTCGAAAAGACCAACTGCAGTTGCATAACTGAAGTTTCCTCCGCCGATACCCATACGGAATACGTATGTTGAAACGATATCTGCCGTCTCATAGATCATTGGATTATAAAGGAGATATACTTTCTCGAATGCGGCACCGGAACCAACAAGTCCACCGATATCCAAGATCAAAAGCGTCGTGATCGTAGGAAGGATAGACGGGATCGTTACATGCCAAACTCTCCTGAAATGTCCTGCGCCGTCAACAGCAGCTGCTTCATACAAAGAAGGATTGATGTTGGACATAGCTGCAAGATAAAGGATCGTTCCCCAACCGATGCTCTGCCATACGCCAGAGGAAATAAAGATCGTCGGGAACCACTTTGCTTCAGCGATAAAGCTGATCTTATCTCCGCCTAACTTAGCGATCATGTTATTGATAGGACCTGATGTTGAAACAAGTTCCTTGATCATACCGCACATGATAACTACGGAGATAAAGTGAGGAAGATAAGAAACTGTCTGTACGAACTTTTTCCAGTGAAGATTTCTGATCTCGTTGATGAGAAGAGCGAAGATCAATGTTAACGGAAATCTTACAACAAGATAGCCGATGTTAAGAACAAGAGTATTTCTGAAAGCTCTCCAGAAAGTCTTATCTCCAACAAACTGCTTGAAGTACTTAAATCCGACATATCTGTCACCGAAGATACTTCCGCCAGCATGGTACTTTCTGAAAGCAATAATATTACCAAACATAGGTGCATATCTGAAAACGAGATAATACGCTACAGGTATTATGAGCATCAGATAAAACTGCCAATATCTGCTAATGTGCTTTGCGAAAGAACCTTGTTTTTTCTCTGAGTTTCTTCTTTGAATGTTTGCACTCATAAAACACACCTCTAAAATCTACTGTCACCGCCACAATCTACACATACATTCTTGAGTTCTTGACCTCGAGTGTTCTTGCGTACTTGTATGCTAGTTGACGATTAGATTATATTTCTCAGGGTGTAAGATGTCAATATATTTACCACAAAAGTGATACTCTTTTTGTTCAGAGTGCACAAACGACCCCGACATCTATAGTGAATATCCACTATTGATATCGGGGCCGTATTTTCAGTTATTAAATGTTTATGATTTTTAGAACCTGATTATCAGATGTTATTGAGTCTTTTTACTTCTTCAGCCATTCTCTTTCCGAGTATACTCTTGTTCTGCGGATGAAGCTCATATGGTTCTCCGAGATCTTTTCCGAGAGCTACCCTGCAATTTTCAACCATCTCAGGTGCACTTCTTTGCATCTTCTGGAGTTCTGCCCATCCGTCATCCCATCCTTCGACCGGATTAGTATAATCAGGCATCTCTACTACAACTATAGGAAGCTCCTGCTTAAAGTCTTGTCTCCATCTCTCGATCATGACCTTGAAGATCTTGTCGTAGCTTGCTGCTTCGAAATATCCTTTTCCCGGGCGTGAATTCTTGTTGAACGGATCACCCGCATTGCTCTCGCCCTGGTACCACCATACTCCCTTGAACTTAAGGTTCAGTATCGGCTTAACGGAAGCTGTATAAAGTGCAGTCGGGATAGTCTGACCCATGATGACCTCAGGTGCTTCTGTCTGCGCAGCAGTCTCCTTTTTCATTAACCAGGTTCCGGTTATGTCGATCTTTGTATCTCCTGTTCTCAGGTAGTACTGATGATCCTTAAGGAATCCGCCGTACTTATGGTCAATGATAAGTCGGACAGCGATAAGGTTCTTGCCCTTCTTAAGGATCGAACCGTCAAACGGATATTTTCGAGGAGGATAACAATATTCGGTCCTGCCAACGACCTCGCCGTTTATATAGGTAATATCGGAATCGATCAGTTCACCTACATAAAGGAAAGAATCCGCTTCAGGTTCAACATCAAGTTCGATCTCTTTGTAGAGCCACAGACTTCCTGTATATCCTTCACTGTTCTTATCGAAAACAAGACCCGGCAAAGTAACTTCAACCGCGTCAGAAGGGATCGCCTTGCTGTTCTCCTCATAACCTTCAGGAGTAATGGCTTTACGCCAATTAGCTATATTGTTGTTCATATTTTCCAGGAATCTTTGAACAGCGTTATCTTCCTTGAACTTGTTTATAAGTTCGCTACAATCCTTAAGAGGAGCCAAAGAATCGGCAGGAAGCCAAGCTTCGAGAGTAGATCCTCCCTGCGCACTGAGAACAAGTCCGATCGGAACCTTGGTTGCTTCATAAAGTTCCTTGGCACAGAAGAAACCTACGGCACTTATCTCCATGATGTCACCGGGAACTGCTTTTACCCATGGTGCCTCAAAAAGTTCGGAAGTCTTGGTATCGTCCAGTCTGTAATTCGGTGTGAGCCTGAACTGCCTGATGTATGGATAATCAGATGCTTCAACTTCCTCAGAGGTTACATCGAGCGTTCTGTATACAGGAAGTTCCATATTGGACTGACCTGCGAGCATATAAACATCACCAAAACAGATATCATTCAGTACGATCTCTTCTGATCCTTTTACCGTGATCGTAATATCAGTTGCTGCTTCATGTGCAGGAAGTTCGATGACGAACCTGCCGCCTGATACCATAGTTACGTACTCATTTTTCTCGAGAAAGACCTTTACAAACTTGGCCTCAACATCAGATCCCCAGATCTTGAATGGCTGATCACGCTGGATCACCATGCCGTTTCCGAGAATTCCCGCAAGCTTTGTTTTTGTGCCCATACTAACCTCCAAGATATATACTTAATTGGATTTTATCACTTTTGCATCGATTTTCTACTAGTATACTAGTTTTTTAGTTGTTGATTATTCTATTTTTTCCCATTATACTAAAATCAAATTCCAAGAGGTGTTTTAATGGATGATTTTTACAGAAAAGTAACTAAAGGTCGTTTCTACAAATTCGGAGAAAAACTCTCCGAACTTATGACTTTGTCTCTTTTATGGTTTGTTTTTTGTATCCCGGTGATCACATTTGTTCCTTCATGCGCGGCCCTCTATTATGCGACCCGTAAGAGGAAATACAACAAATCCGGTGCTCCTTCCAAGGATTTCATGCATTCACTAAAGTCTAATATTAAACAAGGTATAGTTATTAATATTATATACTTAATATATAGTCTTATCACTGCAGCCAATATCTTTATTGGTTATTTCGGAATAGGAGACATGAAACTTCCGTCTTTCTATTTCCCACTGAGTCTTATATTGCTGCTTCCGCTGATATTCTCATTCCCGTTCGTGATCCCTTGTCTGGCAAGATACGAGAACACGACCAAGAATACGTTCATCAACGGATTTACCCTGTCGACTCTTTACTTCGGAAAGAGCTTACTGGTCTGCCTTACGATGCTTATTACATTAGCAGTACTCATAGTATTCCCTCCTTCCTTATTATTCCTGCCTGCCCTGTCAGCTGATTTCATAACCGGTTCTCTCGAAAAAGCTTTCGTATACACCGAAAATAAAATGAACGGCAGATCACAGGAGGAAGATGAAGAGGAAGAAAAAGAAGAAGAAACACCAACAGACGATGAAGAAATAACGGAGGAATAAATGGAGAAATATCTCAATATCATCCAGCTTATTACGGGAATACTCGCTATCGCCTGTATCTTCACGGGACTGTTCCTGAGCATAAAAAAACTCAGTAAAGAAGATGAATCAAAAAAGATACCGAAAAACACGGTAATAATCTCAACTTTGCTGATCGCTATAGGTCTCCTTCTGTTCTCAGTTACGAAAACTTGCACAAATTATGCGAACAGAGATCAGGAATATGACATAAGTGTATTGTATTTATCATCACTGATCACTGTGATAAAATACTTCGGGTTTGTCTTACTGGTTCCTATCCTCTTCAATTACATCAAAAGAAAACCAAAAACAGTTAGTGATGAAGACATTGAAGAAGATTGATGATGTCTGTTGAACGACTTCAGATTAAGTATTTCTTACCTATTATTTCGCATTGACACCCTTCTAGTAAACTAGTATACTAGTAATGGTAGTCGTGCTATTTTAATATCCGGCTATCCGGAAATAACCATCAGGTTGGTATCGTATATGAAGATGATTATGAGATGGTTTCCTAATGGAGACGACAAAGTTACGTTAGATCAGATCAGACAAGTTCCGGGGGTTTCAGGTGTTGCTACGATGCTTTCCTTCGTTCCTGCAGGTGAGATTTGGACTCCTGAACAGATCAATTCCGTAAAAAAAGAAGTTAATGATCACGGTCTCGAGATGGAAGTCATCGAGAGTGTAAATATCCACGAAGATATCAAAAAAGGTCTCCCTACAAGAGATAAGTATATCGAGAATTATATTAAGACAATGAAGAACCTCTCTGATGCAGGAGTTAAGTGCATCTGTTATAACTTCATGCCGGTCCTCGACTGGTACAGAAGTAACCTCTACCTTCCGCTTCCGGACGGCAGTAATTGTATGGCATATAGCCATAAGTACGCATCTTCACTTACAACCGAGATGATGACAAAAGATATGATCGACGGCTCAAATAACCTCACACTTCCCGGTTGGGAACCTGAGCGTTTCCCACAGATGGCAGCTGACATCGATTTTTATAAGAATGTTTCCCAGGATGAGTATTTCGAGCATATCAAGTATTTCCTTGATGCTATCATCCCTTATGCTGAAGAATATGATATTGATTTCGGCGTTCACCCTGATGATCCGCCGTTCCCGCTTTTCGGACTTCCGAAGGTCGTTAATAATGCTGAAGCAATCAGAAAATACCTTGCTCTCAACCCGAGCAAGAGAAACGGTCTTACACTTTGCACAGGAAGTCTTGGCGCAAATAAGAGTAATGACGTTCCTTCCATGGCTAAGGAATTTGCCTCTGAAGGCAAGGTTCCGTTCGTTCATTTGAGGAACGTACTCCATACATCCGACACTGATTTCCACGAATCCGCTCACCTTTCCGAGTGCGGCGATCTTGATATGTTTGCCATCGTCAAGAATCTCTATGAATCAGGATTTGACGGATATATTAGACCGGATCACGGGAGAATGATCTGGGGAGAGACCGGTCGTCCGGGCTACGGCCTTTATGATCGTGCTCTTGGTGCAAGCTATATATTGGGCTTATGGGAAGCTGTGAAAAAACTGAACGCATAATTTTGCCCCTCATAAGATATGCTCCGGGTTTTTGTTTCTTGTAGCCTATAACCATAGAACCGATGCAGGCGCATCGGTTTTATTTTAAAACTCAACTATAAGTGTTTTAGGAGGCACGTTTATGAAATTAAACAAAGAAGCTTTGAAGGAACGTTCCGAGTTTGAGAAGAAGGGTATCATCCTTCCGAGATTTGATTCGGATATTGTTTTCGAGAATACGGAGAAGGCGCCGACGTGGATACATTTCGGAGCAGGAAACATATTCAGGGGTTTTATCGCACGAGTAGCTCAGGTGCTCTTGAACGAAGGACTGTCGGACACGGGTGTGATCGCTGCGGATACTTTTGATTATGAGATCATCAACAAGATATATAAGCCGCATGACAATCTGACGCTTATGGCTGACCTTAAACCTACAGGCGACGTTTCCTATGAGGTCATCGGCAGCATTCCGCTTGCTTTGTGCGCGAATTTCAAGTACGAGGAAGATCATAAGAAGCTCGTTAAGATATTTACGGCTCCTTCCCTGCAGCTTGTCAGTTTCACCATTACCGAGAAGGGTTATTCATTAAGGAGCATGGACGGTAATCTTCTTCCTGTTGTCGTAAGTGATGCCGAAAACGGTCCTTCCTGCCCTAATCACGCAATGAGCATCGTTTGTTCAATGCTCCTCGAAAGATTTAAAAGCGGTGCTCTGCCACTTGCTGTAGTCAGCATGGATAACTGCAGCCATAACGGAGACAAGCTTAAATCCAGCATCCTGGAGATCGCTTCCATGTGGAAGGAAAAGGGATTCGTGGATGATTCATTTATTGCTTACCTCAATGATGAGACTAAGATCTCATTCCCGTGGTCCATGATCGATAAGATCACACCAAGGCCTGATGCATCTGTAGAAAAGATGATCAAGGAAGATCTCGGAATCGACGATATGGCTCCGATAACGACTGACAGAGGAACATTTATCGCTCCTTTCGTTAACGCAGAGGTGCCACAGTACCTCGTAATAGAGGACTCTTTCCCTAACGGAAGACCTCAATTTGAAAAGGCGGGCGTTTATATGACTGACCGTGACACGGTCAATAAATCCGAGAGGATGAAGGTTACGACATGCCTTAACCCTCTCCACACTTCCCTCGCAGTATTCGGTTGTCTTTTGGGTTATACGAGGATCTCAGACGAGATGAAGAACCCAACACTTGTATCCCTTATTACAAAAATGGGTTACGATGAGGGCCTTAAGGTAGTTACGGATCCTAAGATCTTAAGTCCTGAGGCTTTCATTACGGAAGTTATCAAGGAAAGACTTCCTAATCCTTATATCCCTGATGCACCTCAGAGAATTGCTACTGATACGAGCCTTAAGGTTCCGATCCGCTTTGGTGAGACCATCAAATCCTATATCGCATCAGACGAGCTGGACGTTACTTCTCTTACGTATATCCCGCTTACGATCGCAGGATGGTTCAGGTATCTTTTGGGCGTTGATGATAACGGAAATAAGATGGAACTCAGCTCTGATCCTTTGATGGAAGATCTCCAAAAAGAGCTCGCAAACGTTAAATTCGGCGAGCCTGAGAGTGCTTTCGGTAATATCGACGGTCTTCTCAGGAATAAATCCCTGTTTGCAGCAGATCTCGTGGAGTGCGGACTCAAAGAAAAGATCGAATCCATGTTGTCAGATATGCTAAAAGGTAACGGTGCGGTTTTGAGCACAATCACTAAATATGTCGGTTAAGTTCCGTTTTTCTTGACACTTTTAACAAGATAATAGAAAATAAATGTGTTGTGTTTGTGAGCAAACACCAACAACTGTCAGAATTGAAAGAGATACTGAAACATGATAATTACACCTAAGTTTGATTACGAGAACAATCGTGATTATGCCCTAAGGATCGTAAGGGACAATATAATAAACATGGAGATCAAGCCGGGAAGCTTAATTGGCGAACAGGAGATCGCGAATACGCTTAACCTCTCCAGAACACCTATCCATGAAGCATTTTTAGAGCTCTCCAAATCTAAGATAATAGAGATCTTCCCTCAGAAGGGTTGTTTTGTGTCGTATATCGAGCCTGAACTCATCAACGAGTCCAGATTCCTCCGTAAGTGCATTGAAAGTGCCGTTTTGGAGGAAGCATGCGATGTAGCTTCAGCTGACGATATCAATGAACTCGAGGAGATCATTCACCTTCAGGAATTCTACAACGACAAGAACAAGGAAAAGTTCCTGGAACTTGATAACGAATTCCATAAGGTTTTCTACCGTATCTGCAACAAGATGCAGTGCTACTACATGGTAAGTCTCATGAGCCTTCACTTCGACCGCGTTAGAAGCTTAAGTCTTCACGCTGTAAAGGATCATAAGATCATAGAAGATCATAAGAGTATTCTTGATGCTGTTAAAAAGAAAGACAAGACTTCTGTACGCAATGCTTTCATGAAGCACATGAGTCGCTTTGATCTTGAGTGGGACATCATCGCCGAGAAGTACGGCGAGTATGTCAGAAATTAATCTAGATTACTCGGCTTAACCATAAATAGGGGGACAGTTCTCAATTGAACTATCCCCCTATTTTGATTAGTTAATTTATTAGATCGATCAGAAAAGTACGTCCTTAAAGCAGACCAACGGCTTCTTGTTGTCAAAATCCCAACTGTGGAATGCTCCGCCGTGGCAGTAATCCTTATCAGGACAGTTGCTGCACTTCTCATTGTCGTCGCAGAGATCTCTTCTGAAAGCCTGAAACTTGCTAAGCCAGGTATCAACGAAGCTGTCCGTACGAACGTTACCCTGAACGAGTTCAGGACGTCTCTCGATATCAAGGCACGCAAGGATGTCGCCGTTACAAGCTACACTTGCCGTATAGATACCAGCTGTGCAGATATAATACCAGTCGCGCACTTCCCTCTCGTACTCCAATCCGAGATAGTGGCTGCAGCCGTAGCATACGGGCTCACCCTTGATCCTCATGTTACGGATGAATTCGAACAGATACTTCTGATCTTCGGCTGTAAGAAGAAGCTCAGGATAGTCCTTTGCTCTTCCCATCGGCTCAATACCGATGACACGCCATGAATCGATATCCATCTTGTCGAATATCTTATAGAGCTCATCAAGTTCATTAATGGACTTGTGAGTAACAACGGTCGTTACCTGAATATGCTTGAATCCGCCCTCTTCGATGAGGTTGTTGATTCCGGCCATCGCCTTCTTGTAGCCGCCCGGAGTTCTTCTGAACTCATCGTGGGTCTTCTCAAGACCGTCGATACTTACGGATATGGTACGCATTCCGGCTTCCTTAAGCTTATGGGCGCACTCCTTATCGATAAGTGTAGCGTTACTTGTCATTCCCCAGCTGAAGCCGAGCTTATGAGCGTAATTCATTATGTCGAAGAATTCCTTACGCAGCAAAGGCTCGCCGCCCGTAACATCGATCATCTTGCCGCCTGTTCCGAGCTTTTCCTTAACTTCATCAAGGACTCTCATGTAATATTCTGCAGGAAGTTCTTCTACCTTGACTTCGTTACAACGGCTGCCGCAATGAAGGCAGTTCTCATTGCACCTTAATGTCATCTCGAAAAAGAGATTCTTCAGCTTCGGCTCTTTAAACAAAGTCTCTCTGTGCTTACGGAGAGCCTCCAGGTTTTCTTTCTTGATATTAACGTCGAACACGAATGATCCCTCTTCTTATGTCTCTTCTGTATAGTCTACCGGAGGTCCGTAAACATCTTCGACCTCGGATTCGGAAGGATCTTCATAATCGATCGGCACACCGTATTCAGTCTGCACGTCAGGGTCAATCGGAGCACCATAATCTGTCTGAACGTCGGAAGTCTCAACTGATTCCTTAGCTCTTACGTTAACTTCAGTCTCATTTGAATCGTCCGGAGGTACACAACCTGCCATTCCCATTGCGAGAGCAAATGAAGCCGCTATAAGTGCTGTTTTCTTACTTTTCTTCATAGTTCGATCTCCTTAAAAACCATGTTTTTCACCTTTTATAAGTATAGCATATTTTATTTTAGTATAAAAAATATATTATTTTATTTAAACGATGCAGGACAACATTGTTTTTAATTGACCATTGCTATAAGATTTTAGTATTGATCAGAAAAAGAGGAGTATGAGATGGCGACACTATGTAAAAACTGCGGCGGAGCGCTTATTTTCGATCCGGCTACGCAGAAAATGGTCTGCGAATATTGCGGCGGAAGGTTCCTGCCGGAAGAGATAGAAGCAGAAGACAAAGAACTGCTCAAAGATAAGCAGGCTCAATCAATGAACGACATCTATGGAACTGATGAAGAAGAGTTCCTGGATTGTTATATCTATACATGTAATAACTGCGGCGGCGAGATCATCATAAACGGAACCGAAGCATCCACAAACTGTATCTATTGCGGTAATTCAGCAGTTGTATTCAGCAGGATCGCGAAGCAGAAGAAACCACAGTTTATCATTCCTTTCCAGGTTACCAAGGAACAAGCTGTATCGATCATCAGAGGACGCTTTAACAAGGGTATCTTCGTTCCAAAGGAGATAAAGAATTTCAACCCTAGCAATGTCAGAGGAATCTACATTCCTTATTGGATCGTTGATGCCGAGACATCAGGTTCGGTCGTAGTCGAGGGCCAGGTCAAAAGCGGAAAGAATTCCGTAACAAGATACTTCGGACGCGGAGGAAGAATGAAGATCAGAAGACTTCCTCTTGATGCTTCCGTTCTTCTTTCCGATGAGAGCAGCTCAAGACTTGAGCCGTATAACACTTCAACAATGAAGGATTTCGACGAGGATTATCTCAGAGGTTTTTATTCCAACATCTCTGACGTTACCTACGCTGATCTTAGAAGAGCCGTAAATAAGAGAGCACAGAGCTTTTTCGATGAATCTGCTATAGACGATGTAAAAGGTGCATCTTCCAAGAAGGTCATATCTTCCAGGTATGATACGGCCATTGATTATGACACACTGAACTATGCTATGTTCCCTGCCTGGTTCGTCACATATGACTACAAGGGAAAGCACAATACGATACTGGTAAACGGTGAATCAGGAAAGGTCGTCTGCGGTGTACCGTGGAACAAGGTACTCTTCTATTCACTCCTTATCGCCTCAGGTATCCTTCTGACAGTATTATTCTTCTTCCTGTTCAAGAATACGCTGCCGTTCATACTTTCTACACGATCTTCCCGTTCGTCTTCAAACAACAACGGAAAGATTCTCGGTTTTATTGTTGCCGGTGTTATTGCACTTTTCTCGGTCGGTATTACAAGGATCAGAAAAGTCATCAAGAGTATCAATCTTACTCAGGAACAGGCTATATTTAATTTTGTGAAGAAAAGGCAGGAATAAGATATGCCAACATTACTAGCTTTTATACTTGCACCGGGACTCGGATTCGGATTGGTCTGCTTCATATTTGCGAAGCTTCTTTCTGATTCGAATAACCTGGGAGATTCGACAGGAGATGCATCGTTTTATACAGACGGCATCTGGTTCGCTACCCGTAAAGACAGGATCAGCAAATCAGAGAAGGACTCATTTGCAATGGACTATTTTGTTCCGATAAACAGAAAATATGTAGAACCAGACGGCACCAAAGAGGTACATGTGTTTACTGATAAGGACAGGATCCCGATCAAAGAAGAGTCTTTGTATCCGGATGACGATTCCATCTTTGAAGGTGAATTGCCGCCGATCGACAAGCCGATATTCAAACCTCTAGATTAACTTAAAAGATCAAAAGTATAGTATAATATTATTCTATGCGTAAAACGATCATCATATTTAAGTGGGAAATCAAAAGGATAGTTACAAACTGGCGCAAAGCACTTGCTATGTTTCTGTTGCCGGCTGTTCTTATGATGGTTGTTTTAAATCTTATCCCTGTTCTGATCAACTATGTTACTACCGGTTCGTTCGGTCAAAAACCTATCATAGCCGTTAACGCTCCTGATTCTTTTATCGATTATGTGGAAAGCGATGACTACCCTTTTCCCAGGAGGTATGTTTTCGAGGATAAAGATGATGTTTCTTCTTCTGATATAACGAGACTGGCAAAAAAAGGAAACATGATCATCAAGTTCAGCGATAAGTTTGACCGTGAGATCAAGAACTTCTATAAAGAGCTTTATAACGGTAATTCAACACCGGAATCAAAGGCCGCTGTTGAGATCATCTTCAGTGATTCATCCATAACCATGTATCAGAGAGCAAGCCAGTTCGAGCAGGAGGATCTTGTACAGTATAAGAATTTCTGCTTCGAAGAGCTCGCCGGAAAATATAAAAAGATCGGCTGGGACAGGTTTGAGACCGATGAATTTAATCCGATCACGGCGGTAGTCAAGAACCGCGGCACTGCTAATCAGCAGGCAGCCGTAGTCATCCCGGGCATCATCATCCTTCTTTTGTATTATTGCGTATATTCGCTGTCATGCGATATCTTTGCAGCAGAGCGCGACAGGGGCTTTATGAAAAAGCTCATCCTGACACCTCTGTCCCCTTCTTCGATCTTCGGAGGAAAGGCGGCAGCAGTAACAGCTATCGCCTTTATATCGTCGATCGTAACTTATGGCGTGCTGTCGCTGGCAAGCTGGATGAATATAAGAAACGACTCCATGTCGCTTATCCCATTCGGCATGATATTGACTTTTAAGGAATTCATAGCCTTTCTGCTGGTGATCCCGCCTGCAGCATTTGTGCTCAGTGCAGTCTGTATCTCGATCATTTTCTCTCTCGAAAAAATGCAGGACATCCTTATGAATCTTCAGTTCCCGCTGATCATCTTCCTTTTGGAGTTCTTCCTGCAGATGGCAAGGACTGCGCCTCCTTTTGCACTGGAATTTATGATCCCTGTTCACGGAACACTCTGTGCGATGAGGGATATCTTCGCTACAGATGTCAGGTGGTACCTCTTGGTCCTGACATCGCTGATCAACATTTTAGTTGGTACATTGGTCATGTACCGCACGTTTAAGAAGATAGGAGACGGATCTTATGATGCTTGAAGTAGTTAATGTATGTAAACGATATACCGGCGATAAACTTACCGTCGATAACGTAAGTTTCTCCGTCGACAAAGGAACTATCTACGGATTGCTGGGTCCTAACGGAGCCGGTAAGACAACGTTGATGCAGATGATCGCTACGCTTCTTAAGCCGACTTCGGGCGATATCTATATCGGACCTTATAAAGCTCCTAAGGATACTTTGCAGATCCATAAGATGATCGGTTTTCTCACAACGGAAGTTAAGCTCGATCCAATTTCCACGCCGAATAAGCTCTACAACTTCTTTGCGGAGCTTTATGAGATACCGAAGCAGTATATCAAGGATAAAAGGCAGCAGGACTTTGACAGATTCGGCATTACCCCATTCGCTGACAAGAGGATCGTTGATCTTTCTACGGGTATGAAGCAGAAAGTAAGTATTGCCATAAGTCTTATCCACGAACCGCCTCTCATTATTTTCGATGAGCCAACGAACGGACTTGATATCCTGACATCAAAACTCGTTACGGATTATCTTTTGGAACTTAAGGCACAGGGACGAACGATAATCCTCTCGACTCATATCTTCAGTCTCGCAGAAAGCCTTTGCGATGAGATAGGAATACTTGTTGACGGCAAACTCGTTTTGTCGGGATCAGCTGCAGAGCTGACTGAATATACCAATTCGAAGAATTTTGAAGAGGCGTTCTTCAAGATCTATTCGGAGCATCATAAGGAGTAAACATGAACATAAGAGCTTTCAAGGCAATATTCCTTAAAGCTTTCGGCCGCAACGGAAACGGAGGAGCCAAAGCATCCGGTACAACATTTATGATAAGTGTTGTATTTATCCTTGCGTTCATTATTATGGTCGTAAACATATTCGCTTCTTATTGGATCAATCATAGAAACAGCCGAGAAGGATATAAGCGTGTAGTTGTCATAAATGCACCCGAGTCCTTCAACGAATATATATTAACGGCTCATCCCGAGATCAGGGACAACATCAGAAGATATCCGAATGATGCAGCATACAATTATTCCAAATACTCTTCACTGATGGAGAAAAATGAGGCCTTCATGACGATCTTCTTCCCTGAGGATTTTGATAAGACAGTCAAAAAAGGCGAGCCTGCCCAGATACTGACATACATCCTGAGCGATAAGCTCAAATATACGACATGGCATGAAAATTTCCTGAAGAACATCATGAACGGATATCAGGATTATCTCAAGATCGAAGCTGATGTAACTGTAACAAGAGAAGAGATCTATTCTTCGTATCAGAAGGCTATCGATACAGAAGGAAAAGGTATCGCTGAATATATCACAGGCTATATCGCTAAAACTATCATTCCTCTTTTGGCGTTTGTAGTGATGTTATATATCGGAATGAGTAAAGGTACCAATGTCGTGGCGGGACAAAAGGAAAAAGGAACTCTTACGGCTGTCCTTCTTACTCCGGTAAGAGTAAGGACTATCGTAACCGGAAATCTTACAGGTATTACCCTGGCTACGATGATCCCGGCATTGATCCTCTATCCGCTTATTTGTTTCCTGCCGTTTTTCTTCAGTATTTCCGGACTTTTGTACGGGATCATTCTTATCGTAACTCTCGCACTTTTGATATCGTCCGTAACTTTGATGATATCCGTTATGAACGATACCGTCGTTGCAGCTCAGACAGCATTCCTTCCTGTTTTCTTCATCATATTGGGAGTATGCATTATGTGTATGCAGGGAGTTGATGACGTTGCCAGATTTTATTACTGGATCCCGGTCTACGGACATTTCTACGGAATCGGTCAAAGTCTCCTGAATGAGGATATCCAAATGATCGATGTAGCGATCTGCTGCGGTTCAACTGCTGCTCTGAGCATCCTTTTTGCCGTCATCTCGGGATTTTTGATGAAGACCGAGAGATTCTCCACTACTGTTGAATCGTACTCCGATAGGCAGGCTGCAAAGTACAGAAAGCAGCTCTCAAAGCAGATCGAGAGAACCTCCAGACCTCCTAAGGCTGTTATCTTCGGATATGTTCCGACTGAATACGTTACTTCACCGAAATTACTGAGACATCACATCCGTTTCCCTCTTGTTGTGCTCTCGATCGTACAGATACTCGCGATGATCCCTGCCGTTGTTATAATCAGCAGCAGTACGTTCTTCCACGATATCATCGATACGGCCAAGAACTTAAGAGAGCCTGGTGAGATAGTTACATCTGTTTTCGATCTTTTCTCGCTGTTCATGTCACATCCGGCTTTCATATTCTTCATGGGAATCGGATACTATGCTTTGATCGCAACGTATTTCATCAAGGTGAGATTTTTCGAGAAGAATAAGATATCGACCATGGGACTTGATACTACGGTCAAAAAGGGTATTATCGATTATCTTGAAGGAATGATCCTGGGACTTGTTATGATGGGAGCAGTCGTGCTCCTTCTCGTGGTATCGGGAACGGCCAAGCTTGGCGACATCGGAATACCAGAAGGTTCGGTACTCCTGTTCTTCATCTACATACTGATGTGGATCCCTCAGGGCTTCTCAGAGGAATTGATGTTCAGAGGTTACATGATGCCAAGACTCTCGCCACGATTCGGTAAGGCGTTCGCGGTGTTCTTCTCTTCCCTGCTGTTCGGTATCTTCCATGCGGCCAACAGAGGATTTACGGTTCTTGCGCTCATCAACCTCATACTGATCGCGGTCGCTTATGCGCTTATCTGTCTTTATAAGGACAGCATCCTCATGACAGCTGCAGCTCACAGTGTCTGGAACTTTGCACAGGGCAACCTCTTCGGTCTCGAAGTCAGCGGTAACACATCTACGGCTTCGATACTTCACACAACATATGCAAAAGGTGTATCATCATTCTTGTCGGGCGGAGAGTTCGGTCCTGAGGGCAGCATCTTCGTAACTCTCGTAAGTTTGATAACTATAGGGATCGTCTTCTTCCTTTTAAAGCGAAAGGCAGCGAAGAAAGGTTCTGATTAAGCAGGCTTAACTCAGTTGGTAGAGTGTCAGCTTCCCAAGCTGAATGCCGCGGGTTCGATCCCCGTAGCCTGCTCCATATATAAGAAAACTTCCGGTGAAAAGAATCCATCGGAAGTTTTTATTTGGTGTTCTTTTTCGAGGATCAGAAGCCTTAACGGTAAAAGCTTTCTGTCCTTGTATCACGTTTTATGTAAGCGAAGAATTTACCTTCCACGGAAAAGACTATTGCCAGATCTGTCTGAGGAACGATCCTGAAATAATTAACAAATCCGGAGTAACTGAACATCTCCTTTTTGCCGTCATCGATCCAGCCGCCTTCCCCCTTCTCATAGACCACATAATCTACCTGAACGACCTTACACTCAAGCTCTTCGGGAAGACGTGCCTTAAGCTGCTCTGAATAATGACATGCCCTGGCTTTCTTCAAATTCCTGTCATTTCTGAAATAGGTCAGAAGAGGAAGAAATGCACAGGAAACTACTATCAGTATAAAGATTCCCGCACCGGACAGTGTCGGATGATCCTCTAAAACATTTGGAAAAAGAAAACATAGCGCAACCAGTATCACTATAACAACAGAAGGAATAATAAGAGCCTTTCCCAGTGAAACAGGAGGATGGTACTTTATAGCGGGATACGGATCGAACATTACCAATTCCGGGTTATCTATAATGATCCGTCTTTCCTCAGCTGTTACCTTACGCGTCATATGATCTTCCCCTAAATCTTATTCCTGCGTTAATTATACCATCAAAGATCCAGATACCAGACAAGCATAACGTCATCTTTGACATCAGGTTCCATATAGTATGCGTACATATCGATCTTGGAAAGCTTCGCACCCATTCCCGCATAGAACTTACATGCAGTTACGTTATTGCTCTGACACTCGATTATCATCTGACTGTAGCCGTCGTTTCCGGCATTGGTGATACCCATCTTCAGGAGATTTTTGCCGATGCCCTGATGCTTATATTCGTCCGACACTCTGATGTCCCACA
>JAGCGK010000181.1 GCA_017649645.1 Clostridiales bacterium | reverse complement strand
CTGATCGAGAATTATCAGGAGAAGATCAAGAGCAACGAAGAAAAGATCGATGAGATCGACAAGATGAAAGCTAAGCATTATTCTTCCCTGACTTATTTCACTCCTAAATTCGTGGCTTCGGTTATAGTCGCAGGTGTGATGCTGCTTCCTTCCTATTTCTTTTATGGAATAGCCAGATTCCTTGCACAATTTAACAGAACTAATGATGACAAAGAAGCTGTTATTATCATATTGGCAGCCTATATAATCGTGATCGGTCTGATACATCTGATCGGCGGCTTTTCGGCAAGAAGAAAGAGCAGCTACATGAACATGCTCGAGAGAGAAAACGTAAATGCCGAGAAGAGAAAAGCGGAAAGATTAAGAGAAGAGAATGCTGAGCTTAAGACAGCTCTTAATACAGCAATAGAAGATGTAAGTAAGTACGATGATCTTATCCCTTCTGAACTGAGGAGCAGCAAGAAGCTTATGGAAGCAAAAAGGCGCCTCCTCTCAGGAGAAGACGCCGATCTGGAAAATGTGATCAGATCTATAGCTTAACAATCATTCGTAGTAGTACATCTCGTTTATTGAAACGTTGGAATAACCTGATTCGAATCTGTGCTTCTCGACTACAGAATTATCTTCGTAGATAAAGAAATATTCACCTTCGATCTCAACTCTATATTTCCCTGCCGAAGTATTATCCTTGGATCTGTACATATCTGCAGGTGCCAATTTTTCAAGACCATATGTGCTTCCGATATCAATGAGATGAATGTCATTTCCGTCGTAGGTATACACAAAAGAAGATGAATCTCCGATACCGCCGTTACCTGATGAATCCATACCGACAACCAGCTCGCTTGTTCTAAGAAGGATAAACTGTCTTAAGCATACTCCTCCGAAGATAACGACAGGGATCAGAGCGAGGACAACCGCCGCGATGACTATTCCTCCTGAGCCTTTACGTCCGCTATGCCTTATCATCTTAACGATATTGACGATCAAAGATGCCAGATCGATGACTGCGAACGGTATCACCGCCATGTAGTAGAAAACTATCGACAACGGGTAATGTACGCTGAGCCAATCGGAAACGAGCATCATCATGAAACAGCATGCCGGAAAATAAAGCCCGAGGATAAAAAGCGCTTTTGCTCCTGTGGAAGTTTTATTTATGATCGAGAAAATAAGTAACGGTATACTCGCGATCCCTATAACCCACAAAAGGATCATCATCGTTGTTGATATAAGCATAATACCCCTCCCTATGCATCTAATAACCCAATGGCGATTATATCACACTTTCCCGATATCATTCAGGATAAACTTTACGACTCCGTCTTCCTCGTTACTTCCGATGACCACGTCAGACACTTTTTTCACTTCGTCCATCGCATTTGATACAGCGCAGGAAACATCTGCGATCTCGAACATCGGAAGGTCATTAAGAGAGTCTCCGAATACGACAACCTTATCGCAGTTAAGTCTTTCCTTGAGTTTCAATACCGCCTTAGCCTTCGTCGCATTTTTCGGGCAGATCTCGAGCCAGTATTCGTCCCTGTATGCATCCTTCTGAAAGATCAGCTCCCAGCTGTCGGATGTCCTGACCTTCTCGTAATAAGGAGCAAGTTCGTCCTGACTTGCTATCAAAGTGATATAGGAGATATCTCCCTCCCACTGCTCATCCGCGCTTCCGACCATCCTCAGCCTCTTGTCGTCCTTTGACTTATAGTAGTCGATATACCCCTGCGTCTCAGGACATTTCGGACCTTCTTGAAAGACCTTGAACATCTTCCCGTCGATATAGACCGAAGTAAAACCGCACCTGTCCATTATCGGCAAAAGCCCGCGAAGCTCCCTTATGTTTTCCTCACTAAAAAACGCGGTCTCGATCTCCCTTCCTTCGATCTGATCCGCGAATGTCGTTCCGGTTCTCGTTATGACCGGTACCCTGAACTTGATGTCCTTCGTTATGTCGTATGCGCTCGTAAATGATCTTGCCGTCGCGTAGGTTATCTTGACCCCTTCGCCGATCAGCCTGTTCATCTCCCTTACTGTGTAGTCCGAGACCGTCAGGTCGTTTCTCATAAGGGTCTTATCAAGATCCGTTACATAAAGTGTGCCCGCCATGTTTTTCCTCCTCATACCTCTCGAAAACATTTGCATAAATACTGCTCTTTAATTATATCCTTGTATTTCAAAAAATAGAGTTATAATAGTGACATCTTAAAAAAGATTAAGGAGTAGATACATATGGCTAACAAATTCAGAATCAAATGTCCGTCATGCGGAAAAGTTATCGACATCGAATCGAACACAACATGTTCCTGCGGATCTCCATTGGTCCTTCCCGAAGACGGAATGATCGAGATGTACCGTGTAGGTAATCCGTTCGGAGCAGCAGTAGGATTCGGGATCTATCTGAATGATATCCCGATGGGTCATCTCGCGAACACGGGACTTGTAAGGATCCCTGTACCTTACGGTCACTACAAAGTCCACATGACTCAGGGCATGAGCAGAAGATGCAAAGATCAGGAGTTTGACGTTACTCCGCAAAACAGGATCGTTTATCTTAAGGCACATGTGAATCTGGGATTATTCACCAACACAGTCGTAATCGAACAGAGTACAGCCGACCAGATGCCGGCTAAATAAACAGCGTGTATAAGATCGGAGAGATTTCAAGACTTACAAACGTTAAGGAAGGAACTATAAGGTTCTATGAAAAGTGCGGTTTTCTGGAGGAAGTCAAGCGGCTTTCCAACGGATACCGCACTTATAACGACCATCACGTTTTTCAGGTTCAGCTCTGCGATATCGTTTTCGACAGCTTCGTAAACAGCCGCATCCGTAAAAGCAGCATGATGCTCATAAATACCGCCAAAGACTGGGACGGCGGCTCGTTTTCCGATGCTCTGAGCGAATATAAGGCCGCGATAAAAACTGATATCAGACGGACAAAGAAAGCTATCGACATCGCTTTAAAATGGAACTTCGATAAGACTGACGACGGTAAGATCTATACCAAAAAGCAGGCAGCGGAACTTGTGGGAACGACACCCGAAGCGATCCGCAACTGGGAAAGAAACGGTCTTATACCGCAGTCGGAAGCTTATAAGAAAAGATATTATCCTGGTGATGTCCTCGAGAGGATGTACGTGATAAGACTTCTTCTCGATACGGGCTACAGCATCATGGCGATCCTTAAGTTCCTAAGGTTTATGGATGAGGGCAAAAAGAAGGAAGCCGGTAAAGAGCTGACGGACCCCGAAGGCGAAGATCTTCAGAGCAGAGCTGACTACTACCTGAAGGCACTTAACAAGGTCCTTAAAGATTCCGGCAAGATAAAAAACCTTGCATCGACACACCACCTTTTGATCTGAGGCTATAATGAGCCCAAAAGACGAAAGGTGGTTTTATTATGAGATGTTTTAAGACGGATATCAGACAAAAGGCGAGCATGGATCTTTATCTTCTCGACGGCGAAGAGAAAAGACCATTGGTAATCGTTGTGCCGGGCGGCGGATACGTGACTGTCTGCGAAGATGAGATGACTGCGCTTCAGTATAACGCGGCAGGTTTTCATGCAGCGGTATTAAAGTACAGTGTCGCGCCTGACTTATTCCCTGAAGGATTATATGATCTCGCAGAAGCTATCAGCCTCGCACGTAAGAACAGCGAAGACTGGAAAGTTGGAAAGGTCATCGTTTGCGGACATTCGGCGGGCGGACATCTTTGTGCGAACCTGGCGACGCTTTTGAACGACGGGAGATTTTTCGAGAAGAAAGATGATCACAGGCCTGACGGATGTATCCTGCTGTCGGCAGTACTTACGAGAAGGCTTAAACACTGCAGGGATTTTCTTGATGCGCTGGCGGTCAGGGATGAGTATAAGGAACTGGTGGGCTGTGACGAGATGGTAAATGAAGGAACTCCGCCTGCTTTCCTTTGCGG
>JAGCGK010000180.1 GCA_017649645.1 Clostridiales bacterium | reverse complement strand
TCATACATCACAAGATCCATAAGATCATTGATATTCTCCTCCCAATCGAGAAGTTCGAACCCCAGTTTTTCATAAAAGTGGCGGTTCCTCTCCTCCTGCTTAATGGTCGTAAGTTTCCAAGTA
The DNA here is from genome assembly GCA_017649645.1 of Clostridiales bacterium. Classification (GTDB taxonomy): domain Bacteria; phylum Bacillota; class Clostridia; order Saccharofermentanales; family Saccharofermentanaceae; genus Saccharofermentans. The sequence goes on along the minus strand of JAGCGK010000180.1, from coordinate 7,694 downwards.
GTCTTATTATCCCACATCTCGAGAAGTCTTGTTACCGCAGCTTCTCCCAGGTGCATATCCTGGAACTTCGGAAGGATAAAGACAGGCGAGATCCACATCACGCTGTCATCGTTTAAGCTCCTGTCTCTTATGGCTCTTATGGCACCGACTTTCTTTCCTTCGAAAACGATAAAGTAGAAGTGGCTGATCTCTTCCGTGATCTTCCAAAGTATCCTCTCCTTAGACTCATTTACGGGCGACATGTCATCATGGTAGATCTCATAAAGCGGCATAAAAGCTTCAACCTGCATCCCATGAAGTTCATCCACGTCTTTTTCTGTTGCCTTGACCAATTCCACTTGTTTCATTTTCTTTTCCTCCTAACAAAAATACCGTCTATCCGCAAGCGTCGGATAAACGGTATTGATTACAAGATTAAAGTTTATTTCTTACCCGAGGCTTTTGTTTCCAACCAAATCATAACGTCCGTAAATGACGCCTGCATAAATAATATATGCTGTATAAGATCTGGTCTTAAGCACGTTTTGCCTCCGATTGATTTTTGTATAACTTACTACTCGATCTTCGATATGTCAATGATCATGTTGCATCTATATCACTGAAGTTCGTCTGATAGAAGTGCCTTATAACGTCTCTTCTCGTAACTATTCCTATGAAAAGATTTCTGTCGTCAACAACAGGAATAAAGTTCTGATTCATAGCTCGCATCAAAAGCTCATCGATAGAAGCAGTAATGAGGACCGACGGATTTTTAGAAGGATCAAACGGTATCTCGCTAAGCTTAAAATCTTCAAGGCTTTCTATCGTCGTCGTGTGCGCTTCATTACCCTCACCTTTGACTATGAACCACAGAAAATCTCCCTCGCTGACCGTTCCCAGATAGTGACCTTCACGGTCTAAGACAGGGATCGCAGTGTAGCCGTGGTAGTTCATTTTTTCGAGAGCCTGACGCACGGTAAAATCATCGAAAAGAAATGCAACCGAAGACTTCGGTTTCATGAAAAAAGCAACATTCATATCTGTGTCCTCAGGATCCTTAAGTTATCACCCTTGATCATGAATCTTCCTGAACTTGCAGGGATAAAGAAACTCTCTCCCTTGGACAATGTAAGAAAATCATTGGCACCGTCATCGTTTTTGAATTCGATCCTTCCTGTTCCGTCAAGGACAACAAGAGATACAAAACTTCTCTCGGATGCAAAATCCAGAGTCTCATGTTCGATCATATCAACAACAAAATACTTGCAGCTTACAAGATGATTACCGAAGTCGTAATCTGAATAGTTAGGATACATCCTTGTTACCTTGAGAGCCTTATCAACGTGAAGTTCCCTCTTTTGACCTGTTGTCTTATCAACTCTGTCATAATCGTAAACACGGTAAGTAACATTCGAGTTCTGCTGAACTTCAGCGATGATCATTCCTTTACAGATGGCATGCAAAGTTCCGGCAGGAATGTAGAATACATCGCCCTTCTTTGCAGGAACAGCCATAAGGATATCAGTAAGCGTATTATCTTTGATCCTTCTTCTTATCTCAGCCTCGTCTACGGTCCTTGATACACCGTAATAGATCTTGCTTCCTTCTTCCGCATCAACGACATACCACATCTCCGTCTTACCGAGCTGGCCTTCGTTGGTGATGGCAAAAGTGTTGTTCGGATGAACCTGAACTGAAAGATCTTCCTTGGCATCGATTAGTTTTGTCAGGATCGGAAAATCATCATAATTATCGCAGTTGGTACCGAGGACTCTCTTACCGCGCATGCTTATATAATCGATAAGAGTCTCTCCGGCATATCTTCCGGAAGTAATAACGGATGGTCCGTCAGGATGACACGAGAGGACCCACGCCTCTGCTACTCTGTCTCCCGGGTCATTGATCCCGTATTCCTCACGAAGTTTTGTTCCTCCCCAAATGTAGTCCTTACATGTTGGTTTTAATTTATATACCGGCATATTTATTTCCTTAGTATCTGCTTTATCTTCTTTGGCGGTAATCACCGTATCTACGATTTTATCACATAATGGCTGTCTTTGTTGATTTGTTGGTTCCTCTCATCGTTAATGTCCCTGATCAAAAAAACATTTTCTTCAAATTTTTGTTCTTTTTTCTCTAACTGTACCATTAATGGCGTTATTAATCTGATAGACTTGGCTCATAAGACAAATAAAGAACATTTGATCGCAAGGAGTTAATCAATATGTCACCTATAGATTTAGCAGTTTTATTCTTCTTTTTCGTAACTTTCATTAAGATCGCCGTAGATTTCGAGAAGCATATGGCAGACACAAAACCTAAGAAGGCAACCGTCCGAGCTGCACATCCGACTTATATGAAGTCAGCATGCAGCGCCAGGAAGGTTCAATATAATCGCGTTTCCTCAATTCCCGTAAAATCTGTGCGTGTCGGAAGACCGGTTCCTATCAAGGTCGTGGCCAGGGCCAACAGGATTCCGGTAAAGGAAGCGGCCTGATCTGCAGAAAGTGTGTTTAGGGACCACTCCTGTTTTTCCACCACCTTTTTTGAGGTTCCTATGCACGATGCAGATCCCGTAAAGTAAAAGCGCCACCCTTCAAAAGGTGGCGCCATTGTTTTATTTTACCTGTTGCTGCAACTCATCCATATAGATGTTGATGATAAACTTATTACCGCTCAATGTTGCTTCTATATTTCCTCCCATGAGGATCACCAGTTTCTGTGTTACCGACAAGCCGATACCTGAGGAATTGACGTGTCTTGATTTATCACCCTTATAAAATCTGTCGAATACTCTCGTTACATCCGGAGTTTCTCCATCCTTTATTCCGTTTCCGATCGATATCTTGACCTTCTTTCCTTCCGCTTTTTTAAGACTTATATCAACACAATCAGCTCCGTGAACAAGACTGTTCTTGATAAGGTTTTGGAATACTCTCTTCAGCGCCTGTTCATCGGCTACGGCATAAACATCTTCATCCACATCGATATTAGGAGTCATGTTCTTTCTTTCAAAATCTTCATAGTAAGAAAGAAGTGTCGAGATCATTACTTCGGAAATATTGATCCTGTCACTTTCGAGCTTATAAGTGGAGTTATTGATCTTGGTGTAGATGAACATCTCCTCCAGCATCTCGCTTAAGGAATCTATTCTTTCTGCGATGATCGTCTTATAACGATCCTTGTCCTCCTCACTGTCGGATTCGCACATGAGTTCAAAGTAACCTTTAAGAGATGTCAAAGGAGTTCTTATGTCATGTGACATGCTGGTTATTGTCTCTTTGATCTCATCGTCCTTACGGGCTGTATCGATCTCTCTGTTTCTGCAGGCAACAATGATGGAATTGATCTTGTCAGTCAATCTTCTTATTGTTCGGGTAGAAGCACCGATCGATAAAGACATATTTGTCTGATTATTTCCTATATACTCAAGCTGCTTATTGAGTTCATGGATCGATGATAATATTGAGATCATATAAAACGTCAGGATCAGTATGATCACTATACATATGATAAGAGCAATAACAAAGGGATTCATGAGCGTTTTTCCTCCACTTTTCTACTAAACAGCAAAACGGACAAAGCAAAAGTTGCCATTATCTTTAAAGTAATACCAATATAGATTATGATATGGGTCATTGATATTTTTTCTGCAATTAACGGAACATCATTTCCAAACCAGTTGACAACCGAAGGGAAAAGGATATAGGTAAGAAAATCAAAACTGGTCGGAAGCCATACGACCAAATAATGCGAGAGAAAGAGCGACACAATCCAAAGGCCTAAGTAAAACATAAAACTCTTTCCTTTTTTCCTGAAAAGGTGTGCAAACAACAAAGCATTAGCTGAATCATTTAGACCCAAGATCAATTGAACACCATAGGTATCAACTACAAACTTATAGCCATCCCTTAAAAGCGACTGTCCGTTTAACGCAATCGGTTCCATAAGAATAAGCAACATACTCGACATACCGTAGAGAATTGCACTCATTAGAAAGAGAACAACCAATTCCGATAGAACAAAAAGAACTCTGTTTCTCATACCGATCTCAAGGTTGTAATAACCCCGGTACGTATAATAGGCAGAGATATAGCCACACCCGACTAATCCTGATATTATCGGAACATAAACGAAAGAAAGACCATATACGAGAAGCTGAGCAAAAGTATAGAAGTTTACGGGCATATCTTGTTCTGCCATCAGACTGATCTGAGCTCTTGCAGCATATAGTATCAATCCTATGAGTAACATAAGGACGATCACAACTCCGATACTTGCTATAAGAGCAACTTTGGCACTTCTTCCCTTAAAGAAACGTATCAGGTTAAGCCTAAGATAATTAATAAACACTTGTTTCAGTTTCCTCTCACTTTTTCGTTTAGTGCATAAGAAGATTATAACTTAATAAGAACAAAAACAAGTCGCCGTTTGGCGACTTGTTTATTGTCCAGTCATTTTCAATTAGTGGATATCTCGCTTCTGATTAATATATCCTGCTCCGAATATCGACACTGCCATGAAGCACACGCTGACTACAACTGCTCGGAGTATCAGTTTGCTGCTCATTCCAGGATGCAGCATCGAGGCAATTCCGGTAAGCGTATAATTAGCCAAACTGAAACCGGAAGGAATCTCGAAGTTAAGCTTCATGCCGATGAATGCAATCAGGAGATCAAAGAAATAGAATACCAGATCGAGAACTCCCAATCCGAAGATAAGATCTGCAACCATTCCTAATGCTGTACTCTTCGTGAAACATGTGATGAGTGCTATAAGCATTGAGAAAGCAAACATCGTAAGAAGTCTGAGCGCAAGCATTTCAAAGAAATCAAGGTCAAAACCGAAGTGGATCGATTTTCCCATAAGGGCTATACAAAGGAAAGCCACAAAGAATGAATATACCAAGAAAAGGATATTGTAAACGAGAACCGTGGCAACCTTGGAAGAGAAAGCAATCCAACGATTAGGATTTATCTTTATCATGTTCTTTCTGAATCCGCCTCTTATATCATTAGCGAAAAGGAAAGCTGCGAAAAGGCCGGCCAAGATTAATAGCGTAGATGCCGAAGTAATAACAGAGAAGAATTCACATACTGAACTTTCATAGTAAATTCCGCCTGAGAAGAATCCCGGTCTTTCTACTTCTTCAGTTTCTACTTCTTCTGTAGCCTGATCTTCTTCCATAGCAGCATTAAATCCTGCTGAGAAACCTTCAGATAAGGAATTTACGTATTCTTCACCAAAGGAGCCGTCCTCATCGACATAAACATCACCGGAAAGTGTAGTTGCAGTTGCAGGATCAGATACCATTAAAGCGTTAAGATTGATCCTTAAATAGACAACACCTACAAGGAGTGAAGAGAGAAGGAAGATGATCGGAAGTATATATGTAACCTTCATCTTCCTCATTAGGAAAAGGTCACTTCTGAAATGGTCGATCATGAATTCTCACCTCCCTTTTTTTCTTCAATTTCTGTTCCTGTTGTCTTAAGGAAATATTCCTCAAGGTCAGAAGAATCAACACCGATGGAATCCAAAAGGATTCCTGCTTTTGCGATCTCCATATTGAGAGTTGCGATTTCGGAGATACGGTCATATACATAGATCGTCTCGATATCAACTACGCTGTAGTCGTTAAATCCCTGAGCATCAAGAACAGTAACAACACTTGCTGTGTCCTTTGTCTTGATCTTGATCTTGTCACGACACTTGCTCAAGAGCTCATCTCTTGTGATCTGCTCAATGAGCTTACCGTTACTGATGATGCCGTAATCCGTTGCGATCTTGGAAAGTTCCTCGAGGATGTGGCTTGAGATAAGGATCGTTACACCCTTCTTCTTATTGAGTTCCAGGAGCATCTCACGAACTTCAACGATACCCTGTGGGTCAAGACCGTTAATAGGCTCGTCCAAAAGGAGGAAATCAGGATCTCCGACAAGTGCCAGAGCGATTCCGAGTCTTTGTTTCATACCAAGAGAGAACTTACCGGCTTTTTTCTTGCCTACGTCACCGAGACCGACAAGTTCCAACTTTTCCTGTATATATTTCGGATCATTGATTCCGTATGCGAATGCCTTGATCTTAAGGTTGTCTGTAGCAGACAAACTCGGGTAAAGTGCAGGTGCTTCGATAAGAGCACCGATCCTTTTATAAGCTTCTGAGAGGTTTGCTCCCAGACCGTCATATGAGAAAGTTCCTTCATTAGGACGGATCATACCTGAAAGCATCTTCATGATGGTTGTCTTACCTGCACCGTTCATACCGATAAGACCATAGATAGAACCTCTTTCGATAGAAATATCAACGTGGTCGACTGCGACCTTAGGTCCGAATTTCTTAGTAAGACCATTAGTTTTCAGTATCGTATCACTCATTTTATGTCTCCTCTCTGGATTTTACATCGACATTATTACATCAGATATAAAAGTTTTCGCTAATAAATGTTTAAGAAATGTTAAAGTTCGCCTTTAAACACAAAAAGGACGCCAAAAAGGCGTCCCTCAGGTTATTTGATCGATTACTGCTTTGCAAGTCTGAAGCCGATACCCCAAACTGTATCAATATACTCGTCATCAGTGATCTTCTTGATCTTTGTTCTGATATTTGAGATATGAACGTTGATCGTCTTATCTTCACCGATATAATACTCATCCCATGCATACTCGAAAATGTCCTGCTTCGAGAAGACCTTTGTAGGATGGAGCATGAAAAGCTCCAAGATCTTGTATTCCTGTCTTGTAAGCTGGATCTCCTGACCCTTTACGAAAACCTCGAATGTGGACTTGTTAAGTTCCATATCCTTGAATGTGAGCTTGTCGTCTCCGCCTGCTGCACCTGCGGAAGCACCTTCAGTAAGGTGACGGAGCTGGACTTCTACTCTCGCGATAAGTTCCTTTACATCAAAAGGCTTAACGAGGTAATCGTCTGCACCGGTGGAAAGGAGATTAACTCTTGAATCAAGTTCGCTCTTTGCGGATGTGATGATGATCGGGATCTTGGATGTCTCGCGGATCTTTGCCGTGAGCTCCTCACCTGTCATACCAGGCATCATAAGATCAAGGATAGCCAGATCAAACTGGTTGGCCTTAAAATTCAAAAGTCCCTCTGTTCCTGAAAAAGACTGTGTGCACTCGAACCCGTTCTTGGTAAGTGCTTCGCATACCATGTTGTTGATATTAGCGTCGTCTTCTACGATAAGTATCTTAGCTTTGCCCATAGTTTATTCTCCCCATCTCATATACTTCAAGGCTTCTTAAAATCAAGCCCTATAGAATATTTAATACCAAGATCACTCATTTTGGCAAGTAAAAGTTGAGGATCAAAGTCACCCGGAGTAAATACGCCCGGGATATTCCATCCTTCGGTCTTGATGAGTGATGCACCTGCAAGAAGTGTTATTGCAGAAAAATACGATGATGTATTAACTCCGAAATCGGAAGGCTCGTCGGAATCCTTGCACTTAAAGTACATGAATACATCCTTATCCTCGCCGTCCTTTTTGCCGCTTAGAACAACACCCTTGATCCTCTCACAGATGGACTTGCCCGAGGCAACATCAGTAGGAAGCACCTTGGAAAGGAAATCCAAAGGAGCGATCTCCACGCCCTTTATGCTAACAGGATCAGTTCCGAGCATGCCGACATCTCTCAAAGTAGCAGCAACATTAACCGTGTTCTGCTCAAGGTCTGCAAAATACCTTACGTTCTTTATCT
>JAGCGK010000179.1 GCA_017649645.1 Clostridiales bacterium | reverse complement strand
TTCCTCTTCTTCGTCCTCATCATCTTCTTCGATCTTTTCAGACTTCTTTTTATCCTTTTTGTCTTTCTTATCTTTTTTACTGTCAGAACTTCCGTCAGAACAACCGAACAAAGAGATCATCATCGCAAAGCATAGAAGCAGAGCACCCGTAATACGCATCTTTTTCATCATAATACCCTCCAAGAAACAATGAATAACGCGCCATATTACTAAACCTACTTAAGATTCTATCAGACAGCTACATAGATCTTTACTTCTTTGATTATATAATAATTGTTGGAAATTTATCACATATTCGACAATAGCAGCATAATTATCTTTTTCCGGCTAATACGTAAATGAACACTGCCCGTATTGATGGTAAAATAAAAAACAGAAAAATATTTCTCGTACCACCCAAGAAATCTCTTTTGTCATGTGTCTATAGAGTAGATGCGGACAAAAAGGAGACAGAAAAATGACAGACAAAGAACTGGAAAAGATCTACAACGAAGCCTATCGTGCGGTATACTGGACAGCGTTCTCTCTTCTGAAGAATGAAGATGATGCACAGGACATCGTACAGGATACCTTTATCTCTTTGATCAACTCATATGACAGCATCAAGGATAAGAGTAAGACCCTGCCATGGCTTAAAAAGGTCGCAGCCAACAAATCCCTGAATCGTTTGACCAGAACGAAGACGGATACTGTTGATGACGAATTCTTTGACACAGTCGAGACTGTTCCCGAGGATTTCCTGCCGGACTCGATCATCGAGTCTGCTGAGATGCGCAAGATCATCATGGATATCATCAACAATTCTTTGTCTGAAGATATCCGAAGAACACTCATCCTGTTTTACTTTGACGAGATGAGTACCAAAGAGATCGCTAAAGCACTCCATATTCCTGAAGGAACAGTATCGTGGCGCATTAATTCTGCCAAGAAGAAAATCAAGAAGGAGGTCGAAAAATATGAAAAAGACAACGACACGAAACTTTATATGGTCGTACCATTCTTAACGAAACTATTTACAAAAGAAGCCGAGCAGGTGCCTTTTAAGCCAATGCCGTCTTCACTTTCAAATCTGTCCGCATCCACAACTAAGGCTGCAACAAAAGCAGCCGGTTCAAAACTTGCTTCCAAAGCAATAACGAAAGGGACAGAATTTGCCATGAAAAAGATCATTATTACTATTGCCGCAATCGTACTTGCAGGCGCCGCCACAACAGGTATTGTTTATTACGCTACACACAAAGATGAGGATCCTCTTTCGAAAGAGAGTATCAAAAAGAATGCAGGAAACGAGATCTCTGAGATCGATCCTGATGATGAGTCAAAAACGAAATCCAACGAAGCCGGAGGAAATCTGGACAGAGTCGGAACAGATTTTGATTTTGGTGCTGACGGCAGGAATTATGTCAACTTCGACGACATGAAAGTAAGGGTCAACGGAGATGTTATCACCATGAATAATTCCACCGTTCAGGATCTTGTTGATACCGGATGTTATGTAGGTGCATACATGCTGGACAGAGACTTCGCTTATGACAACCAACTTGATGATCCGGTAGAGGCCGGAGATGTGGTGGTCTTAAACGTGTTTGATATGGACGAAGAAACGGATCGTCCTGAAGGAAAGAATTGGAGTTGTCCGATATTCTTTATCGCAAGAGCAGAAACAGACGGAACCATTATTGACTGCGTAGTATGCGGTGTCTGTTTCAATCCTGATTATATCGATGCATGGGAAGATGGGATCGAATTTGAGTTCCCTCTCACTATGACACCTGAAGACTTAGTTGCTAACGCAGGAGCAGATACTACGCCGGAAATAAGTGATGATTATGCTTATTATGTGTACGAATATGAGGATTGTACTGTGAGATTCGCTTTCTACCAGGATTCTTTGTACAGTATCATTGCTGAATTTGATGAAGGTGCAGTAATAGACAGAGGCACCATAGTCAGCGCAGAAAAAGCAGGCTGATTGAAGTCTCTCCAAACCCGGATATATAACCTCTATACCTGATATGGTATGGAGGTCTTTTTATGTTAGACACGGGACATCAAGACCACCGTTTCAACATGATGCGAATACGGAAACATATTTACCGGCGTTACGCTCAAGACTTCATAGTCAGTCGCTAGGTACTTAAGGTCTCTCGCGAGTGTTGCAGGATCGCATGATACATACGCGATCTTCTGCGGCGCGAGCTTTTTGAGCTTCGCGATCAGAGCTATATCCATACCCTTTCTCGGCGGGTCAACGATGACCGCATCGGGCTTCGGAAGATCGCCTCCGTCAAAGTCAAATCTCTCCGCCTGCTTAACAACGAAATCGGCATTCGTAATCCCGTTAAGTTCCGCATTCGTCTTGGCCGAAGACACTGCCTCCGATGATACCTCGATACCGAACAGTCGCGTATCAGGTGATGCGCAGCATAGACCGATGGATCCCGTACCGCAGAACAGGTCATAGAGAACTTCCGCGTCCTTAACGAACTCTCTTACAGGGGCATAGAGTTTCTCCGCTCCTTCGGTATTCACCTGGAAGAACGCACCTGCTCTTATCCTGAATCTTCTGTCACTCAGGATCTCATGGAAATAGTCCTTGCCGCAGAGGACCACACGCTTGCCGCTCCTGGTCCTCCTTGATGTCTTATCACCGCACATCTGGAGGACAATGCCCATAAGTTCACCATCAATGGCCTCATTTATCTTCTCGAAAACACTCATGGACTCGATATACTTTTGAGCATCCCTTATAAGGATCTCATGACTCTGACTGCTCTCGGTCACGAACTCCATGAGATACTCCCCCGTTCTCTCGGACCCTCTCAGGATAAGTGACGAGAAAAGTGTGGTCGGGTGATATTCAAAACATTCCTTCATGATCTTTCTTATCTTCGAAAAAGCTTCGTATTCGATCATGCAGCCGTCACAGCACGCGAAGTCATTACTGCTCTGTGAGCGGAGTCCTATGTCCATCCCTGAGATCACATACTGCATATGATTACGGTAGTTAAGCCTTCTCGGCGAGTCGATGATATCATTTACTTCGATATCCAGCCCTCCGATCCTTTGAAGTGCTTCCTTTACCTTGTTCTGCTTAAATGACAGTTCAAGGTCAGAGGTCATGTGCATGATATCGCACCCGCCGCACTTACCGTAGTTTTCGCATGGAGGGATGATCCTTTGAGGGGAATCAGAAAGGCGCTCTGTTACCTTCGCGACCATGATCTTTTTCTTGTCGGAGACTACCTCGGCCATGGCTTCTTCGCCCGGCAGCAGGCCGTCGGCAAAGAAGACTTTGCCGCTACTGAGGTTTCCTATTCCCTGGCCTTCATTTCCGAGGGTCCTTGCCTTGATCTTTTCCATGGGGGCCTCCGATTCGAACTTCACTCTATTGTAGCACTTTGTGGCAATTTACGATTATTTGTAATGTCCTTTTCGAAAAGTGGTAAAATAGTTATCTAATATTATAAGTAAGAGGTAAAAAGATGGACAACAGGCAGAGAACCTCCAAGCCGGTACCGCCCGAGAAGACGGCACTTGCAAGTGAGCTTCGATCAACTCTCAAGGGCAAACCGACAAGGTCGGGCTTCGACAGAAGTATCTACAGGGAGTTCATAGGTTTCGCATCTGACATCCTTAAGATCGGTCTCGTACTCGTTCTATGCCTTGCATTTATCCTCGGCGGATTCGGCGGAGGAATGCTCCTGGGCTACGTTAATACGGCAGAACCTCTTTCCATCGGCGACCTTACCCACACAGAAGATGTTCAGACTTCATTCGTTTATGACAGCGAAGGCAATGTGATCGCCAAGCTTGTCGGAAGCGAGAACGTTGACAGGATCTACGTTTCTTTCGCTGACGTAAAGGACACATATATCGACGAAGCTATAATCGCCATCGAGGACGAGCGTTTCTACACCCACTCCGGTATCGACGTTAAGCGTATCGGAAGCGCCGTGCTCTCAGCCCTCGCCAACGGCGGTACAGCTACATACGGCGGTTCCACGATAACACAGCAGACAGTTAAGCTCATCACAGGTCAGGACGAGCACTCCACTTCCCGTAAGGTTCAGGAGTGGTATTCCGCCATGGCTCTCGAGCAGGACCTCACCAAGGATGAGATCATGGAACTTTACATCAATCTCGCTCCTATGGGCAACAACTACGTAGGCATCCAGTCCGCTGCACAGAACTACTTCGGCAAGAACGCGAGCGAACTTAACATCGCAGAGTGCGCGTTCCTCGCAGGCCTTCCTAAGAGCCCGTCCTACTACAATCCGCTCCGCGAGTCCGGACGCCGTAATGCCTTAAGAAGACAAAGAATAGTCCTCTCGAAAATGTACGAGCTCGGCTCCATCACCAAGGACGAATACGATGAGGCTCTCAATACAGAGCTGACTTTCAAGTCCAAGGATACCCATTCTTCAACAAGCATCAATTCTTACTTTGCTGAGTATGCTATCCAGGAAGTCATCAATGACCTTAGTAAGCAGCGTAATATCTCCACTTCACTTGCAGCTACCCTCGTCTATAACAGAGGCTATCACATCTATACGACTATGGAGCCGCACGTTCAGGAGGTACTCGATGAGACCGTAATGACAGAAAGCCTGTTCCAAAACGACCCGTCGCTTCTTGTAAATCTTCCTGAGAAACCTCAGGCGGGTATCGTCGTCATCAACGTACAGACAGGCGCCATAGCGGGTATGCAGGGCGGTTACGGGGAAAAGACGGTCAACCTGGGACTTAACCGAGCGGTATCGGCTAACAGATCGCCTGGTTCATCCATCAAGCCGCTCATAGACTATGCGCCGGCACTGCAGCTCCAGAAGATCGCGCCGGCAACCATCTACGACGACTACGAATGTCATCTTAATCCGAACAATCCGGATCAGGTATGGCCGCTTAACGCGGACAGGTCTTATGCGGGAACAATGACGATACGTCAGGCAGTCGCGAGATCCAAGAATACCATCGCCGTTCAGGTGTGGAACGATGTCACGGGTGAGACAGCTCTGTGGTTCTTATCCAGAATGGGTATCGACAGACTGGATGACGGATATTATCCGGCTCAGGCTATCGGCGCGTTCACAGTCGGTATGACACCACTCGAGATGGCTGGCGCTTATAATACGCTCGCAGCTGAAGGCACATACACACAGCCTTATGCATATACAAAGGTAATCGATTCGAGCAACAACGTAATCCTTGAGTGCAACCCTCCTAAGTACAGGGTTTTCTCGCAGGAGACATCATTCCTTATGACTGATATGCTCGAGGACGTTATCGAATACGGTACTGCTTCAAGTAATGCTCAGCAGATCGTTAATTCAAACGGTGAAGTTATCCCTGCAGCAGGTAAGACAGGTACGACTGATGATAACCTCGATAAGTGGTTCTGCGGTTATACTCCGTATTATGCCTGCGCGGTCTGGTACGGATACGATAACAGATTGAGACAGACAGTCATCCCTGACGTTGACAGGAACAACGCCATCAAGATCTGGTTCAACATAATGACACAGATCCACGATGACTGCTCGGGCCTCGATTTCAATAAGCCTGATACGATCGTTCAGGCAACCGTCTGCAGTACGGGTTACCTGGCAACCGATTACTGTAATGAGAGCGGATCAGTCTATACGGACTACTTCGTAGAAGGAAGTTATCTCCTCCCTGACGATCCGTGTCCTATACATACACCTCCGCCGACACCTACTCCTGAAGTGGAGATCGGTCCTGACGGACAGCCGGTCACACCTGATCCGAATAATCAGGACGGCGGCGGCCAGCCGGGAGGCTAAGGATGGCATACGCTGAGATCGACAAGGATCTGATAAGAGTCGACGGCAACGGCGAGAACCGTGCCGACAAGGCTAAGAGGATGTTTATGGAAGGCTACAACTGTTCGCAGAGTGTAGCTGTTTCCTTTTGTGACCTTTTCGGAGTGGACGAGAATATCGCGCTTAGGATGTCCGCGTCATTCGGCGGCGGCATGGGAAGGATGAGGGAAGTCTGCGGAGCTTTCTCGGGGATCATAATGATCCTGGGCCTTTTCGCGGGACAGACCGAAGGCGAAGACCGGGAAGCAAAGAAAGAGAACTACAGGCTCGTCCAGGAAGCGGCGGAGCTTTTTCGAGCAAAGAACGGATCCATAATATGCCGCGAGATCCTGGGCCTTACGAAGGCCGAAGGCACGTTCGTCCCTGAACCGAGAACAGAGGAGTACTACAAAAAGCGCCCCTGTCCGGAAACGATCAGGGGTGCTGCTCAGATACTTATCGATATGCTGGAAAAATACGCGGTTTAAATGACCGGAGCCTTGGACTGGAAGAATGTTCCGATGTCCTCGCAATCCAGGATCTTACCCAAGACATGAGGATCAGAACCCTCGGCAATAACACCGTTGATGCCGTGGGATGTAACCTTCTGCATAGCTGTAAGCTTGGTAAACATTCCGCCTGTGCCGAGCTTGGAACCTGCGCCTGTGGAAGACTGGAGCATCTCGTCAGTGATCTCCTCAACATAAGAGATCCTCTTGGCATCAGGATTCTCACGCGGGTTGTCGTCATAAAGACCGTTGATATCGGAAAGGATGATAAGAAGGTCTGCGTTTACGAGAGTCGCAACCTGAGCAGACAATGTATCGTTATCACCGAATGTTCCGTTATGAAGGATCTCGGCTGTGGAAACGGAGTCATTCTCGTTAACTACAGGAATGATCCTCTTTTCCAAGAGAGCCTCGAATGTGTTGTTGATATTGGACTTCGTGAGATTATCGAGAAGGTCGTCCTTAGTAAGGAGGATCTGACCGCAGGCATAAGAATACTCGGCAAAGCTTCTCATGTAAGCATTCATGAGCTCGCACTGACCAACCGAAGCGATTGCCTGCTTCTCACGGATGGACGTGGGCTTTTCGGGGAGATTAAGGCATCCTATACCAACACCGATCGCGCCTGATGTTACGAGTACAACTTCCTTACCCGCATTCATAAGGTCAGCGATGGCACGGCAGAGCCTGTCAATATTGCCGTGGTTCATACGGCCTGTCTCATAAGTGATCGTAGAAGTACCGACTTTGACTACGATACGCTTGGCAAAATTGATCTCCATACGGGAGCCGCCATCATTACCCATGCTTTTCTCCTTTTTCGAAAATAGTCCTTTATGAATATACTCTAAATGGCGGAAAAATCAACTTGTTTATTTGCACAAGACAAAACCGCCTGAGACAGGGGAAGTCTCAGATCGGTCTTGCAGTGGTGAATAGGAGTAAATTATATTTTCGGAAAGGTCAGAGTTGCCTTAAAAAGGTCTCCGTCCGTGGAAAGTCTCAGCGTTCCCTTCTGAAGTTCCGCGAGGTTGCCCGCGATGGATAATCCGAGGCCGCTGCCTTCGGTGTTTCTGGAGGAATCGCCTCTGGTGAATCTCTCCATAAGTTCCTCTTCCGACATGTTGAGCGGCTCCTTTGACGTGTTCTTGAAGATGAACACCGCATCTGTTCCGTTGTCCTGAAGATCCACATAAACCCTGGTTCCCGGAAGCGAATACTTACAGGCATTATTAAGGAGATTATCGAAAACCCTCTGCATCCTTCTGCCGTCAGCCATGATCCTTATGGACTGCTCAGGAACGTTCGTTACGAGTGTGAGGTTCGCATTGCTCATCTTCTCTTCAAACTCGCCTGCGCACTGTGTTACGAAAACCTGTGCGTCACACGGCTGAAGATCGACTTCCAGGTTTCCGGTGGAAGCCTTCGACGCCTCAACGAGATCTTCCAAAAGCGTCTTAAGTCTTACCGACTGTCTTACCAAAACTTCAGAATACTCTTTTCCCTTCTCACTGGTCGTCTCCTCTTTGGAAATGAGATCGGCATAATTGATAATAGATGTAAGAGGAGTCTTGATGTCGTGAGAAACGTTTGTGATAAGTTCAGTCTTCATCCTCTCGCTTTTTACCTTCTCGGCAACGGCGATCTTCTGGCCTTCAGCAATATTGTTTAAGTCTTCCGCGTGCTTCCTGATCTCAGGCAGCATCCACTTTGTATCGATCACATGATCAAAGTTTCCTGATGCCAGTTCCTTGGCGCCCTTCTTGAGCTTATTGATCTGAAGAGCAACAAAGATGATAAACGGAATAACAAAGATTCCTGTCATAACGAAGAAGAATGCATTTACTTCTCTGTCGTGTGCGGCTAACAAGATGAGCCAGAAGAACATCAGAACGAACAGTGCGATGAAGACCTTATAAAGGAACTTCATGTTCTTGGCAACAGCGCAGATACCCTTCCAGCAAAGCGCGAGTACTTTGTAAGCGATGGTGTTTTTGATAAGGGTATGAGTCTTGATCCTTACAGCAGTACTCATGCACAGCAGCGGGAAGAACAGGGACATGATTCCCATTATAACTGCTACTACCTCTCCGTCTCCGTTGGAACCTGCAGCTGCGATAAAGAAAGATAATATAAACGGTGCTATCAGCAGTTCATACGGGACTTTATGGAAGTACCACGGTACGATCTCTTCTTTCTTAGGTCGTCTTCCGGATACGCACATCAAAGCGACAAAGGAGACGATCATAATCGCGAATGACAGTATCCCGATAAAGTAGATCCCATATCTCAAAGAATAAAGCGTATGGTGAAGATTAATGAACAGATAGAAATCGTCAATATAGTTAAGTTGCGGATTCAGTCCGCCCTCGAGCACATACAATTCCTGCTTATCGTTGAGCTTCTTCAGTTCCTCGTATGTCTCGATGGTGTCCGAATGACTGGTAACTTCATATCTGCTCATCTCGGTAACATTAATATCAACGCTGTTATTCGGAATAACGGTAATATACCTCTTGTACGTATACTCTGAAGGCTCGTGATAAGTCGTTAGTATAACGTTTTCGTTCTCATCCGTTATCCTGTAAAGAAAGTTGCCGTCATCGGCTATCATCCCGCCATCCAGCTTGCCCGTATCGAAATTGAACCAGTTATAGAACGCCGACTCCAGATGGTTAGCGGCATATCTTTCCAACTCGATCTTCCTCAGATCTTCTTCGCTGTGCCTGTAATATTCGCTGAAGATCATATAGCCTGCTCCGCCAACCGAAGCCAGGAGCATCAGCGTTGACAGGATAAAAGCGGTATAAAGGATTCCTTTTCCCACAAATGTCCTAAAAAAGTTTTTCATTTCACTTTCCCTTCTGGATCTTATATCCCTGACCGAAAACAACCTTTATGTATCTCGGCTCTGCGGGATTGATCTCAGTCTTCTCTCTTAAGTGTCTTATGTGAACCGCCACGGTATTGTCCGTTCCTATCGGATCTTCGTTCCAGACCTTACTATAGATCTCTTTCGGCGAAAACACCCTGTTCGGGTTTTCCATCAGGAGCTTAAGTATCTCAAACTCTTTCTTTGTGAGAGATATCGGCTCGCCGTCCAAGGTCACGGTCTTCGAATCATCGTCAAGTTCCAGACCACCTATCGTGAGCACAACCGAAGTCTTCGTGGCGCCGGCGCCGAGACTTAGGTATCTGCGAAGCTGCGATCTTACTCTGGCACAAACCTCGAGCGGGCTGAAGGGTTTTGTTATATAGTCATCCGCTCCGACGTTTAAGCCCAGTACCTTATCAGCATCTTCGCTTTTCGCAGTAAGGAGGATTATGGGGACGTTACTCGTTTCTCTTATATGCGACATTGCCTGTATTCCGTCCATAACCGGCATCATTATATCCAGCAGGACCAGATGTATTTCCTCATCTCGTACGATATCAACGGCTTCCTTTCCGTTGTGCGCCTCGAAAAGCACGTAATCGGGATCATTGAGATATATCTTGAGCGCGTTAACAATATCCCGTTCATCGTCGCATATAAGAATGTTTGCCATGGCTTCTCCTCCTTATGTACCTCTATTCTACCCATACCCCGATTAAGATGATATAAGCAAAGTCCTTAAGATTTTATGAAGTTTTGAGTTTTCGAATTAATAAAGGCTGCCTTAGCAGCCCTTGTCATTGTATGAATAATATCGCGATCACCGTAGCAAATATTCCGATCACCGTGAATCCCAGTCCTATGAAGAGGAATACCTTGCTTGATGCATCAGACGGTTTATCCTCATAATAGTCATCAAAAGTCACCGAATTAATATGGAGCGTTCTCTTCTCGCCCACTTCAGGGAGCCATTTTTTGACATTGGTATAAAACTCCCTTTGAATCCTTTTCATCTCGCCGTCATGGTAGAACTCCCAGACCGGAGAATAGGTAGACACCTTGCGCTCACCGTCATATTTCTCAGATAGTTCCACGCACTCGGCAACGACTTTTAGATCGCACATTCTCTTTCTGGATAATACGAGATCCAGACTTGCAATCATCAGCGTGATCCCTATAAAAGTGACTGTCAGGAATATAAAAGACCACATCCGGTCGTTGATCCAATCGCTAATGTCATCCGGTCCGATGCCCCACAAAAGGCTCGTGACCATCAGATAGACACCGATCACCGCCATTGCGATCAAGGTGATCTTAAGCTTGCTTTCTCCCTTTTTCCTGTCCGCGAGAAAGAACATGATCGAATAAACGATAAAGCTAAGTCCCACTGCCGCGATGAAAGCCCAGTACTCATCCGCGAAATACGAATAGATAAATGCAACGACCGCAATGACCGACAGTATCAAGGAAACAATGGTCTTCTTATCTTTCATGGCTTTAACCTCCGTTCTCCCCAATATCAATTATATCTTTTTTCGAAAAAAAAAGAGGTTGTCCGAAGACAACCTCTGTTAATTTCATTCAATAATCAGTAAAGATTACTCAACGATTGTGGAAACTGTACCAGCACCAACTGTATGACCACCCTCACGGATAGCGAACTTAAGACCCTGCTCCATAGCGATAGGTGTGATAAGCTCAACGGAGATTGTTACGTGGTCACCAGGCATACACATTTCTGTTCCCTCTGGGAGGTGTACAACACCTGTAACGTCTGTTGTTCTGAAGTAGAACTGTGGACGATAACCGTTGAAGAATGGCTTATGTC